>JBFMHE010000001.1:0-300000 GCA_040752355.1 Nitrospirota bacterium | reverse complement strand
AGGTCCCGGAGCAGCAGGAGTCCCTCCATGAGCGTCTCGGGGCGCGGCGGGCATCCCTGGACATAGACATCGACCGGGAGGAACGAGTCGACCCCCTGGACCACGCTGTACACATCGTACATGCCGCCGGAGTTCGCGCACGAGCCCATCGAGATGACCCAGCGCGGCTCCATCATCTGCTCATAGAGGCGCTTTACCATGGGCGCCGCTTTGATAAACACCGTGCCGGCGACGACCATCACATCCGCCTCGCGGGGCGTGCTCCGGAGCACCTCGGCGCCGAAGCGGGCGATATCGAACTTGCTCGTGAGGCTCGAGGCCAGCTCGATGTAACAGCAGGAGAGGCCGAAGTTAAAGGGCCAGAGCGAGTTCTTCCGTCCCCAGGACAGGAGGTCCTGGAGCTTTGCGAGCGCCACGCTCCTGCGGGTAGCTGCCGGCGCGGGAGCGGTCTCGTCCGCCGTCGCTGCGTTTGCGCTCTGCAGTGACCATTCCATCTCAGCTCACCCCGCCTCTCGCGATCTGCCCCGATAATGCCTGCGCCAGGGCATTCCCCAGTCGAGCGCACCGTCTCTCCAGAGATAGACGAGCGCGGCGAGCAGGACCGCGATGAAGATCACGACCTCTGCGTATCCCGCCCAGCCCGCTTCGCGGACCGCGACAGCCCAGGCGAAGAGGAACGCCGCTTCGATATCGAAGATAACGAAGAATATGGCGAGCAGATAATATTTGATATCGATGCGCAGCCGTGCGGAGCCGGTTACGGGCACGCCCGATTCATAGGGTTGACCGGTACGTCTCTCCGTATGCCTCTGCCCCAGAAGATACGAGAAGGTCAGCATGAAGACGACGAGGGCGACGACGGCGAGGAAGTAGACTGCCAGGGGCCAGAGGGGAGCCGCGTAGGATTCGAAAGCATTCATGCCGTACTCCTCCCCTACTCTTACCTTAGCACGCCCCCCGGTAATGTCAAGGCCGTCAACGCAGCGCAGCATATCTCCTGCGCTGCGGGTAAAGAAAACCATAATCGCTGCTGCGCTGATGAAACGTCGCATCATTAGTTATCTCATGATCGCTACGGTTCAGAGGCCCGACAGCAGGTCCAGATGGTTATCGAGTGCAGCGTACAGGAGGAAGACCGCAACGCGCGGAAAGGATCAGGACAGGTCTTCCCGGAATATGCAAGGACGGAGCGTCGGACACAAGGATGGCCTTCCTGACGAGAGAGGGCCTGACGGCATATCGCCACAACGACCTCCCCCGGAATCGCGAATACACCCTCTATAAAATTATATGCCGCCCTGAATGTTCGAGCAACATGGAGCTGATCGCCTCTGTCAGAACGGTTCAGTGCATCAGAGCTTTACGGTTATCTCCCTCTTCTTTCCCGCACTGAATGGCCGCTCTATGTACAGTCGTCTTCACTGCCAATCCGCACTGCATAACTCCTCGTTGGAGCGGTACCATTTCGCCTCCCATACCTTCAGCAGCTCATCAACTTTCAGCCGCACGCTCGAGGCATCGAACGAGAGGGCCTTCAGCAGATCTGCCGCCAAGAGCAGTCTGTCGATGTTTACTTCCATCTCGTGGCGAAGCCCGGCAGCACGGTCAAGGCGAGAAATAACATCAATCGCTCTATGCAGATTCGCAGCATCGGAGGGAGAGGCCGGATACATCGCCATCAGCTCGGTTATGATCTTATCCTGTAACTCTATAGAGGTATGCTGCACCGTCAACGGGAGAGGATAGGTGCCGTACGTGCTATAGGAGCCGCCCGCCTCATACTCAAGCTCGGTTATCGGAGTGAATGTTCCCCTCGCATCGGGGAGGATAAGGAAATACTCGAACTGCGCTCTTTCATGGTCAGCTATGGCCTGCTGCCAGACGATCATTCCTTCCGTCTGGACCAGTGGCGGGGTGGCGCTCTCCGCAGCAGCGTCGTTCGGCAGGCGCTCCGTGACCTTTATACTCAGAGGCCCCTGTGCACTCCCCACCTCGATCATAACCGGTACGCTCTCGAGAGGCCTGACCGGGCGCTCCTCAGGGACAACGTAACCGAGTGCGTTTGCCAGGAGAGCGCCGGCTCTCACCTTGTCGGGACAGTTGATCAGATCGAAGCTGAACAGAACAACTTTACCTCTCCCGTACTGGTTGGCAGTAATGACCGGATAGGTCCGCTTCCTATCGATTACTTCCCCGAGGCTGTGCGTGGTAGACGAGGTAATTTCGGCTTTCATGACTTTACCGCCTGCATTCGTCGGCAAGACTCCTGCATCGCTTATCGGACTCTGTTTCACCGTGATGGACAGTCCTCTCTGGCTGCTGTGTCCTTTGAACGCGACGCCGAGCGCATCGAGCGCGTGCTCTGCATCGGGTTTTGTTTTTATGAAGACCAACCCATCCCCATAGTGCACCGCCTCTGTTATCTCCCTGCTGATATGCCCCTCCTTCAGATCGAGAAGCAGATAAACCGGATATCTTCCGGAGCGCAGAGCTTCTATAAACTCATCCTGGGTAGAAACGGCCCGGTATTTGATGCCGTGTGCGGTGAGCATCTGCTCAAGGGCACTGAGGTCATGTCTCTTTCTGCAGACACCGGGAGTATCCTCCCATGCTCCAATGAGAACAGCGGTATCCGTAGAGATGTCTTTTTCGACATCCAATTCAGCGCTCTTGAGGGTAACGGTCATCGTCTTCGGCGCCTCCGCGTTGTGCACGTTATCTACCGCCTTGTAGGCTATGGTATGCACGCCTGCGCTCTGACCGGAGAGGCTGAAGCTCCCGGCATACTGCTGCCAGGCCCCGTCGTCAACGTTATACATAAGTGCCTTTACTCCCGAGCGCGCATCAGTCGCTTGCAATGTAAAGAGTGTCTTTGTTGAGATGCTGCCGCTCCCTTCGAGAGGATCGGAAACAGTAATCGTCGTCTGGGGCGGCGTCATATCGAGCACAACCGTTTTATCCCGTGCGATTTCTCTTGCACCTAAATTATCGGTAGCGTAGTAGGTGACGGTGTGTTCACCTTCGGGGTGGATACCGAGCGTAACCGGCCCGGTATAAGCAGCATAAGGGCCGCTGTCGATACGGTACTCGATGCTCTTTATCCCGCTTCCGCTGCTCGTTGCTGTTATGGTTATTGCCGTCGTGCCGTTTATGTAGAGGGCTCCGTTTGCGCTATACTGCGGTGCCCCGATACCGAGCACTGATACCGGCAGCGTATCATCGAGCACAACATCGAGCGAATTCTCTATTTCGATATTCCCCACACTATCGCTGCTCCTGTAATGGATAGTATGGCGGCCTCCGTTACTCAGGGTGAATGGCGCATACGCAGTCCACGATCCCCCATCGATACGGTATTCTGCTCCCGCGGCTCCCGAAAGAGTATCGGCTGCTGCAAGAGTAAAGATCGTGTTCCCGCGTACGTAGAGGGTCCCGTCACTGCCGCGGTAGATCGGTTCGCTGGCAGTGAGCACCGTAACCGGCGGGGTGTTGTCGATAACGATAACCGCTTCCCTTGTTTCTTCGACGGCACCGAGGTTATCGATACTGCGATACGAAAGGGTATGCGCTCCTTCGAGCGCGATGGTGAACGGCGCATATACTGTCCATTCCCCGTTGTCGATCCGGTACTCCGTTTTAGCCACTCCGCTCGATGCGTCGGAGGCCGAGAGGGTTATCACGGAGCTCTTTGTGGCGTATAGCTCACCCGTTTGCGTAGTATGCCGGGGAGCACCGACCGAGAGCGTTGTTAACGGAGAGGCCGTATCGGCAATAACCGAGAGCGTATGGAAATCCTCAACATTATTCGCCCGATCGACCGCCCGGTAGTCGATCCGAACCGCTCCGTCGCTTACACCGGCAAGGACAAAGGGATTGTGATAGATGCTCCAGGGGCTCTCATTGATTCTGTATTCGAGCTTTGCAAGCCCTGAGATAGCGCTCCCCTCATCCTTGCCGCTGAGGGAAAAGACAGTCGTCCCCGCAACCATGAGCAAATCGTTTTGTTCGAACTGAGCGCCTTGGAGTGCTATACTGCCGGAGGGCTTGGTTTTATCGATCATGAATGTGTAGGGATACTTTGACATATTCCCAGCTCTATCGGTCGCCGTAATCACAAGCTCGTAGCCGCCTTCAGCAACGATTGTTGTCCCGCTCGTAAACGAGACTCCATTAAGAATCCCGGTTACGGTGAGGAGATGAGAATCCGAGGCGCTATAAACAGGTGTTACATCGTTGCTGTAGTACTTGCCCTGCTCTGCTCCGGAGAGGGAAATGGCCGGAGGAGTGATATCAATGAGAAAAGGTATCCCGCTGGTAACGGCACTGTTCCCCGACGCATCTGTTGCCCTGAAGCTTATGGTATGGGCGCCTTCGTCACTCTTTGCAGGGGTCCAGGGCAGCGAATAGCGCCCGGCCGCACGATCTGCTGCTGGCAGAAGCTTCCATACGTCTCCATCGACGCTATACTCGACCTTGTCCAGGCCCGAGACATCGTCCGTGACGAGCGCGGCAAGATCAAACCGTGCTTTGTAGTAGCTGTCAGCGAGAGGCGCCAGCACGGAAATAGAAGGGGGTGTTGCATCCCTGACTACAAATGAGGTGGTCGAGACTGTTTTTGCGCTCCCCTCTTGCATGACTTTGAGCGTTGCTGTATAGCCTCTTAATCGATATCCCCGCGTATCAAAGCTCATCGAGCCTGCCTGAGAACCGCCCATCGGCAGAGCAACAAGTGCCTCACCGCTGTCCATGACCGTCTGAGTCTCGGAATCGATAATCGTGATCTTCACGGGAAGCGCGCTGATCGCGCTGTTCCCGTTATTTTTGAGAACATATGCAATGTGAACCGGCTGATTATAGACCGCGGCAGCCGGAGTCGCTGTTATGCTGCCGGAGATATCCCCCGACTGGCCCACCATGAAGAGGGTCGTGCCGGTAGCGACAATGCGGTTGTCGATAACGGCTTCGACGGATGCACTATATGCGCCGGGGACTGAAAGCCCGGTGTCCCATTGTGCATTCAGTTCGTTAGTCGTCTGCGGCATGAGATTTCTGAGCACTGTTTCCTCAGAGAAGACAATGAGAGCGTCATTCCTGGCGATGGTGAGGCGTGCGGTCAATTCCTGAATGACGTAGTTACTTCCGATATTTTTCAGGTCGACATGTACCGCTACCTTTTCTTGAGCGCCGTACTCGGCCTTGTCGGTGGTTACGGCAGCAGTCACCGTCAGATCGGGTGATATCGTAAAGGAAGCTGTGCTCTCAGCCAGAATACCCGAGCCGTTGCTCAGGCGGGCTACCCCGCGGTAGTGGCCCGAATAGGTCACGCCCGTGTTCCAGACGAATCCAATATCTCTAGTCGCAGCGTACGGCAGTGATACTCCCACCGGATTCAGCTGTGCAAGGGGAACGCCGCTGTCGTCCTCGATCGTCAGCATAAGCGTACCATCGACCTCTCTGCCGGAATTGCCCAGCGTTACCGAGATCGTTGCATCCGCGTTTGTCTGATAGCTGTCGGCATCGGTCTTCAGTGTCATGACGATGCCCTCACTGCTCATGACGCTCACCGCTTTCATGGCAAGGTTGTTCTCTTCGTTACTTTCGCGGAGGGCACCACCGGGATCCGCCATCGCGATGATTGTGTACGTGCCGATCCTATCCGCACTCCACGGCAGATGAACGACCTCTGCCGCACCCGGTGCTATAGAGGCTATCGTGGTCGTCGTGAGCAGATCCATCGTCCCTGC
Organism: Nitrospirota bacterium; assembly: GCA_040752355.1. Lineage (NCBI taxonomy): Bacteria > Pseudomonadati > Nitrospirota > Nitrospirota bacterium. Next base: position 294,256 of record JBFMHE010000001.1, on the reverse strand, counting down.
AGGCTCAAGGAGATAAAGGTCGAGTGCGGCGTCGGCAACAGCGATCCCCCCTCTGTTCCATACCGAGACATAGGCGGCGACCTCTTCCCCCTTGTTCGGGTAAGGAGGATAGATGAAAATATCATCCAGGGATATCTCCAGGTCAGGCATCAAAGCAGTATCCAGCGTAACAGAGATGGTTCCGGAGGGCTGGCTTGCATTGCCCGAATCGTCAATGGCAACGGCATAAAAAGTGTTCTCCCCTCGAGAGAGCACTACTTCGCTAAAGATAAAGTGTCCTGCAGGGCGGATTGCAGTCATTACGCCGTTATCGGCATGGGCGATGTCGCCCGATTGCGGCCAGAAGAGCATATCGATGCTCTGCACAAGCTGTTTCAGCATATGATCCTGGCCTTGTCCCTCTGCAGCAGCGGTCCAGAGCATCGGGCCTCTGCTATCCCAGGTTGCATAGAGGATACGCTGTCCATCGGGGGACCACAACGGGTTGAAGGTGTCGGTATTGATATAAGAGAGCTGCGTTTGGCTCTGGCCTGCCGTATCGGTTATGAAGATATCCGACCTGCCGTTTCTATAGCTCACGAATGCCAGCTTCGTGCTGTCGGGAGACCACTCGAGGGAGTATGCATCAGCATTATCGTCTATCTGCACGGAGCTCCCGTTCGCGATATCGATTGCAGTAAGCACTCCCCCTATGAAATAGGCAAGCTTCGTTCCATCAGGAGAGAGCTTTGCATTGTCGACGTGCTTATTTTCAGTAATCTGTGATACGGCTCCTGTCGCGAGATCTTTTATCCACACGTCATCCGATCCACTGCGTGTGCTGATAAAGGCAACCGTCATACCGTCGAATGACCACGAGGGTTTCCTTTCATACACGTTGTGGTCATCGGTCAACGGAATGATCTTCCCTGTCGAGAAGTCGTATATGCCAATACGCTCATTCCATTGCTCATCGGTGAATCGATAGGCGAGTTTTCTCCCCTCAGGAGACCAGACCGGACCGTATCCATCTCGAACTATTTGCCTCGTCTCCCCGGTAGAGAGATTCTGGAGCCACAGGGAATCATTCTTCACCTGGACGAGCAGCTGCCCGTCCGGTGAGAGCGCAAAGTCGTAGGCATCTCTGTCGAGGGGAATTTCAAGTGATGCGATATCGGTCGCCGCAGCCGCGGTGGTGCCGGCTGAAACACCGTTCTGGAAAAGCTCGACAGTCATCCCGGGCTCTGCTTTCCCTGCAACAGCGGTCCTATCGGTGTACCGTACCACAGGTATTCCGGGCATGGTCGGATAGAAGAGCTTCGGCGGCGCAGCAGAGATCGTGTCAGCCGGTATGTCCATAACCTCATTGGAATAGCCGCTCTGATTGCCGAGTGCGTCGATTGCGGCAACTACATAGTAGTAGGGAACACGGTTTGTTAGACCCGTATCGCGATGGGACACTGTGCCGTCCGGAGCGTTGAACACTCTCGAATACGGTCCTCCCGCGGTTGTGCTCCTGTAGAGCGCAAAACCGCTTACCGGCTCGCCGGTATACCTCCAGGCAAGATCGAGTGCGCTCCCTTCCGGCACCAGGGCGACCGTAAGATGCGTTGGCGTCTGCGGCGGAATGGTAGAGACGGTTGCCGATGCATCATTAGATGGCGCGCTTTCGTTCAGAACGGCATCCAGGGCCGTAACCCGGTACATATACGTGCCGTTCGGCAGGCCGGTATCGCTATAGATCGTTGCCGCCACGGGTGAAGCATTGATCTTCATCCAGCCCTGACCGGTGTTCCGGTATATGTTGAACCCGACCACTTCAGGTTCTGCATCCGCCGTCCACGTAAGGTTGATCGCTGAACCAACGGCAGCGGCAGTGAGTCCGAGCGGCGCTGCAGGAGGGACGACATCTCCCACTGCGGCTGTCGCGCTCTGAGAAGGGCTGCTTTCGAGCCCGTAGTAATCGACAGCGGTAAGCGTATACGTATAATTATCATCACGAAGGTTACTGTCGTGGTACGATACTGCGGCTATCGGGTTTTCTTTGATAAGGCCGACCTCCGAGATCCTAACCTGCTTTGAGTATTGGGAATCTGTTGTATCGGTCACATAAATCCTGATTCTATCAGTCCTGTAAGAAGGGGAAAAGTCAAAACCGGTGTCTTTAGCAGTATTCCCGGTCACCTTCGCCTGTGTAATCCAGTTATAGCCGGTCCATACCTGGATCTCGAAGTCCTTTCCCGCATAGAGCATTTCATTCCCTTGAGAGTCTGTCCTGCTGCCCCACAAGATCGAAATATGGCTGATCAATTCAGGAGCAGGCAGTGCTATCTCCCACCAGGCAGGATTGAACGTGCCATAACCGTATCGCGACGCCCAATACGTATAAGGATCGCCATCGAATGCATTCGAAGGATACGAATAGTAGGAAGAGGCATCTGCTGTTCCGGAATATACCGGCACCGGCTGGTTTATCCTTTCGTCGTTCCTGTAGAGATTGTACCCAACGACATCCGCCTCAGGATGAGTATCCCAGGTGAGCGAAACCGTATAGTCCTGCGCTGCTGCTGTCAGCCCCGTCGGGGGCGTCGGCGGCTCGTTGTAAACGACTGCTACAATCTCCGAGGTCCTGCTGGTATTGCCGGCATTGTCCGTTGCCCTGGCAGTCAGCTTGTTCAGACCGAGCGCAAGCACCGCATTGAAGGTGAAGTTCCCCTGCCCGTCAGTAATCGTCGAACCCACGGAAACCGTTCCGGAACCATTATCATCAAAGAACTCGACCGAATTGTATGGACCAGCGCCGCTCCCGGCCAGCGGAATTGTTTTCTGACTCGCAGGGGTATACGGCTGTGTCAGGAGAGGAGCATAGATCTTTGCCGATGCAGCGTTTGAGGGCTTGCTTTCGTTGTTATAGGTATCGGCAGCAGTGACTTCATAGGTATAGGTACCGTCGGGAAGCCCGTTATCTTTGAACGTCTTTTCACTGATCATTGCGCTATTGATTTTTACCTTCGATCCTTCGGATATCCGGTAAAGGTAATATCCCTTCGCGTCCGCCTCAGAGGTCATGCTCCATGTGAGCGTGACATCGACTCCGCTGGTCAATGCCTTCAGATCGATCGGTGCATCAGGCGGGGTCAGATCCGTAAAGGTAACTGTTATAAAGGCAGGCGAAGGATCGGTCTTGCCTCCCTGGTCAGTGGCTATTGCGCGGAGGTGGTAATCGCCATAGATCATGCCCAGACTGAGCGGGTCCATGGTAAGAGCATAGGGCAACTGCAGAACGGGGGTACCGAGATTGGTCCACGCACTATCCTGTGCCCTCTTGAACTGGAACGCTACCGACGCGATATCAGTGTCAGGGGACTCCGCCTTCACAAGGACTTTCCCCTGGAACTTTGATGCATTCAGCGGCTCGACAATCGTTGCATGTGGTGGACGGGTGTCGATCGTGACTTCGAGCGCATTGGATTGCTCGCTCATGTTTCCTGCCTGGTCCACTGCTACCAGATAGTATTTATGCTTGCCGTCAGGCAGCGCCTTATTGAGATACGACGTTGCCGCGATCAAGTACGCTTTGAGGTCTCCTACGACGATTCCCGAGACATTGGCAAGCTGGTCATTGCGATACAGGAGATAGCCGGCGAGGTCCGATTCGGTGTTCGCATTCCAGGTAAGCGCTATTTCCGAACCGTTCGGCACTGCCGAGATGAGCAGAGGCGCAGAAGGAGGAGCGTTATCGATTGCAACCGTGATGTGGTGTACGGTCGTGTTGCCCGTGAGGTCTTCTGCTTCCAGCTTTATCGAATAGATGTCCTCGGACAGCCCCAGAGTATCCCATTGGGCCAAAGAGCCATAGGCTACGGCTAAGGGAGAGGTTCTGATGAGACCCCACTCCGATGGATTCGTCTCCCGCCCGATATACACCCTGTACTGCTTGAAATCATCGGGACTGTACGCAGTCCCTTTGATATCGACAAGTCCGCTTATCTTTGCTCCATTTTGTGGAGCGCGAACTCTGGCATCAGGGCCTGTCATATCAACTTTGAGCTTTATCTCGTTCGAGTGAGCGCTCTCATTGCCAGCCCTATCGATTGCAGTAACGATATAGGAGTACTCGCCCTCTGCGAGGTTCTGGTCGAAATAGGTACTCTCCTTTATCACCGATGCGGTAACCTTCTGTCCGTTCCGGTAAAGGGCGTATCCGCCAAGGTCGGACTCTCCATTCGGTGTCCACTCAAGCCGCGCATTGGATTTGCTCTCGATCTTGCCCGAGAGCACCGGCGCTGCCGGCGGATGCGTATCGACCTTTATCCCGGCGCTCGTCTCGGCCTTGTTGCCGACCTTGTCGAGCACAGTGAGTCTGAGACAGTACGCTCCATCAGGCGGCAATGTCTGCCACGTCGCCAGGATGCCGTCCTTTACCGAAGCTGTCGAGGCTTTGATCGTGATCCATTTGAACGCGGCGCTGCACACCCCTTCCGAAACTTCGAGCGTGTACGTATCAAGGTTCGTATCCGATGCGCTTCCTCTGACTTCGATTGCAGACCGGACATATTCACCATCCTTGAGCGACGTGATCGCCGCCTCGGGCAGGGTATTATCAACGATGATCTTTGCACGCGCTTCTCCTGTCGATCCGGCCTTGTCTTTTGCAGAGAGCTGCACCGTATACGCGCCGTCGGGAATACCGTCATTCTTGCCGACCTTCCACGAGTAGAGCTGCGGATTGGAAGGAACCGCTGCCCCGCTCAGCAGATCGATCCACTGCGCAGGAACGTCCCCAGCCCCGTAGCGCAGCGCATACATTTCGAGATTTTGCTCGACAATGGCGCCCGTAACAGTAATGATGCCTTTGTCCGAACCGTGGTATTCTCCTCCTTTCGGCGTATCAAGGGTGACTTTCGGCGGTGTTCTGTCGATAACAAAGGCAATGTTCTTCTCGTTGGTGTTTTCAGCAAGGTCTTTCGCCTTAACGGTGAGAAGGTAATTGCCTTCGGCAAGCTCGCTGAGCAGGCCAAAGGTATAGCCCTCTCTGCTCTGGCTGGCTTGATCGAGCAGCGCGGCAGAGGAACCGCCGGAGTAACTTACCGCATATTCGAGAATGTTAGTATCAGCGATAGTCCCGTTGACCGCGATATCACTTTTGAAATAGGCTTCGCTGACGGGCTGTTTCATATCCACGGTCGGCATCGTCGTATCGACGGACACGGTTACCGACTCGGTCTGCGCAATTGGGGGGTTCGACGAGAGCGCTGCAGTAAACTTAACGGTATAGCTTCCGTCGGGAACCATCGCCGTTCCCGTGGAGTCCCTGCCGTCCCAGGAATAGGTGTAACGTCCGGCCGACGGCGTCGTGCCGGTATACGTTTTTCTCACCACACCAGCGGAATCGAGAATCTCAATCTGCACCTGGCAGGCATCGGTGAGCTCGTATGCTACCGCAGTGGTGTCGAGCCTGCCGTCGCTGTTCGGCGAGAAGAGCCGTGGCGCCACTCCAAGGTCTTTAATAAGCGTTTTCCTTGCCCCCAGATCGACAGTCGTTTTTGTTTCATTCTTGTTTCCAACAGTGTCGTATGCCGTAAGCCTGATAGTCCAGCGCCCGTCGAGGCCGAACGTGTTCCATGTGCCGAGCATATTGTTTACGACAGGGATAGGGGTTGATGATGAAACCGTGCTCCAGGCTTCAGGAGCATCACCCTGGCCTATTTCCACTACATAGTTCTTGAAATGCAGATCGCTTGCCGTCCCCTTTACCTCGACAATGGTGCCGAGCGGATCAGAAGGAAGGGGATGGGAAATCACCGTTGTAGGCGCAGTGGTGTCCACTTCGGCAGCCGCCCACTTCATAGCGGTGTTTCCACAGGAATCCTTTGCGAGCACCGCAATCCCGTAAACGCCGTCAGGCACGGGAACTCCGGAACCATCGTTGCCGTCCCAGAGAAGGCTTCCCTGTCCGCCCAGGTGCGGGAGACCCGCGGCCATGGTTTTGATCGGCGCTGCATCGAGAAGGTACGAGCCGTCCGCCTGTCTCAGCGCCTTGAACGCTTCTATATCAACGGTAGTGTATTCCTCGATTCTATAAGTTGTCGCTACATCGTCGAGCATCCCGTCGCTATTTGGCGAGAACAAATATTTGTCGTTTGAAAGCAGCGGTATCTCGACCAGGGTATCCATTGAGAAACTTGCGGGAGCGCAGCTTACGTTTCCAGCACTGTCGATCACTTTCAGGTGGAGTGAGTAGCTCGTTCCTCTCAGGGCGGAGATGTCCCACAGCCCTAACTGGCCTTTTATAGGTTTATTTCCCGAAACAGGGATATCTTTGCCGTTCAGCCTCGTGATAGCAGGAACCCATACATCCGGATTCTCACCGATACTGTAGTACAGCTCATATCTGTCCATGTCGCCGTTATCCGTCGCGATACCCTCCACCGGTATCCCATACCAGTCACCTTTGGGATCGGAGATTCGCACGGGGCAGATCATAAGGTTTTTTCCGGGATAGGTTATTTGAGCATTGGGAAGCGTATGGTCGACTACAAGCGTCTTTTCAGCAGGCTGCTCAAGAGTACTGCCTTCGGCGAGATCGGTATATTTGACGGCTGCTTCTACCGTATACGCTCCCTCCGCCAGGGAAGCGGTATCGATCACGATACTCCCCATTCCCTCTTTGGGTATGTCAAATCTACGGAGGAGCTGTCGGCCATCCGGTTTCACGAGCGAATACTCCAATGTTTTTAATGCTACATCCCCCTTCAGGCTTTGGCCCTCGATCTTTGTCGAGAGTTTCGCTTTGTTCGATAAGGTACCGCATTCCGTCTCGGCGTACTCTACGTTTAGGGTGACATTCAGGCACAACGGCGGATACTGTGCGGTACTACTCACATACACTGTTCCACCGACACCGATACCGGTCATCCTGATGCCGTACTCCATACCGTTCGTCGTTAAGGGGAGCGGCAGAAAAAACAGTCCTTTCGGCACGGCGCTGCCTGCGGCGATGTCATAGATCTTGTAATCAGTCCATTCTGCATAACGGCTATCCTGTTTGCTTTGTACAGAAAGCCTTAGGGAGGTAATATCTTCAAAGAGAGAATTCGAGGCGACGGCCTCCGCATTACAGGTGCTGCTTATCCCGAATATCGATTCCGTAACGAGCGTACTGGAATAATAAGCGTTTCCGATCTGGTCAACGGCCTTTATCCTTATGGCACCGATGTCCTCAATATCCAGACTGGAGGTGTCCCATTGCAGAACCACGATGCCCGATTGCGGATCCATTATCGACGCCGCCTCCTGCCATTGCGCTCCATTCCAATACTCCATGGTCATGCTGCTCAAGGGCAGCCCTACGGTCTCCAGTCCCTTAATGTTGTGAAGCCCGGGCCTTGCCTTAGCAGCAGGCAGTACCGGTGAAGCCAATACAGGCATGTCATCCCACTGGAGAAGCGCTATCTTTTCTTCGAGAAGGTTTGCCACTACCGTACTTCTATTACCTGCAAAATCCTCCGCCGAAATTCTGAACCGCTTCCCGACCAGCCTCTCAACTAATCCTTCAGGAAATTTCTGTATTCTCGTTTCCTTTAGCGGATCGAGAACGGCCTCTCCCCGGGCATCTCTTTCCACGAGCAGACCATCTCCGCTCGCATACTCATACCACTCCCGGGGGTTCTCGCCCTCACCGTACTCGATAACCCACTGTTTCAGTTCCTTGTCAACGGCATAGCCTGAAAGCTCAACGGTGTGAGTCCCTTGGTCAAACGGGCTTATCTTTAGCTTGAGCGTCGGCGGGGTCGTATCGACCTCGACAAAAAACTCATAGTCAAAAATCCTGACCAAGTAGTTACCATCCGGCACGATTCTGCCGGATTCATCGCTGCCGTCCCAGACGATGAAGTCTTCTGCCGGAACGGTGTAGTCCCTCAGAAGCGTCCGTACAAGGTTGCTGTTCTCATCAAATATAGTGAACTCCAGATGCACCGGTTCCAAGATTCTGTAATGGAGCTCGAAGCTGTCTTTTATCCCATCCTCATTGGGCGAGAACTGCTCAAGGCTCTTATAGATGCCGGTTATTGCTGATGAGAGTCCCCAGGATACCCGCTTTCTTTCGCTCCTCGTATTTCCCGCCTTATCCCAGACCGTCAGTTTAACGTAGAATGTCCCCTCATAGGGAGGCACCCAGGCTGCGAGCGGACCGTTCACGACCGGGATATCAGAAGGCGGACTGATAAGGTTCCAACTGTTCGGCTGTTTCACATCGGCATATTCGAGTTTATATCCCTCGAAGTTGAGGTCCGCTGCGATTCCTTTAAGCACAACAAAGGACTTTTCTTTGGCGGCCCTCACATCAGCAGTAAGATTGAGCAGAGAGCTCATCGCCCACAGATCGCTATAGCCCCTGCCGGAGCAGGCGCTCGAAGGGTCGATAGAGGCTTCATAATTTACATATCTACCCAATGGAGATACTCCCCTCAATTCACCTTCAACCGGCAGATATGACTTTCCACCGCTGTCTGAGTTAAGAGTAAAAGCGCCATTGGTATCCTGGGCGATGAGTGAGAGGTTATCGCTGAGCCACTGCAAATGGCCTTCGTAGTAAATACCGTCGGCACTCCCCCCGCCTGCGGCAGTGCCGTAGGCGCGGAAGGCAACATTGATGGTGTCCCCTTCTTCAGCTCCTATTTCACTGAGCGGTATCTTGAACTCATAGACCTTATGCTGATAATTAACGGCAGCGGTGTAGGTAAAAGAGGTCTTCCCGTATTCCTGGCGAACATCGTTGAGAACATAGGTCTTGCTGCCGTGGGGAGTTGCTATCTCCATTGATCCCCAATCCCTGCCGCTATCAACAGTGTTATCCGAGGTAAAATCGAGGACCCCGTAGAGATAGCTTCCATCCGTCTTTACATAGCCGTAACTATACCCTGGAGGATGACCGGTAACAGGTCGTGAATAGGTCCTGAAAAGAGGATGGGGAAGCCCGTCTTCAGACGTAAGAGCGCCGTCCACGGTAATCGGAGCGCTGTGCTCCAGCTGGACTGGATAGTACCCGGTATCCGGATATCTGAAGGGTGATGCCTTGCGTTTGCTGAGGTCCTCTTCCCGTGCGTGCAGCACCAGAGAGATCCTGCCGCCACCGGGAACATGCTCCCATTCGAAGTCAATCGTTGCATTGTGTGCATCGGCAACATCGTTATCCTTCGCAGTAACCTTCTTGAGAATGTCCTCTCCACTCGAAAGATTTTTAGCCTGTACCGGCCCGTACTGCCTGCCATTGATAGAGAGTGCCGCATAATCGATATGGGCGGCATCGAGACCCTGCTGAGCTATTCTGATGCTGTAGGCGCCTGCCGTTGCACCCAGATGCCTTGTGAGATCCAGCTCTTTTGTTGTATAGGTCGAGTCATAGTGAAGCACTCCCCGCTCTTTCCATGAGCCGCCTTCCATCGTATAAACATGATACGACGTGGGGACAATGCAGGTGTCTTCAGCATCCGAGACCTTAAACGCCCTCTTCTCCATAGTCCTTAAGTCAATAACAACGAGATATCCGTTATAGTGGCAGTCATCTATTTTTTCATAAGCAAGATCGATAAATGCCAATTTTGTACCGTCCGAGGCCCATGCGAGATCTCTGATGCTTTCAAACCATTCGAATGAGCGCGACTCATGGAGAACGGTACCGCCGGTTTCCTCATCAAAAAGCACCATGTCCCATTTCTGAGGTGTTGCATCGATAAAAACAAAGCGGGTCTTGTCGGGGCTGACACTGAAGGCAGTGGCGCTATCAGATAATTTCCTGTGATTTCCTGCACCGCTTGCATCTATAAGCCAGAGCTCATTTGATTGATAGTGCTCCTCCCTCATAAGCAGTTTCTGGCTGGTGAGCCACTCTAATTCGGTCAATGATCCATTGAGCATAAAGATATCCGTCTTGCTGCCTGTTATGTCCGCGATTCTTACTGTCTCGCTGTAATACCATTCAGAATCATAAAAGCTGAAGGGGTATGCTACTTTTCTGTCTTCGGGCGACCACCTGAGAAAGCTGAAACTGATATTCCCTTCATTATTTGCATCAATAACGGCCTTACCGCCGCCGCTTGAAGTAATAATCCGCAATTCGGTGGGATTTGTTGCTTTGTAGAGTACATACTCCCCGTCAGGAGACCATGCGACATCCTCCAGGAATCTCCATTCTTTAGATAGATCAAAGGAGTCGAGCAGTGTCAAATTCCTTCCATCTCTATCCACAATCCAGAGCTGGCTGGAGCCATCGTTCCAGACCTTCTTGCTGCGCTTTATGACAGTAAGTATGACTTTCTCTCCATTCGGAGACAGCGCATAGTCAGATAAGCGGTAGTCATAGAGCGGATCGCCCCCCCAACCCCACTGTGCCGGTATCAATCTGAGAATATCATCGCCATCAGGCGACATCGCATAAAGACCGGTCGGATATTCAGGAGCGTTCTGATCAGGATCGTAGATTCTGAAGAGAATCCCGCTTTCATCCGGAAACCATGCCCACTGGCTATTGTATATTTGAGGCAGCATGCAGGTGAGATTGCTGTTGAGTAGGTACCTGGTGCTTATCGCCTCTGCCAGCGGTGATCGGTTAGTATCAACGGTGATGAGCAGGCTGCCGAGTGTTCTTCCATTTGTGTCGACCACCTGGATCTGATAATCGCCGTCATCAACTACCGTCCCTTCATCATTCAGGCCGTCCCAGGTGATCATTCCCCCGGTGGTATTTTCGAAATCGATGCCGCTGAAGGTCCTTACCGCTGCTCCCTTCTCATCGATAAGGACGATCTGCACGGTCTGCGCCACATCCAGCCTGAAGGAGAACTGCGTATTGTCTTTTATTCCATCGCCATTCGGAGAGATATAGCGTTCAGTGAGCCAGAGATTCGCATCCTGCACGCCGAAGCTTCGCGAGGCGCTGTTGTTTTCCTTGCTTTGTTCCATGATGGCACTATCAGGATCGACGACGACCGTTATCTGATGAGATCCTTTCTTCCCTGCAGTAGCATAGGTGAACGGCACCGCAGCCTGGGAATTGCCTGCAATCGAGGATATGATCTGAGAGCCGATCACCGTGCCTCCCTCGCTCATCCTGAGCAGCACGTTCGCGGCGCCCTGCTCTCCCCTGTTCTGGACAGTAACGTTGATCGAGACGGAATCCCCCTCTTTCGGCGTGGCAGGGGTAAGTACTAATGCGTTGGACGATACGGCAAGGTCAGGCAGGCTGCGAATCGCCAGAGTTACAAATGCATCGTTGTCATCCTCACTTACCTCAGTTATCTGGTGAGCGGGGTCGACCTGGACATAGATAATCCTCTCGCCCGAACCCTGGATATTCAACCAATCTACGGAAGCCGCTGCACTTTCGCCGGGACCGAGAGAGAGGATTGTTCGCGTGCCGATAAGGATGCCATCCGCCCCCGGCACGCCTTTATAGAAGCTCACCGCTATATTGGACGCTGCAGAAAAACCATTGTTTTTTACAACGGCTGAGATGATTGCGTTTCCGCGGTCGTTCGCCGGACTGGGCGTAATGACGATATCCTTGTACGATATGGCCAGGTTGGGATCGGTCGAGCCGTTCACGGTGAGCGAGGTTGTTGCTCTATTATTGGCCTCCGAAAGCTCGGTAAACGTATCGAAGGGATCGGCGAGAACAATAAGAGGGAGGTCCGTGCCCGCTTTATCTGCTTTCCAGATAACTTCATTACTTATAGTGGTGTTTGCAGGAATCTGTACCGTCTGCGTCGCGATTTCAAAAGGCGCTCCAGGCTCGTCAAGGTAATATTTCACCTGGACATTGTAGGCATTCATGGTGCCCCTGTTGGTTATCTTTGAGGTAATCGCTACATTCTGATAGATATCCACGGGGTTCTGAGAGACCGTAACATCGGAAGAGTGTATCTCGAAATCATACGTCGCCTCAGGGTTGATGATATTTAAAGCCGCATTGTTCGCCTCGTTTGACTCTTTCACGAGATTATCAGGGTCAAGTGCAATGAAAAACCAATGCTCATTGCCATCTCTGATAGTAACGGGGAACGTTACGACCGCCGTTGACTGACCGGCGACGGCAACGGTCTGCTCTCCTGCCTTGCTCGATTGGGCAGGCGTCCCCTCATAGAGCACGATTGTTGCCTGGGGCACGTCGGTACGCCCAGTATTCGCTATGGTCGCCGTAACCGTAACGGTTGCCGGAAGGCTCGTGACCGTAGAGGGAGTGAATGTGATATCGCTGTTCTTGATCGCCAGATCGGGATCAACGGTCGCTTTCCATACCGCGTTTACAGCGAGCGCTGTCTGGTACGGGCTCTCATACCAGCTTCCATTCTCCGATTGGTGGGCAAGAATATAGGCAAGTGCCTTGTCCGTGCTCTCTCCAGGCGCATCGAACTCTTTCAGAATCAAGACCGCTCGCGCTGAATCGTAGATAGTGCTCGGGCTGTTTCCAAAGCCGCCGTCGGGGTTTTGCTTTTGCATAATCGATGCAATAGCCGGGGCTATAGAGTCCTGCAGCTGGTATGCATTCCGGTATCGGCTGAATGCCGAGAGCACGTTTGCCGTGACCTCGATAGTGCTGCTCCCGTCATCGCTTCCCCATCCTCCGTCAGCGTTCTGCCGGGTTTTAAGATAGTCGATGGTCTTGGAAATGACAGATTGATCCGTGTACCCGACAGCAGCCAGCGTCTTCAACGCCAGGGCAGTGTCAGGCGTATTGCTCATGTAAGCTTTGCCGCTGCCCCACCCTCCATCAGCATTCTGCCGGGAGAGCAGATCGCTCACGAGCGTACCTACGTCCTGTCCCGAGACTGAGAGTGCCGCAATCTTCCGCGAGAGATAATCGATATTCACCGGGTTTATCCCGCTGAGCCACTGGAGCCCCGTCGTATAGCTCGGCTCCGCTGCACCAAAGCTCCGCAGCGCAAACACAACTTCCGCAGTATCGCGCTCTCGTGTCTGCGTGAGGTCCATCCAGCTGCCGTCGGCCTGCTGACTGTTGACCAGCCATGTGACACCGTCATTGATGCTCGGCGGCAGGGTCCGGGGATTCGCAGGAGGCGGTATAACGCCAGGATTGGTCGGTGTATCATCCTTCGGTTTGACCGCTACCTGAACAAGCCCTCTGCCGTCCGTGACAATAGAAAACCTCGTCTGCCATCCATCCCGTACCGTCTCAAGACCGTACAGCTCATCGCCGGTATAGGTGCCGGGCGTCGTAATGAATATGAATGCCGCACTGAAGGACTGCTGCGACTCCGAAACGCCGGGGATCCTTTCGCCCTCAGCCGCGATAATATCGTCGATGGTAACGTAGCGCGGCGTGCCCGTGATAGTACTGCCGACCTTCGGCAATTGCGTAGGGTCGATATGCGGGCTCTCGATAAGCAGCATGGGCGGAACCTGCGACTTATCAGTGAAGCCCATCAAGTAAAGATCGAGGGGACTATAATACTTTCGTGCAGCAGTCGAGGTGAAGGACCCGTCGTTGTTGTTCTGCCATTGGTTACCGTAAAGCACCGAGCCGTACGAATCGAGCAGATAGCTCCAGTGCGCTCCATCCCTGCCGAGCAGCGCGGTGCTGATCGCGCCGTTCGCATCCCTGAATTTCACGTATGCTCCCCACCGGTGCAGCAGCTCATGGTCGAGAATATAGAGTGTTTCTTCGAATCCGGGATTCAGGGGATCCATCACCAGTTTGGCGGTATACCCCATGTCAACGATGCCCTGAAGCTTTCCGTTACTCCCTGTCGACTGCGTGTAATCGAAGAGCGGCTTTCCTATTCCCCGGGTATCGTTTTTGACGCCGAGATAGAAGGCCTCAGCCTCTGCCTCCGGCATTTTGAAATCGAAGTTGGAGAAGATGATGAGAAAATCGTACTCATCTTTATGCGTTCTGAAGAACTCTTTTGCGATGATTTCGCGAGGGACATTATGGAGAGTGCCGTCGGGCTTCAATGCATCGTAATTGCCCGTTACTTCCATAACGGTAATGCTGCCGTAATCGCCGAGGGTCTGGGCGGTAAAGTCCTGGGGGTAAGAGCGTTTGGGGAGGGACAAGAAGAGGCTCACGACCATGATACAATACAGTAATTTCAGCCGGCCGACGCTCCTGAAGAATTCTCCCAGCATTGTTCTTCCCCCTCGGAATAATGTATTCAGTTAATAGCGATGATTAATGCATAAAAGCAAGTAACTCCCTGATCGCTCCGCGTACAGCCCTGTTCTATCAATCAGCAACGACGTTGTCATTCTTTGCTTTTCTTGATTGTCGGCGCATGCAGCGCCTGCTGCTTTTCAGGCGCCTTTCGTACGCGCTCGATCTTCTGTTTCCCGCCTTCGAGCCGGATAATTACCGTCTCGACGCCCTGCTCTGTCTGCTCTTCGATAACGACTCTTCCCTGCACAATCTCAACCACCTTGCCGTCCTCTCCGAGCGAATCACCGACCTTGATGATCTGCATCTGTCCGTCAGCCGTCTTGATAATCGCCCGCTGGTCCTGCGGAGAAATCTTAAGGAGCTGGATGATGTCGAGGGATGCAGCAGCGGCAGAGGAGTATCCTGAAAACACTCCTGTTGCTGAAAAAAACAAACTCCCTCCACTTATCAGCAACAAAACCAAAATTGTCCAGAATCTCTTATCACTCTTCTTTTTGTTCATACCTTTCACCTGTTATAGCAGTCGTCAGCCACTTGATCGCTCTATACAGTTGCCATCCTCTCTTCCTCATTGCATACTTATTCTACGGCAGGCTGATTACCCTCCCCTTGTTTGCGCCCCACCACGTCTTGTATTCTGAAAGCCTGTTCCTGATAGCTGTGCCGTTGTTCTGAAGCAGATAGTTTGAAAGAGCCATCTTCTCATCATCTGCCTTGATGCCGTAGTATCTGTCCCGGTAGTCCAGAAAGACTGTCATGTGCTCGACCAGTTCTCTGATCATGTCACTCTGCGTTACCTTACCTAGCTGATACTGCATGCTCCACTTGTCACAGAGCCACAACCTCCGTTCCATCTCGTCTTTGATCCATTTGGCCTTGTTTTCAGGTGTTCTTAAATCAGAGGAGGACATGACAGGAAGTGTTGATGGGTGCTTTGTCAGATATGCTTGCACAACTTCGAGCGGTTCAGACTTGCTCATCTGAAGATCGGTGTATTGTATGTTCACCACCTTATTGCCACTCAGCCACACATAGCGCCATCCTCCTGTACCTGCAGCCATTATGCTATTGCCGTTTATCTGCCTTATGACATAGCTATCTCCGGGCATCCCATAGTAGTTCCTAAATACCCGCTCCACCTCATGCAGCAGCCATTTATCCGAATCGCTGCCCGCATGTTGGGTGACCTGAACGTCAACACCCAAGATTGTTACAGGATGCACATATCTCGTCTTGTACGTAGTATCATTATGGTCTGAATCAAAATGACCTGTTGGTATCAGAGTACCACTGCTGCCATACATTTCACCCGTCCTTTTAGGTCTATATTTATATGCACCTATATCATTAAGTATCAAGAATGTCGCTAACTCTTGAGAAAAGCTCAAAACAGGGAATAGTAATAGTATTATTGCTAAGTTCTTCCTCATGTCAATCCTCCTGTTGGTACTGTGCAGAAATTGTCTCATTGACTATGTCAGTCAGATTCCAATTGCCTTTGCAGTTACTATACCCAGTCCTGCATAAGGTATCTTTCTGTAAAATTTTATCTATCTCTAATTTACTCCCTCCTGGATATGCGAATATGAATGGCACATAAGAATCACTACGATTCAAACTTCCATGCCAGGATTTACAGGCCACTCCGGTAGTATAGCGTTGATTGATGTCACCCATATCATCTTTCATTACGAGAACTATATCTCCACTCCTTTGTGTATGATTCATCCCATTTGTCCTTTCCCATGCATTTACATATTCTGAAGAAACAAATGGATCGACACTGGCGCATTTAGGGCTGCCATCATCGTTTACTCCACCAAAAACGCAGTAATCGCCTGAGACACGGACAAGTATTTTGTCGCTTGAGGCTTTCAATCTCCCTACCGCAGTCTCTTTTAAATCCAAGTAATCAAGACCATCCATATCCCACCATTTTAAAGCTTCTGCTGGATAGTGCCCTGATAACGCAAGTCTTAATAATTCTGCAATATTACCCAATTTGCTCTTATTGGTCACATACACATGGGCCATCGGACCATTCAGTCCTACGATTAAGTCAGCCTCATCACTTCTCTCCGCTGCTCCATATGGGAGCTTGATTACTTTGCCTGTTACTCTATCTTTTACCTTATATAAGTCCGCTATCTCTTTTGGTGCTAAAACCTTATACGGTGCTAATCCAAGCTCACCAATAGATTTCAACATCTCCGCCAACTCCCATATATGGAGATTATTATTGGCAAGTTCAGCTTTTTGAGCACTCGTATAATCCTCAGGATTTAATGGATCGGCCAAATTTAGCTTCAGCTTACAGGATATCTCTGCCGGTTTAACCACTGTAACTCCCAGCCAGTTTCTATCTCTATAGGTCATATTAGTCGGCATTGCCGTATGCCCATGGTCCGCGACGATGATGAATATCTTGTTGTCAAATTCATCCAGCTCCTTGAGCCTTGCCACCATCTTCTTGATGTACATATCCGTGTTGCTTATGAAATAACTCCTGTATCCATCCAGGCCGAAGAAATGCGCCTTATGGTCCAGCCCCGGGATATACCAGACGGTAAGCGCTGAAAACGGGACCTTGTTTCTCCCCAGTAGTCCAAATACTCCATCCCTATACTTTCCCGTCAAATAGTCGTCGAGCTTATCCCAGCTCGCCTGATCCAGGAGCTCCGATTCCCCCAATCGAAATTCTATATCCCATGTAAGCCAGTGCGCTCCCCTTGCATAATGGGAACTTGCGACGACGACCGGGTCACCCCCTTTGTCGCTGAAATATTTCCTCACTTCCGGTATTTCATTTATACTCTCGAAGAGCGTTTTGGGTTTCAGAATATTCACATCGTTTTGCGGTGTGCCGCTGGCAGATGCCGATACGCGCCAGTCGCTCTGATACGGGATAAAAAAATCAGACGAGAACGGGAGGATACTGCTGTACCCTCTGAACGCTCCGCCGTCAAACGAAACGATTCCTGCAGGATTGTTGAACCTTTGAGGCACACTGAAGTTTAAATCTCTCGCAAAGAACTCATTGCCGAGTATCCCCGTCTCCCTGGGCATCTTCCCGGTGAATATCGAGGCCCAGCTTGCAAGCGTGATCGAGGGGAATATCGCCGTCACCTTCGGCAGCATAATGTACTGCTGGGTTGCAGGGTCCTGCGGACTGCCTACGAGCAATTGTCCGAGTCCGGGCAGACCGGCAGGGTCTACATAGTAGTTGCCATAAGGGTCGTTCACGTCCTGCCGGTCCGGCGGATACAGCACATCCTGTCTCAGCCCGTCTACACCGATCACGATCACGCCCACCGGTTCTATCGGAATCCCTCTTCTGGCTCCCTCTATCTCTATCTCGAGCTTATTGCCTATGCCTCCATACAAGACGGCAATATCGGTGAAATCTGCCGGTCTATCTACGAGCGCAGCCTTCGGCAGATTGGATATGATAAATCTTTGCTTTGCCTCACCTGCATCCTTCACCTTTACTATGCACTTACCGTCTGATAAGGAAAAATCAAGCTCGTACTCACTTGGAGAGTAATCAGGCCCGGGAGCGGCGATTATTTCTCCGTTCTTATCCACTACTCGTATCCTGCCGGTGAGCTTATCGCAGGACTCTGCAAGAACTGCTGACTTCAGGTCCAGGTAATATCTCTTTGCAGCCCTATTGCCGTCTCCAAACCTTACCTCATCTCCATCTTTAGGCTTGATGGTCTTGCCGGTATCGTCCGATACCGTTACTTCAGCAACGGATATCTTCCTCTTTTCACTCCTGATTTCGACTCCCGTCCCCGGATTGAGAACAACTTCCACCTCATACGTGCTGTTTGCGTCAAACCAGAACCCCTTTGAGAGCGTTGCGGTGTCTTTTCCTCCGGTATCACCCCAGGCTGTTTTCATAGGAATAAAGGCTGTCGGGTCTCCATCCTTTGAAATAATCACGAAAGCGGCTAATGCCTGGTAGTCCGCCGGACTTACGGTGTAGTCTATGGTAATATCTCTTTGCGTATGCCCGCTTTCGTCGGTGAGAATAGTGGGTAAAGGATCGACCTGCATATCCACCCCATAGACTTCCATGGTAATACTGCTGCTCTGGGTATTGAGCAGTGTCGCCTCCTTGCAGCTCGGGCATACAAGCGTTCTGGTGACCTCTATGGCAGCGCTCGCGTCTATAACGATCTCGTTCTTGCCGGGAGCAAGCGTATAGGTCCCCTTGTATACCCCGCCTCCTGCCGGCGCTCCCGGTTGTCCGCTGAAGGTCACCGAAGCCGCAGTGAACTCCGTCACTGTGTCATAGGTCCTGCTGCCGACGATTTTATTGCAGACAAATACGTCCTCCCCGCATCTAACGAGTATCTCTTTCGTGGTCTCGTTCTCATTGATGAAGTTGATCTTTGCCATTACAGGTATCTCGGTCCCCACTTTTGCGGCATCGATGTTATTGCCGTACTGATCGGCAGGATAGACGTACTGGACGAGGAGTGCCGACGAGGGATCGGCAGTCCCCCAGCAGTTGCCGAAGTTGTACGTAGTGTGAGTGAATGTCCTGCTCTGTGCTCCATACGTCGCTCTGATCGGATAGTGCGCGCCGGGAATTGCTCCCAGGATTACCTGTACCGCAGCGCTCCCGGTGCTGTCCGTCACCTCTTCGATAGCTGAGTTTTGGGTAGCGCATTGGCCTATTGTCGGCGCACTCTCTATGCAAGGGTCGCCTGTTTCCACCAATACCCCCTGCCTCGTATCCTGATTAGGGTTGTCACATCCGGATTGATCGAGGGCCGAAAGCATCTCGAACTGCACAGGGATATTCGCTACCGGGTTTCCATACGCATCCTCAACGGAGGTTGCTACAAATCCGGAGAACGTAAGGATGTAACCCGCCACACCGTCACCATGCGCCGATTTCAATGTATAGGGCTTTTTCGGAAATGCATAGGCGGTAAAAGGCTTCTCTATAGGGGTTCCTGAAGAGAGCACCGCAGCGCTGACGATATTCTCTCCTATCTGCTGACTGTAGATATTCCCCGGCTCGCGCCAGTACGTAGGGTTTGCAGAAGTCTTCTCACCGAGGGTCAACTGAGCAGAAGCTACTCCCCTGTAGTCCGTCTTCACTATCATGGTGGTCAGGCCGTTACTGAACTTCCCGCCGCCAGCCTTGACAGTGAAAATGACATCGACCCCTTTCAAAGGCTGCATCTTCTTGGTGAAGACCACCACCTGCAGATCAGTCGAGAGCGGTTCACCGACCGTTCCTTTCTGCAGGTCGGTCTCGGTTATTTTCTGAATGTAATATGCCGAATACGGATCGTAGCTCGCCGGCTCCGAGTAGGGATTACTGAGCCGCTCGGCATAATACTCGGGCCACCTATCCAGTCCCCATGCGGTCATGCCGCCCGCGAGCATGCCGCTGAGCATGTATCCTGCTTCGCCCGTCTCGGGGTTCTCTTTGATGTATCCGGTCCCGGACCAGTCCTCATACACGAGCGCTGATTGAGGAATGTGCACGACGAGGCGCTGATTGACGGCGTTCCTGATATCATCTTTTATGTTTTCGTCAAAGGGGAACGTCGGCAGTACCGCAGCGATATTTGTCGAAGTGATGGTTATGAGCGGCGCCGAGGGCTGCGTGTCCTGCGCTATGCCGAAAAGTTTCGCGGTCGATATCGACTCGACCTGGAAGTCGTCTTGGAAGATGCTATGTTCGAGCGCCGATCCCTGGAGCGCGGAGAGTTGCATAAACAGCCGGTGTCGAGCATCGCGATCTCGCAGGAGCCGGCGGGCAAGCGGAGATGCGGCGCGGAGCGCCGCGTCGATCGAGACGCCCTTCCACTCGAATCCGTGCGGCGTATCGAGCAGGTAGGTAACATCGACCACACCTCCGACGACCGCGACGGTCGGCGCCGGCCTCGCCAGCACGAGGTGCAGCAGCGAGGCGAGCTCGTCCTCCGATTGGTTCCAGCGGTCGATGTACCGCAGCGCCTCTTCGTACATGAGGCGCTCCGCATTTTTCTCCTCGGCAGCCATTTCAGCCGGCGCCACTGCCTTCTGCGCTACGAACCCGATGACCGAGAGGTTACCCGCTATGTAGGTATTGGCAATCCGCTCCACGCCGTTCGGCGACACCAGCTCGATCGTAAGATCGTAGTCAGCGCCCATCGGCAGGCCGTCCCTGCCGACGATCAGCCGCTCATCCTCGACTTTCAGCACCGGCCGCAGCCGGACGAGATAGGAGGGGGTATTGTCCAGGCCTCCATAGGCATTGATGATTTCATGATCTTCGCTCGATTCGGGTTCGTAGGTCAGCACGATCTTTCTATTCGAAAGCGCGTGGGCATCGAGGGTGATACTGAAGAGCTCATTGCCCGCAGCTTGGGCAGTAACCTTTACCCGATGTTTTATCTCCTCAGGCAGTGCGGTGTATTCGTGGGTTATCTTTTTCTGGTTGAACTGCATGCTTGCCGGAATGATATTCATCACTTCCGGGACGAGGCTTCTCGTCCATAACAGATCGTTGTAGGTAATGTCCGGATGCGAGGCTGAAAGGCGTTCAATGAGATACGCTCTCGTGTATTCGAGCGGCGTCAGTGTCTGCGACGAGCCCAGATAACCCTCCCGTATTTCTGCCAGGGAAATATCCGGCGGGATGGCAGCAGGACTGTTGTACGTGTATCCGGCTGCTTTTATGCTCGTATCAAGGCCGAGCCACGCTTTTCCATGATCATCAATAAGAGCACCCCGGTAATTGGCATAGGGGATATGGCTCTCGACCCATATATGCTCTACCTGGAAGTTGGCGATTCTCCCTCCTGCAATGACAGGAGTGAAGGGAATGCCGGTCTTCTGGAAGAACTCCGCTATCACTGCCGGATCATCGATGCCGGTGAGGTTCTTAACGCTTTCGATGTCAGGGTAGAATTCGATGGTCCCTCTCACATAGCGCGAGGGGAAGCCGGAAGCCCGGAGCAAGGCGACCAGCAAGGCAGCCTGGTCGCAGTCATTGCCGCTCTTCTGGCGCAATGTCTCTTCCGCGCCCTTCATGCAGCCCCAGTACCATTCCGTGTCGACCGTATTCTTTACCCACTCGTAGATCGAGACCGGATTCCAGTTCAGCGATTGGGCGAGCGTCGCGATCTCGGCCGAGAGCGGCGCCTCGGCCGTATCTTTCAGGTCATCAGGACTGATCGACCTGTTGCCGCCCTTATACGCAGGCTGTATAGGAGGGGCTGCACTCGGCACATTCGACGGGTAATTGGTGTTCTTGTACGGAAGCGCACCCAGCAAAGGCTGTTTCTTTTTTTTGACGATCCGATCGAGAAGTGCTATAAGGTTGTCGAGCTGTCCGTGCGTGACGGCGCTGTCCGGCGAAAGGGCATCGACCGCGCCGAGATAGTCTTCAATGCCTTTGATATAGCGAGCGACCATCGCCTGATGCCGCTCCAATGCCTTCGGCCCGAGCGCCCGTATCGATTCCTCCCGCAGTTTGAAGCGCTCCTGCAGCAATAGATACGATGCCTTTATGTCTTCGGCAAGAGTTTTGATCCGGGCTACTTCATCGGTAGAAGGAGCGCCTGACTGAACTGCTTCGAGCGCCTTAACCGCACTGCTCCTGCTTACTTCAAGAATGCTCTGGAGATCGCGCTCAAGATCAACTTCCGAAGCGACGGCAGGAAGAGAGAGTAAGGACAGAATGAAAAGAAGAGCACCGCTAGGATACAGCAGGACGCATAAGATATCTTTTACTTTCACGTTCCCCCCCGGACATGAGCACTATACGTAATACATGCTATGTATTCTTAGCCGCTCTCAGCATCGGTATCTGATTAAAAAAATCCCGTATTCGGCAGCACTGCCGAATACGGGATTTTGTTCATTGCTCCTGTTCGATGCAACAGCCACGCACCGCGCCTCCGAAGTAATGATCGCCTGCTTTCCGGCAAGCTCAAGACTCCACAGCAGAATTCAACCGTACAGCATGTATAGCACCCGGTGTTGCCCGGTATCTATCAGGAGAGGCAGCAGAGGCGATAAGGGCTCTCGCTTTAAAAAACGAGAGAAATAATAACGGTTATTAAATCAGCTTCCGTCTTCATTGTCAAGTTAATTTTTGCGAAAAGAGAAAAGCAGCAGTGAACTCCCCTCCTGATAGAAGTAAGGATACGCAGAGTACTCTGGCACAATATAAACAGCCAGAAGCTTCTGACAAAGGGGGAGGGGTTCTTCTTCAGGTGCTCAAGAAGAAAACGATCAAAAGAAGGGGAAAAGAAACAGGGCAGATCAGGAAGTGCCTTTGCAGCACCCGATCTGCCCTGTTTTGTTACGCTGCCGGTTTTCTCGCCCGATGCTCTACAGAGGCAATTCGTCATCGGGGGGCCTTGTTGGTAATATCTCATGTTGAGGGAAACGGGTATGCAATTATTCCTTGTCTTTCATGCGGCGCGAAAAATAAAATTAAGTTCCACAGCGCGTTTGCGCGGCCTATTTGTGGAAAGTGTCAAACTACGTTCTCTCCGTGGAACTAAAACTTAGTTGGATACTTAACATTTCACTTTATGGAATCGGCGGGAAACTGCCTCGCCTCCCCATGAGCTCAGGCGTTCTGCCATAAATGAATATACTTGCTAGGACATTATTTAGTACGCTATAATGTACTAAATATGAGTATGTGAGGTGCCCTATGCCGCGATTAAAAATTGATGAGGATATCAGGTCGATGTCGGAGGTCAGAACAGGGATTGCTTCCTTTCTTAAAAAGGTTCATGACACCAAAAGACCTCTGATCATCACACAGCATGGCAAAGGCGTAGCCGTTTTGCTCGATGTGCGGGAATATGAAGCCATGCAGGAGAAGATAGAGCTCCTTCAGGACATACAAGCTTCAATCAGCCAGTTGGAAGGTGGTGCGAGAGTAGAAAACAAGGATGCAAAGGCGGCTGTGTTGAAGCGAGTGAGAAAGTGAGAATAATTTGGTCCCCTCTCGCAATAGAGCGAGCTGCTGAAATAGCCGTGTATATTGCCCAGGACGATACGGCGGCAGCAGAAAATTGGGTGAATGCGGTTTTTGCCAAAGTTGAGCGGCTGAAGTCATTTCCTGAGAGCGGTCGCGTAGTGCCGGAAATCAGTAATCAGAATTTCAGAGAATTGATTTACGGCAATTATCGAATAATTTACCGTATCGAAAAAAAACAGGTTTCTGCTCTCACCATTCGCCATGGAAAGCAGATATTACCCGCAGATGAAATGTCGCCATAACCTTGCGCTTCAGGGGATCGCGGCTTGCCAGCCGTTCCCGGTGAGCTCAAGCGCTAAAACCCGTACTCCTTCCACCGGCGATCGACGAGCTGCTTGATGTCATCGGACATGAAGATCTCGGGCGGCCAGTCGCGCATCATGCCTTCCTCCCTCGTCTTCCGTGTGGCGTCTATGCCCATCTTCGAGCCGTAGCGCGGGAAGTTGGCGGCGTGGTCGAGATCGTCGAGCGGCCCTTCGGCGATGACGACATCCCGCCGCCAGTCCGTATTGTTCAGGACGCGCCATGCCGTATAGGAGAGGTTCTGGACATCCACGTCGTCGTCGACGATGACGAGCAGCTTGGCGAACATCATCTGCCCCTTGCCCCAGAGCCCGTGGATGATCTTCTTTCCCTGTCCGGGGTAGCTCTTCTTGATCGAGATGAGGGCGCAGTTGTGAAAGACGCCCTCCATAGGCAGGTTGATGTCCTTGATCTCGGGGAAGTCGAGCTTCATTAAGGGAAGGAAGATGCGCTCCGTCGCCTTGCCCATGTAGCAGTCCTCCATGGGCGGCTTGCCGACGATCGTTGCAGGATAAACGAGGTCCTTGCGGTGGGTGATGCAGGTGACATGGAAGACCGGGTAGTAATCCGCCGCCGAATAGAAGCCCGTATGGTCTCCGAAAGGCCCTTCGATACGCATCTCCCCCGGCTCGAGATATCCCTCGATCACCAGCTCGCTGTTGGCCGGCACCTCGATATCCGAAGTAATGCACTTCACCATCTGGACCGGCTCCCTCCGCAGAAAACCCGCAAACAGCATCTCGTCGATCGACTCGGGGAGCGGCGCGCTCGATGCATAGATGACGGACGGGTCGCTTCCGACCGCGATCGCTGCAGGCATTCTGCGGTCGAGGGCCTTGTATTTGTCGTAATGACGCGCACCGTCCTTGTGAATATGCCAGTGCATGCCGGTCGTCACCTTGTCATAAACGTGGATGCGGTACATGCCGCAGTTCTGCCGGCCTGTCTCGGGGTCCCTGGTGAAGACCATCGGAAAGGTGATGAAACGGCCCTCGTCGGTCGGCTGCCCGTCGCCGGGCCAGCACTTGAGGATGGGGAACTTGCCCAGATCGGGGTTGTCCCTCTCGACAACCTCCTGGCAGGGCGCGCTCTTGACCGTCCGGGGCAGGTACTTCGAAAACTCGAAGAGCTTCGGCAGCAGGGCGAGCTTTTCGATAAGGCTCTTGGGCGGGGCCTGGTGGAGCAGCTCCTCGATGCGCCGCGCTACATCATCGAGCTCGTTCACTTCGAGCGAGAGGCTCATCCTCTCGAAGGAGCCGAAGATGTTCGTTACTACGGGATAGGACGAACCCTTTACCTTTTCGAAGAAGAGGGCCTTTCCGCCGCCCTGACTCTTGCACATCCGGTCGGTAATCTCGGCGATCTCGAGGAGGGGATCGACCTCGACGGGCACTCTATGAAGCAGCCCTCTCTTGTCGAGCGCGGAAAGAAAGTCACGCAGATCTTTGTATGCCATAACACTCCATTGCTACCGTAGATTAATTTTTTATTATATCCACCGCCAGGACGTTATGGCAAGCGAGGGGATGATGAGCACCTGCAACGAGCGGGCACTCCGGAAGCAGGGGAGCGCTCCCGGAATGCCTGCCCATTACAGAGTGAGCGTCCTTCAGCTACAGGATTTCGAGGGCGGAGAAGAAGTAGGCGATCTCGAACTTCGCGGTCTCGGGCGCATCCGAGCCGTGGACCGCGTTGCGCTCTATGCTCTCGGCGAAGTCCTTCCTGATGGTTCCGGGCGCCGCGTTCGCGGGATTCGTCGCGCCCATGATCTCCCTGTTCTTCGCGATGGCGTTTTCGCCCTCGAGGACCATCACGACAATAGGCCCCTCCGACATGAAGCCGGTGAGACTGCCGTAAAAGGGCTTGTCTTTATGGACTATATAGAAGCCCTCTGCCTCCTCCTTGGAGAGATGAATCTTCTTCATCGCTGCGATCCGCAGCCCCTTCTTCTCGAATCTGCCGACGATCTCACCGATAACGTTCTTCTTTACCGCGTCGGGTTTGATAATGGACAAGGTCCTTTCCATGTCGATCCTCCGTTAGAGATTCAGTTTTTCGACGAGCATCTTGACCGCTCCGATCGATTTATCGAGTTCCTGCTGCTCCTGCGTGGTGAGCTTCAGTTCGACGATCTTCTCGACGCCCCCCTCTCCCAGGATGACGGGCACGCCGGTATAAACTCCTTGTGCTCCGTACTCGCCGTCCAGATAGGCGGAGCAGGGCATCATCCGTTGCTTATCGAGAAGGACCGCCTCGACCATCTGGCAGGTCGAAGCCGCGGGAGCATAGTAGGCGCTGCCGGTCTTCAGCAATGAAACGATCTCCGCGCCGCCGTGCCTCGTCCTCTCGACAAGGGCATCGATCCGCTCTTTCGGAAGCAGCTCGGTAATCGAGACGCCCCGCACCGTAGTAAACCGAGGCATCGGCACCATCAGATCGCCGTGGCCGCCGCAAACCAGGGCCTCCACATCTTCGGGAGAGACCTTGAGCTCCCAGGCCACGAAGGTCCTGAAGCGGGCGGCATCGAGGACACCTCCCATGCCCACGACGCGGCGCGATGCAAAGCCCGAGACCTTGAGGCTCACCTGCGCCATGACATCCATGGGGTTGGTAACGACAATGATGATCGCCTCCGGCGACCGCCTGGCGGTATTCTCCGCAACATCGGCGACGACCTTCGCATTGGCGTGCAGCAGGTCATCCCTGCTCATACCCGGCTTGCGGGCGAGTCCTGCGGTGATAACGATGATATCCGAGCCCTCTGTCGCCGCATAATCGTTCGTCCCGACGACAGACGAGGACGAGCCCCAGACCGGGCAGGCCTCGGCGAGGTCGAGCGCCTTTCCCTGCGGAATTCCTTCGGCGATATCGAACAGCACCACATCGGCAAGCCCCTGCTGAACGATCATCTGGGCGAGCGACGCGCCCACGTTGCCTGCGCCAATGACCGAGACCTTTTTCTTCATATAAGCTCCCTTGATAGCGATATAGTATGCCTGGATGATGGCTCAACTCTGCAGTTCCGCTACGGTCCTCTCGAGCGTTTCGCTGTTCTCGACAGTGGATATCGCTGCCGAGGGCTCGATGCGCTTGATCAGTCCGGCCAGCACCTTGCCCGGCCCGACCTCGATAAAGCGGGAGACGCCGGAGGCGGCGATGGTCTTTATGCAATCTTCCCACAGTACGGACTCGCTCAGCTGCAGGACCAGCGATTTCCGTATCTCGTCGGCGCGTGAGATGAATTGCGCGCCGGTATTATTGACAAAGGCGATGCGGGCGTCGCCGATCTCGATCTTCCCGAGCTCTTCCTCGAGCCTCTTGCCTGCCTCGGTCATGAGCTTGCAATGGGAGGGAACGCTCACGGCGAGGGCGAGGGCTCTCTTTGCGCCCGCCTCTTTCGCTTTATTCATCGTTTCTTCGACCGCGGCTTTCTCGCCGGAGATGACGATCTGTCCGGGACAGTTATAATTGGCAACACCGACGTACCCCGAAGCTGCGGCGCGGCAGAGCTCATCGACCGCAGCGCGGTCGAGCCCGAGTATGGCGGCCATGAGCCCCTTGCCCTCGGGGACCGCCTCCTGCATGATGCTCCCCCGTATCGCGGTTACCTTCACCGCATCCCTGAACGAGATGCTCCCCGCTGCAACGAGCGCCGAATACTCGCCCAGGCTGTGTCCGGCTACGACCGAAGGCCGGATGCCTTTAAGCCCGAGCGCGGCAGCGGCCGCAACGCTCGCCACGAGCAGGCAGGGCTGGGTCTTTGCGGTCTTGTTGAGCTCTTCGGCAGGACCATTGAAGCTCAGCTCCGCCGCATCATAGCCGAGAACCTCCGACGCTTCGGCGTAAAGGCGCTTCACCTCATCGTAGCGATCATAGAGGTCTCGCCCCATGCCGACCGCCTGCGATCCCTGCCCGGGAAAGACGAAGCAGGGCCCCATTACTGTTTTACCTCTTTCAGCTTCTTGATCAGCGCAGGCACCACCTCGGCAACATCGCCGACGATGCCGTAGGTGGCGACATCGAAGATCGGCGCCTCGGGGTTCTTGTTTATGGCGATGATGACATCCGACGACTGCATGCCGACCAGGTGCTGGACAGCGCCGGAGATACCGCAGGCGATATAGACCTTGGGACAGACCGTCTTGCCCGTCTGCCCTACCTGGTGGCGATACGGTATCCAGCCCTCGTCGACCGCTGCTCTCGATGCGCCGACAGCGCCGCCGAGAAGCTCCGCAAGCTCCTCGAGCAGTTTGAACCCCTTTGCATCGCCCACACCCCGTCCGCCGGCGACGATCACCTCCGCATCCTGGAGATTCACCAGGCATTCAGATGCCTCTTTAATGGTCTCGAGCACCTTCGTCGTGCAGGTGACGTTTTCCGCTTTAACCGGAATGATCTCGCCGCTCCTGGCGGCATCATACGCGGCGCGCTTCATCACCCGGGGCCGCACTGTCGCGATCTGCGGGCGGTAATTCGGACAGAGGATCGTGGCCATGATGTTGCCGCCGAAGGCGGGCCGTACCTGGAGGAGATTGCCCGTCTCCTTGTCGATCTCGAGGGCGGTGCAGTCGGCGGTCAGCCCGGTCTTGAGCCGCGCTGCAACGCGGGGGATGAACGACCTGCCGATAGGCGTGGCGCCGGCGAGGACGATGGCGGGCTTATGCCGGTTGATCAGCGAGGTCAGGAGCTGCGCGTACGGCTCATCGTTGAAGGCATCGAAGAGCGCATCGCTGCAATGATACACCGTATCGGCTCCCCACTTGATAAGCTCCCGCCCCTCTGCATCCGATGCTCCGAAGAGCACGGCGGTGAGATCGGTCTTCAGCTCATCGGCGAGCCTCCGCCCTGCCCCGATAAGCTCAAGGGCTACAGGGACAGCTTTGCCCTCGCGCTGCTCCGCAAAGACCCAGACGCCTTTGTAGGCAGAGAGGTCTACCTCTTTCACATCGCCCTCTTCGGCGATCTCGACGATCGCGCCTTCAGGGCAGACGTTCAGGCAGGTCCTGCAGAACTGGCAGTATTCATTGATAAGGGCTTTGCCCTCTTTCATCTCGATGGCGGTGTACGGGCAGGACTCGAGGCACTGCTCGCATCCCGAACACTGGTCTCTCTTGACCTCTATACGCATTTCAACCCCCTCAGCTCGTTCACCAGCGCCGCCACCTGTTCCTCGATGTTCCCCTGGAGCACCTTCCGGTCGGCCTTGGCCTGCGGTGCGAAGATGTTCTTCACCTGGGTCGGGGAGCCTTTCAGTCCTACATTGGCCTCCTCGGCGCCTATGGCGGCAAGATCCATCCTGGTGATGACCGCCTTCTTGGCCGCCATCTTTCCTTTCAGCGAGGGCAGCCGCGGGGTATTGAGCTCTTTCACCACCGTCAGCAGCACCGGCAGCGGCGATTCGACCACGTCATAGCCGTCGTCCATCATTCTCTGGACTCTGATCGAGGCAGGGGTGGCGTCATCGATCTTCCGGACATAGGAGATATGCGGGATGTTGAGAAACTCGGCCATCTCGGGCCCGACCTGTGCGGTATCGCCGTCGATCGCCTGCTTGCCGCAGAGGATTATATCGAAACCGATCGTCTCGACCGCTTTATAAAGGGCGTACGCGGTTGCCCAGGTATCAGCCCCGGCAAAGGCGCGGTCGGAGATGAGTCTGACCTCATCAGCGCCCATGGCGACGGCCTCCCTCAGCGCCTCCTCGGCCTGGGGAGGGCCCATGGTAATGACCGTCACCTTGCCCCCGAGCTTCTCTCTCAGCTGGAGAGCCGCCTCCAGGGCATGGAGGTCGTAAGGATTAATGATGCTCGGCACCCCCTCCCGGATCAATGTATTGGTCTCGGGATTGATCCTCACCTCGGCGGTATCGGGGACCTGTTTTATGCAGACAATAGCATTCACGACATCCTCCTGCAACAAAGGTAACTCTTAGCCTTACCAGCAGTAATACACGGAAAAATCAAACAACCATTATACCTTCCCGGTTATTTTTCTTTCAAGTAGAACGGTCGCCACGGCATGCTGCCGCTCGTGCGACATGGTGAGATGGGCGGTGAGGGAACGATGATCCACGCCAACGTCAGGAAGGACCGCCCGGAAGCTGATGACCGGCTTGCCGGAGGGCTCGTTCAGTATCTCGATATCGGTAAAGGGGATATGCCTGCCCAGGGCCTTGACCAGGGCCTCTTTTGCGGCGAACCGTGCAGCCAGGGAAGGGGCCGGATCTCTTTTCTCGAGGCAGTGGGCGATCTCTTTCCCGGTAAACAGCCTCTGCAGGAACCGCTCATCCCATCGCTCCACCGCCTTCCGAATGCGGTCTATCTCGACGATGTCGACTCCTATGCCGAAGACCACCACACCGCTCTCAGCAGGATTGCTCGGGAGCCTTCTCGATCAGCTCCTTCATCTCTCGCACCGCGCGCTCGATGCCGACGAGCACGGCGCGCGCTATGATGCTGTGTCCGATATACAGGCCCCGCATCCCCCCTATCCTGGCGATGCCGCCGACATTGAAGTAGTTGAGCCCGTGGCCTGCATTGACCAGCAGCTCCTGCCTATGCGCCATCGCCGCGGCCTCGACGATCCGGTGCAGCTCCTGCCCCTGCCTCTTTCCCCTGGCATTGGCATAGAGGCCGGTATGGATCTCGACCATATCGGCGCCGATCTCGCGGGCGATATCCACATCGATGATATGGGGATTGATGAAGAGGCTCACCGGGATGCCCGCCTTATGGATCTTCTTTATCGCTTCCTTGAGCGGGGCCTTCTGGCCGGCCATGTCGAGGCCGCCCTCGGTCGTCAATTCCTGGCGTTTTTCCGGGACGATGGTGACGAGGTCGGGCTTGACCTCACGGGCGATGCGGACCATTGCATCCGTGGCCGCCATCTCGAGGTTCAGCTCGCAGGGCACGACCTCCCTGAGCAGCCGGAGGTCCCGGTCCTTTGCGTGCCTCCGGTCCTCCCTGAGATGGAGCGTTATGCCGTCGGCTCCCCCGAGGATCGCGAGGGTGGCCGCCATCACCGGGTCGGGCTCGAAGGTCTTCCGCGCCTCGCGCACTGTCGCCACATGGTCGATATTAACGCCCAGAATCATAACGGGACCTCCTCAATAGGCAAACGTATAAAATAATAATCCCAAGTATTCCTTAAATGCAATCGCCGAGCCTTCGAGACTCCGGGGGAGATAGTCCTCCCACCCGTACGCTGCACCGCTCCCTGTCTTGAAATTGGAAGGGACCGGCGTAACCTGCAGCCCGATTTTGCGAAAGCTCATGACCGCACGCCTCATGTGAGAAGCTGAGGTTACGAGGAGAGGCCCGTTGAAGCCGTAGCGCTTGCAGAGCTCCGCGGTATACGTTGCGTTCTCGATGGTGTCTCTGCTCTTCTCCTCCAGGATGATCTTCCGGCCGGGGATCCCGAGATCGACGAGCACGCGGCGTACAATAGGCGCCTCGGCCTTATCGCCCTCATACACCGCGCCGCCCGAAACGATCAAGGGGATATCGAGTCCTCTCTGGAGCCGTGCAGCAGTGACGATGCGCCCGAGCATCTCTTCGGAGGGCATGCCGGTGCCGGTAAGATCGGGGGCGCTCCCATAGACACCGCCTCCCAGGAGAATGATCACGTCTCCGTGGGGGTCCTTCGGGAGGGAGAAGCCGCTTTCGAGCCCCTGCAGCAGGGCGTTCGATACAGGAGCGATCGAGAGGGACCAGAGCAGCGCGGCGATGAGCAGATTCACCGCTCCCGCCCGCCGCTGCTTCCGGTAAAAAAAATAACCGGCAGAAATCGCAAGGAGCGTAATAAAGAACCCGGGAGGGACGAGGAAGGGAGCCACCGCTTTTTTAATGAGGAAGAGCATCAATCAGCGTCCGCGAACCTGACCAGGGTGCCCTTCCGGGCGCCGTAACGAAAGACGGTAATGCCTTTCGCGCCCTTCTCATAGGCGAGAAGATAGGCCCGCTCCACATCCTCCCTTTTTGCTTTGTGGGGGAGATTGATCGTCTTCGAGACCGCGTTGTCGGTATATTCCTGGAACGCCACCTGCATCTCGACGTGGTCTTCGTAGGGGATCTCGAGTGCCGTCCTGAAGAGCCTCTTCACCTCCGCCGGTACCTCTTTGATTCCTCTCAGGTGCCCCGCCTTCATGACCTTGTGCATGAGCTCTTCGGAATAAAAGCCGCGTTCCTTTGCGACGGCGACGAAGTATTTGTTCACCTCGTGCAGCTCCGTGTTGATCACGAATCGCTTGTAGGCAATGGCAAAGAGCGGCTCGATGCCGCTCGAACAGCCGGCGATCGTAGCGATGGTGCCGGTGGGCGCTACGGTCGTCGTGGTCGCGTTCCTCACTCTGGGCATACCGGGCGCATCGTAAAGGGAGCCCTTGAAATTGGGAAAGACCCCCCGCTTCTCGGCCAGCTCGACCGATGCCTCGCGTGCCGCATCGCGGATGAATTTCATGATCCTCCGGGCGAGCGCGAACGCCTTCTTCTGGTTATAGGGAATGCCGAGGAGGATGAGCATATCCGCCCAGCCCATCACGCCGAGCCCTATCTTGCGGTTGCCTTTATGCATGCGCTCGATGGCGGGGAGCGGATAATGGTTGACCTCTATGGCATCGTCGAGGAACCGCACCGCTGTCTTCACATCCTGCGCGAGGGCATCGAAAAGGATATCTCCCCGGGCCACATATCGCGATAGATTCATCGATCCGAGCACGCACGCCTCATAGGGCAGGAGCGGCTGCTCGCCGCAGGGGTTGGTGCTCTCGAACCGGCCGATATGGGGCGTCGGGTTGGCCCTGTTGATCCTGTCGATGAATATGAGGCCGGGGTCCCCGGTCTCCCAGGCGCTCTGCGCGATCTCGTCGAAGACGAGGCGCGCCCTGAGCCTGCCGGCAGGCTCGCCGGAGCGCGGGTTGATCAGGTCATAGTCCTCGTCCCGCTTGAGGGCCTCCATGAAGGCGTCGGTGACCGAGACCGAAATATTGAAGTTGGTCAGCTCTCTGCTGTCACGCTTGACCCTTATGAACTCCAGGATATCGGGATGGTCTACCCTGAGAATGCCCATGTTCGCGCCGCGACGGGCGCCTCCCTGCTTGATGACATCGGTGGCGGTATTGTAAATCTTTATGAACGAGACAGGACCGCTCGCAACCCCGCCGGTCGAATGGACGACATCGGCCTTGGGCCTCAGATGGGAGAACGAGAAGCCCGTCCCGCCGCCGCTCTGGAGGATCATCGCGGCATTCTTCAGGGTATCGAAGATGCTCACCATCGAATCCTCGACAGGGAGAACGAAGCATGCGGCGAGCTGTCCCAGGTCCTTGCCCGCATTCATCAGCGCCGGAGAATTGGGGAGAAATTTCATTGAGGTCATCAGCTCGTAATAGCGCTCTTCCCAATACCGCGCATCGTCGCTGTAGCGCATTTCCGCGTCCGCGACACTCCGGGCAACGCGCCTGAACATCTGCTCGGGCGTCTCGACGACACGGGCGTGCTCATCCTTGAGGAGATAGCGCGCCTGCAGTATTTTCATCGCATTTTCAGATAATTCCATACCAGAATTATACTATACTATCCGAATGGATGTAATGGAGCTCATACAACGTTATTATCCCCCGGGCTCGAAGGCGTACTCTCTTCTCGTTCACCACAGCAGGCTCGTTGCCGGCAAGGCGCTCAGGGTCGCGGAGCGGATGAAGGAGTATGCCCCCGATCTGGAGTTCATCGAGGAAGCGGCCATGCTGCATGACATAGGCATCTTCCTGACCGACGCTCCGAAGCTCGGCTGCTACGGATCGAATCCGTATATTGCCCACGGATACCTCGGCCGGGCCCTGCTCGAAGAGGAGGGCCTTCCCCGGCATGCCCTCGTCTGCGAGCGCCATGTGGGCACAGGACTGACAGTCGAGGATATCGACCAGCACCGCTTACCCCTGCCCAGGAGAGAGATGCTTCCGCTTACCCTTGAAGAAAGGATCATCTGCTTTGCCGACAAGTTTTACTCGAAGAGAGAGGAGAGCCTCAGCGACGAGAAGCCGCTGGAGGAGGTGCGCGCCTCTATCGCTCAGTACGGCGACGCCCAGCTGAGGCGGTTCGACGAGTGGGTCATCTTTTTTAGAGAGCCCCGGTAAAAAGGCGGCGCCTTCATGCGCCTGCCCTTCTCTTCTCGAACGAGGTCTTGAGCTCGAAGAGAAAGACCTCGTCGATATACTTCTCTCCGAGCTCCCTGCACGAGCTTCCCGGCCTCCGGCGCCTGAACATCTGCGACGTGGTCCTCTTGGTGAAGACAAGCTCATGGGCCCTTATCCGGTAGGTAGGACTTCCGGTAGCGCTGCAGAGCCTGTCGTCCTTGAGCGGCACCGGCTGAGGGTTGAAGCAGACCAGATAGTGCTCGCTGAACTGCCCCACGATCCCCTCTATGACGCCGAGCGTGCCGGCTGGGGCGTGCGGGTCGTCGTTTTCGGTAATAATGACGAAATGCCCCGGGAGGGGAGGCTGCTCCGCCGACTCCCCGAGATAGCGTCCTCTCAGAATGATGAGATCTTCACCTTCGATCAAACGGGCCTCTTTCCCGTCGCCCGTTGTCAGCAGCGTCCGCCGCCCCTCGAGCCCGGGATGCTCATTCTCCGCGCAGATACCCCGGACCTCCTCGGGCATCCTGCGGTATTCATCTTCAGTGATGATCATCATGCGCTGAGGCCTCCTGACCTCTGCGGGAGCGGTCTATTTCCCCTGCAATGCCCGCTCCACCGTCTTGATGGCACAGAACTCGCCGCACATGCTGCAGACCTCTTTCTCCCGGGGCGGCACGAGGTTCCGCCACTCCCTCACTTTGTCGGGATTGAGACTGAGCGCTATCTGCCCCTCCCAATCGAGATGTTTCCGGCAGCGCGCCATCTTCCGGTCCTTCTCGATCGCACCCGGAACGCCCTTTGCTATATCGGCGGCATGCGCCGCGATCTTCGAAGCGATGACCCCCTCCCGCACATCCTCCAGGTCGGGCAGCTTGATATGCTCGGCAGGCGTCACATAACAGAGGAAGTCGGCGCCGGCAGCACCGGCGATGGCGCCGCCGATAGCGGCGGCGATATGGTCGTATCCCATGGCGATATCGGTCACCAGGGGGCCGAGGACATAGAAGGGAGCGCCTTTGCAGATTTCCTTTTGCATCTTGATATTCAGCTCCACCTGGTTCAACGGCACATGGCCAGGACCTTCGATGATGGTCTGGACTCCCGCCGCGAGCGCCCGGTCTCTCAGCTCTCCGAGGGTCAGGAGCTCTTCCAGCTGGCTGCGGTCCGTTGCATCGGCAAGACAGCCGGGCCTGAACCCGTCGCCGAGACTCAGCGTCAGGTCATACTTCCTCGACATCTCGAGGAGCCGGTCGTACTGCTCATAGAGAGGGTTCTCCCTGTCGTTGTAAATCATCCATTCGAGGAGAAAGGCCCCTCCCCTGCTCACCACATCGAGAATGCGGCGGTCCTCGCGGAGGCGCGCGATCGCCCTCTGGGTAATGCCGCAATGGACCGTAACGAAGTCGACTCCCGCACGTGCGTGGTCTTCGATCACCTCGAACAGGTCGTCGGCAGAGAGCTTCGAGATCTTGCCGTACTGCTCCACCGCCCTCACCACGGCCTCGTAGATCGGGACCGTTCCGACGGCGACGGGCGATCGGGCGATCAGCGCCGCCCTCAGATCCTTAATGGCGCCGCCCGTCGAGAGGTCCATGACCGCATCGGCGCCGTACTTCACCAGCACATCGAGCTTCCGCAGCTCTTCCTCGTAATCGATCCTGTCCTTCGAGGTTCCGATATTCGCATTGATCTTCGTCCGCAATCCCCTGCCGATGCCCAACGGCGCTATGTCATGGAGCGCATTGCGCGAGATCACGGTAACTCCCTCGGCGATATCCATCGCCAGCCGTTCGGGAGAGATGCCCTCGGCAGCGGCAACCGCTCTCATTTCTTCGGTGATAGTGCCTTTCTTCGCCTGCTCTATTCTTGTCGTCATACCCGCTCTCCCACTAGGTTCAGATATTGTTCTGCAGCGCTCGTGATGTCACGGACGCCCAGGATGCCGCTGATGAGGGCGACACCATGAGCTCCGGACGCCATCACATCCTTTATCATCTCTTTCTTGATCCCCCCGATGCCGAACACCGGCATGGGCGTACGCACGATGACCTCCTTCAGTGATCCCACTCCCACCGGCGCGCCGTAGCGCAGCTTCGAGGGCGTGGCGTACAACGGACCGTAGGTAACGAAATCGGCTCCCTCTCTCTCCGCAGCAACGAGTTCATCGACGCCATGCGTCGAGACGCCTATGAGCATGCGCTCTCCGACAATGCCTCTTACTGCTGACGGAGGCATGCTCGACTGCCCCAGGTGAACGCCGTCGGCATCGGTACAGAGCGCGATATCCGCTCTGTCGTTTATGAAGAGCCGCGCTCTGAACCGGCTCGTCAGCTCCCGCATGCGGTGCGCCAGGTCGAGCAGCGGTCTCGTCGGCAGGTCTTTCTCGCGCAGCTGCACCGCTTTGACCCCGGCCCTCAGCGCCATCTCGACAGCCCGGAGCAATGCCGTTGTATCGGGAAACAGCGCTCTATCGGTGATCAGGTAAAGCCTGAACTCTATGGACCGTTTCCTTGTCACTCATCACTCATCACTCATCACTCATCGCGACTCTTAGAGCATCCCTTCGAGAGGGCTGCTCGCCGTTGCATAGAGCTTCTTGCCGATGCGGCCTGCTCTGTAGGCCAGCCGCCCCGCAAGGGTGGCGTGTTTCATCGCCTCTGCCATGGTGATGGGATCCTTCGCGCTTGCAATTGCGGTATTGATGAGCACCGCATCGCAGCCGAGCTCCATGGCGATCGTCGCATCCGACGCTGTCCCGACACCGGCATCGACGATGACCGGCACCTTCGAAAACTCGAGAATGATCTTTATATTGTAAGGATTGCGCAGGCCGAGTCCCGAGCCGATAGGAGCGCCGAGCGGCATAACCGCCGCAGCACCGGCGTCTTCCAGGCGCTTCGCCATGATCGGGTCGTCGTTCGTATACGGGAATACGATGAAGCCCTCCTTCGCGAGGATCTCCGTCGCCTTCAGGAGGCCTATGGTATCGGGAAAGAGCGTCTTTTCATCGCCGATCACCTCGAGCTTGATCATATCCGAAACGCCTGCCTCGCGCGCGAGCCGTGAATAGCGGAGCGCGTCCTCGACCGTATAGCATCCGGCGGTATTGGGAAGTATCTTGTACTTCTTGGGATCGATGTAATCGAGCAGGTTCTCGGACTTCCGGTCCGTTATATTGACCCGCCGCACCGCAACGGTCACGACATCGGCGCCCGAGGCCTCGACAGCGCGCTTCGTCTCATCGAAGTCCTTGTACTTGCCGGTGCCGACCCAGAGCCGCGACCTGAACTCTATACCCTTGATAACCAGTGCATCTCCCATGCTCCTCCACCTCCGACGAAATTCACTATCTCTACGGTATCGCCCTCATTGAGCGTATACTGCTCGAAATCGGCTCTCTTGACGATCGTGAGGTTCACCTCGACGGCGACCCTCTCGGGAGCGACCTTGAGCTCCCTGAGCAGTCCGGCTACGGTCGTCGCTGCTGTCTCTTGCGCCTCACCGTTGATGGTCACTCTCATCGTCAGTCTCCTCAAACAAAAATCCTCTATCCCTGGTCAGGAATAGAGGACGCTCGGTTATCGTCTATCGCAGTATTCCCACTCCCTCCGCCAGAATTACCTGGATCAGGTTGTAGGGGTCTTCCCAGCAATCCGGAAACTCTCAGGCCTGAAGCCTCCCCCAGGGATAGTTAAAGCATAGAATACCCTCGCGTCCGTTGTCAATCAAATGTTTACAAAGGGATAGAGGGAGACGGGCGCGTTATCCCGGACGGACCACGACACGATCGCCTCTCTTGATAGAGAAGAGCGCGGCTGCGCTCCCGAGGGCCACGAAGAGCTCGAGGTATCCCGAGCTGTTGATGAGGCAGTGGAGATTACGGTCCCGTGCCTCGCCGTAGTACTTCAGCGGCGATACCGGCGTACCATTGAGCGCTGCGCTGTACCGGTCGCCGAACGAGGAGAGATCGTTTTTCGTTATAGTAGTAATGGCATTGCCGAACTTGTCGATGCTTATCACTTCTCCTGTTACGGTTTCCCCTTCGATGCGGGGCAGCGGGAGGGAGAAGACCTCCGGGTCATTGATCCGGGGACCGAGCTCCTCGACCTTCGTACCTTTCGCCAGCCACGCTGCGACCGGGGCAAAGATATCCCGCCCCTGGAAGGTCGGGCTCTCTTGTGCGAGCATATAACGCTCCTCCGTACTATGAAACACCCTGGCGTCAGGGAAGAGAGAAAGGGGGAATGAGAATATCCCGTTGTCGGGTCCCACAAAGCAATGGCCATCAGCCTCGACGATGATCGGCCTCCGTTCGGAGCCGACACCGGGATCGACAACGGCGACATGAATCGTCCCGGACGGAAAATAACGGTAGCTGCTGCCGATCACAAAGGCGCCCTCACGTATGTCGTGCGAGGTGATTTCGTGAGTGATATCCACAAGAATGGCCGGCCGGTGGATCGTCAGGACCGCTCCCTTCATCTCGCCGACAAAGGGGTCTTTGAGGCCGAAGTCGGTGGTCAGCGTTATGATGCGGTCATCGCTCATGAGACCTTCTGAGGCTACGTTTTAGGCGTTATCGAAAGGCTGCCGACGATATCATTGATGTCGGAGAGGCCCTCTTCCCGGAGGAATTCGGCGATGCCGTTGCGGATCTCGACAGGGGCGACAGGATTGATGAAGTTCGCGGTGCCGACGGCAATGGCCCGCGCCCCCGCGATGAAGAACTCCAGGGCATCCCGGGCAGTCATGATCCCTCCCATGCCGATTACCGGAATCTTGACCGCTTTGTACACCTCCCAGACCATGCGCACCGCAATGGGACGAATAGCCGGGCCCGACAGCCCGCCCGTGGCATTGGCGAGCACCGGCCTCCTCTTTTTTATATCCACCACCATCCCGGTAAGGGTGTTGATGACGGATACTGCATCCGCGCCGCACTGCTCGGCAACCCTCGCCATGCAGCCGATATCGGTTACATTGGGAGAAAGCTTCACGATCAACGGCAGCGAGGTCGTCTTTCTCACTGCGCTGACCACCTGCTCCATGGTCTTCGGATCGGTGCCGAAGACGATCCAGCCGGCCTGCTTGTTGGGGCAGGAGATGTTCATCTCGAGTGCGTGCACGCCTCCGGCGGCACTGAGCTCTTCGGCAGCCCGCACGTATTCATTGATCGTATCTCCGAAGAAGTTGGCGATGACGGGCGTGGCGAACCGGCGCAGAAAGGGAAGCTTATCCTGAATGAACGCTTTGATCCCGATATTCTGGAGGCCTATGGCATTGAGCATCCCTGCAGGGGTCTCGACGATCCGGGGAGTCGGATTCCCCTGGCGCGGAGTGACCGAGAGCCCTTTGACCACAATGGCGCCCAGCTCGTTCAGATCGAAAAACTCGGCGTACTCCTCGCCGTACCCGAAGGTGCCCGATGCGGTCATCACCGGGTTCTTCAGCGCCAACGAGCCGATCTTGACGGAAAGGTTCACCATACAACGTCCCCGGCCTCGAATACGGGCCCCTCTTTGCAGACCCTCTTCTGCCCCGATACGGTCTTCACCATGCAGCCGAGACACGCGCCGATGCCGCAGGCCATATGCTCCTCGAGCGAGACGTAGCAGGACAGTCCTCTCTCATGTGCCATTTGGGCCACCGCCTTAAGCATGGGGGTGGGTCCGCAGGCGTAGACCGGAAGACGATGAGCGGGGCCGGGCAGAGCACCCAGGCAGTGCCGCAGGTGCTCTGTTATGAAGCCTTTCTCTCCCGCAGAGCCATCATCGGTAGCTATCGATATGCCCTTTACCAGCGTTCCCGATTCCGTCGCGAAGACCAGCTCATCGCTGTTCCTCGCCCCATAAAAAAGATGCGCTTTCCCTGCATGTTTACTCAGGAGAGGAAAGAGCGAGGCTATGCCTACCCCCCCGGCAACAGCGATGAAATCGCCCTGCGGATCGGGATAGCTGTTTCCCAGGGGGCCTATTATAGTGATGCGCGCGCCTTCTTTGAGGCGGGAGAGCGACAGCGTCCCTTTTCCCCGTATGCGATAGAGGAATTTCAGCTGCTCGCCCGCGCTCTCGAAAATGCTGAAGGGGCGCTTCAGGAGAGGATCGTAGCTGTCCGCAGCCTGGAGCATATAGAACTGCCCGGGTTCTGGCGAGATGGTCCCGGTGAGCGGCGTTACCGCCAAAAGCTTGAAGGAGTTCCCCCGGGAGCTGTTCTCGACGATCTCCGCTCTGAAGGATCGCGATACGGGCGCTGCGCTAGACAAAGTTGATCTCTACGATTTCGTATTCGATGGTCCTGGCCGGGGCCTTGACCATAGCGACATCGCCGACCTCTTTGCCGATCAGCGCCCTGCCGACCGGAGAGCTGATCGATATCTTGCCGCTCTTGACGTCCGCCTCATCGGGGCCGACCAGAACGAACTCGTACTCGGTGTCGGCCTCGACATCGAGCACCTTCACCGTGGCGCCGAAGGCGATACGCGACTGGTTTATCCTGGCAGGATCGATGACATCGGCCAGGGCCAGCTTTCCCTGGAGCTCCTGAATGCGGCCTTCTATGAACGACTGCCGCTCCTTCGCAGCATGGTACTCGGCATTTTCCGACAGGTCGCCGTGCGCACGGGCTTCGGCAATGTCCTGGATATTCTTCGGCCGCTCGACCTTCAACAGCCGCTCGAGCTCGTCTTTCAGCTTCTGGTAGCCCTCGGGGGTCATCGGCACGCGGCTCATTACGGTACAGAACCTCCTTGCAAAACAACTGCCCTTGTTTTTTTAATGATATTAAAATAACACGTCCGCAGGATTTTTTCAAAAAGCAGATCAGCTTCGATGGCGCCTTGCAGCGCAGGCATATCGCCCTGACTAAGGTGTTTCTGTTGTTTTGGGAAGTGGCGGGAGAGGAGCTCTGAATGAATACCGCTCATCCTCAAGCAGTACCTGTACCGCTTTGAGCGTGGCGCTGTTTACGATTATCGGGGCCTTCAAATTAGCGGTGATAGCATTATTACCGACGGTAAGAATAGTGAGCGTCACGACATCTTTGGACTCCCTTATCCCGAGGTAACTCTCGGTCTCATCATCTATGGTAATCGAATAGTCAGGGAAAATAACGAAGGGATCGGTTACGATAAACGCCACATCGGGGTCGTCCGCTGACTGCAGCCACTTCACCGGCTCCTTATATTCGACAAGAACGTACCGCTTCAGTTCAGGGAAACCCGGAACGCCCAGAGGAAACGTAATGACCCTCCCCTCATCGACGTCTATTTCACCAAATCGAGTCGTCTTTAGCTTCATGCCATTCTGCTCCTGCTCCTTATTTCAACCCTAAAAAGTCCTTGAGTTTATCAATATCCATGTGCACCGCCTCTTTATTCAACTGTTTCAGCTTTTCGTACAGCTCCTCACGGTAGATGGGCAGCTCTTTTGGCGCCTCGATCCCGAGCTTGACGTAGCCGTTGCCGATCTCCACTATCTTGATCGAGATGGTATCCCCTATATTTATCGTCTGTCCGGCCTTACGGGTTAAAACAAGCATTGGATCCTCATCTCGGACATCATCGCAGGAAATCGAAAAGGCTCGTGCGCATAAAATCAGTCGAAACAGTCCTGAGGCTTTCGAGCGCAGTCTGCCGCTGGGCCATATCGGTTATCACTTTCGCCATATCCGTATCCTGTTCACTGGAAAGATAGGTCCTTACATTATACTCCCTGTCATCGTGATACCTTTCCTCGGCATCCAGCTTGTTCAGGCGCGCACCTACCTCGGCCGTCATCTGGGAAAGCTTGTCCGATATGCTATTCAGATATCCAAGCGACTTCTGTACTCTTCCGGTATCGTTGGCCTCAAGCGCGGTCTTCAGAAAGTGCAGTGCTCTTAAAAGGTAATTCTCGTTCAGGTAATTATTATTGAAACTGTAGTAGTTTGCGTTAGTCGGATCGGTAATATAATTGTAATTGGTGATATCGGTCCCCAGAACCATCGATTGCGATCCGGTGGGATCATAACCGAGCCGGTAAAGGCCGGTCCCCGCAGCATCAGCAGAGGCAACCTGAATCTTAATCTTTTCCGAGTTTCCCGCAGGGACCGACGCAATGACAATCCGGTAATCATCATTTGCGGGGTTGCCGGTTGTATTGAAATTGACAACCTCTGCCTTTACTTTCGACCCTGCCTGTCCGTTGATGGCGTTCCGCACTTCATTCAGGCTGTAATCACCACTGAGATCGGCGTCCTGAGCTGCGCCGATGGCAACCGTTACTGGTGATGCGTCGTTATCCCCGAGGGTTATGGTCAGCGTCCCGCCATTTGCCGAAAGAACGTCAGCTGCCGGATTGGTAAACACACCGGAGGACGTGTAAAGGGCGGAAATGGGATCAGCATCAGGGATAGTTATGGTTCCGCTATTAGTCCAATTATACGGCGGCAGTATGGCATTTTGAGAATCGGCAGTGCTGTTTCGTTTAAAGCTGAAGAGATCGCCGGCCGAGATATTCAGCCTCATCTTCGCGTTGACACCGATGTCTATTTCGAGCGCATTCATATCCGAGATGAATTCGCGTGTCGTGGTATTGATCGGCGCGGTATCCGACTGGAAGCCGGAGAATATGTACCGGTCGCCGATTTTCGTGTTTGCAATGCCTACGGAACTCTCAATCAGTCCGTCGATCTCTTTTGCGATCATCTGCCGGGACCGGGCGTCCATGGTGCCATTGGCGCCGTTCAGGGCGAGCTCGGTGGCCCTCGTCAAGTTATCGGTGAGGGTTACAAAAGATGCGTCGAAGGCCTCGAGCGGGCTCTTTGCCGCCGTGATCGCCCTCATGTACTCGCCGGTGGATGAGAGGAGCACATTATAGTTCACGATCCTCGACATCGCCGTAGGGTCGTCGGACGGCTTGCTGATCCGCCGGCCTGTCGAGAGCTGCTCGCTGTCCCTTATCACAGCATTCATATTCCGCTGGATGCCGGAAAGGAAACGGTCATAGAACATCTTCATCGTGATCTTCATGGCTACCTCCCGGTCATCCCCAACAGGACTTCAAGGAGCTCGTCGGCAATACCGATCATCTTGGCTGCGGCTTCGAAAGACTTCTGGTACTTTATGAGATTGGCCGCCTCTTCATCGAGGCTTATGCCCGAAATCTGCTGTCTCCTGCCCTCGAGCTCATCAACAAGCGCTCTCTGGAACTTCTGGCTGTCCTTCGCCGATAACGACTCGACCCCTACGTCGGAGACAATTTCACGATAGAAATCTATGGGCTTCCTTCCGGCGACCACGGCCTGGTTGGCGAGGCCGGCAATCGCCTTTGCATTCCTGTTATCTCCGGGGAGGACCGGATAGACCGCATTGTCGCTTATATCCGAGCCCGCGGCACTGATGGTCGAATTCGAGGTAAAGCCGAACAATCCTCTCGCCGTCGACGCGGTATTCGTCCAATCGAGCACGATGGCATTGGGGTTGTCATTTGCACCGAGCGTATCTGCATTGGTTACGGTATATTTCCTCGTCGCAGCGTTATACGTAACATCGTAGAGGAAGTTCGTTCCGCTGTCAGCGCCCTGGAGCGCCTGCTGCAATACCGCGGCGAGCTGCGATCTCGTATAATTTCCGGACGGTATCGTTGCCGTAACAAAGCTCGTTCCGCCGTTCTCGCTGAACCTGATGCTGTTGTTCGTGTCGTCGACCGTGACCACCTCGCCCTGGGCTGCCGCTATCTTCTGAGGCTCTACCAGCGTGACGCCGATCTCGAGGGCGGCATTCGCGTTCAGTTGAACATCGAACGAATCGCCGTTGCTCAGGGTGCTGCCCTGGTCGCTGATCCTTACCGTCATCCCGTTGAACGAGATATCCGTATACGTAGTGCTCCCCGCTGTTGTGGTGCTGACCTGGACTCCGTAAGGGTTAGTAACCGCATTGTAGGCCGCTAACGTAGTACCGTCGGTTATATCCTGCACGACAAAAGGCGGCGCCGGCAGCAATGTATTATCGTACGTGATACGGTATTGATGGTAATTAAAAACCGTATCATTGGTCACCTTCATCGAGGTCACCGAGGCGCTGTTGGGAGCACCAGCGTCTGTTTCTGTCGCGGTGTAGAGCTGATTGAAAAAATTGTTCCCTGTCGAGCCGTCCGCGCCGTATCCCTGGCGGTGGTAATAGTTGACCGCATCGGAGAGGTTCAGGGCAAGGACATTCATTTTGTTTATATATTCGGGTATTTGCGTGTCTCTCAAGTAGTAGTTCGCTTTGAGCTCGCCGCCCGTAATGTACTGCGATATCTCCCGGGATTCGACAAGCGCTCCCGTAGGAGAGGTGAAATTGACATAAAAATGCAGGTCGTTATTTAAATCGATGCTCGTATCCATTTGAAATACACGGGCTCCGTCCACCAGAGGAACGCCGCTGATCATGACCGAGTACCGGCCTACGTTATCTTCGAAGGTGGTTACCTTCACGATCTCGTTCAGCCGCTCCACCAGGCTGTCCCGCTGGTCCATAAGATCGAGGGCGCCGGGGGAGGCGGATATCTTCTCATTCAGGTCGGCTATCTTGGCCGTTATGGTGTTCACCTCGTCGACCAGGAACTCGCTGCTCTTCACCAGCTCGTTGCGCTCCTCGTCGAGCGTGGCAGCGGCCCTGTTCACCCGCGAGGCGAGGTACTCGGCCTTTTTGATGAGCAGGGATCTTTCCGCATATCCTTCGGGATTATTGGCGAGCTCCTGCCAGGCATTGAAAAAATCGGTCATCGCTGTAGAGAGGCCTGATTCGGACGCCTCGTTGAAGACGTTCTCGATCTTGAGAATGCCCTGCTCATAGGCCTCCCAGTAGGCGAGATTCGACTTCTCGGTCTTTATCTGGAGCGACACGAAGGAGTCGTAGAGCCGTGTTACCCCGGTGGTCTTGACACCGCGACCGCTCAATCCCGTGCTCGAGAAGGCTCCCGAAGGGACGTTTTCGAGCAGGAGCTCCTGTCTCGTATAGCCGGGAGTATTGATGTTGGCAACGTTATGGGCCGTCGTATCGAGGGATTTCCTCGTCACGTACATCGCGGTCTTTCCGATGTCGAAAACACCGAGTATGGACATATCACGCCTCCAGAGAAACTTTTTGACGGACGTCTACATCGAAGGTATTCAAAAATCTGTACGATGTTTTTATGTAGTGAAGGGACTTTTCGATAAGCTTGCTATTGAAAGCATTGAGCTCCGTTATGCTTTCGATAATGGACGTAAACTTCGTCGAGAGGTCGGCGAGCCTGTCCCGGTAAAGCT
This sequence comes from Nitrospirota bacterium, assembly GCA_040752355.1. Taxonomy (NCBI): domain Bacteria; kingdom Pseudomonadati; phylum Nitrospirota; species Nitrospirota bacterium. The sequence goes on along the minus strand of JBFMHE010000001.1, from coordinate 249,379 downwards.
CGCCCGCAGAGGCGGCGACCTCGGAGAGGGTCTTGTTCTTCAGCTGCAAGGTATCGAGTATCCGCTCACGAGCCTCGTCGCACGCGCGAATACTGGTCGTGAGCACTTCTTTTTCGGTGAGCAGCTGCTCAAGGGCGCCCGGATCGAGTTTGACGATCACCTCTTTCTCTCTCTGCAGCAGCTCCACGAGACTGGTGCATAACGCAAACTCTTTCTCGAGAACACCGATCAGCTCGTCATACAAGTGAGTCAATGATAGCCTCCTTCAGCAATTTCCCTGCTACCGCTTCACCTTTTACCGTGTACGTCCCTGAAGTGATAGCTTTTTTAACCTCTTCAACCCGATCGGCCCTGATCTCGGGAACAGTGCCGGCCTCGGCCTGAAGCTTCGCGATCTCCTTCGCCTTCTCGGAGAAGGTCACCTGATCGGTCTTTGCCGCCGCCTCGGGCTTCTCAACCGCCGCTTTTTCCCGGGGAATATCCGGCCTCTGTACTCCACCTACATTGTCGATCTTGTCGTTAATCCTCATGGTCATATCCTCCTTATCGTTTGTATACATGTCCTTATTACATTATATCGGAGGATTCTAAAAAAACATTAGCCTATCTCCCCCATCGGGTTTATCGGTACTCCGTCTTTCCGCACCTCGAAGTGCAGGTGGGGTCCTGTAGATTTCCCCGTTGATCCTGAAAGTGCAATAATATCGTCGGCTTTTATCGAATCTCCTGCCTTCACCCTGTTGACCGCGTTGTGCGCATAGAGGGTAGTACGACCGTCTTCATGTTTCACTATAATACAGTTTCCATAAGTATTTGAATATCCGCTGAATATTACAATTCCAGACGCAGCGGCAGCAACCGGGGTCCCTTCAGGTACCGCGATATCCATACCGTGATGGGGTCGCAGTCTGCCGTCGATCGGGTCATGCCTCAGCCCGAAGCCGGACGATATCCTCCCTTCTACAGGAAGCCTGAGTATAACGTTACGTTCAGAGTCCGGAGCAGGATTGCCGTTGTCACCCGGCACATCGTTCTCCGTACGGCCACGATTTGTTAAAGTACTGCTTTCGGGAAGCGGGAATGCTTCAGACGTCCCTTTTATTTCTGCTCCTTTGCTGATAAAGTCTCCTATGCCCATTCCACGCTCTGCCAAAGACCGGGCGATCTCGGTGGTGATTAAGGGCATAAACGACGAGATGACCTTGTCCTTGCCGAATGAGGTCTGTTCCATCATGATCTTCAGAAATTCGTTCAAGAAGACGGTCTCGACCTCCCTGGCAAACGCCTTCTGATCAGGGGCCTGCCCGCCCTTTTGTGGAGACGACAGTTCTTTTGCCATATTGTTGGTCATATTGTCAATCGGTTTCACATTATCACCAGTTCCGCCTTGAGACTTCCCGAAGTCTTGATCGCCTGCAGGATCGCGACGAGGTCCTTCGGCGTGATGCCCAGGGCATTGAGGGCCTTGACCAGCTCGCCTATCGTCGCTCCCTTGACCTCGACAAGAGCGGCCTTCTTCTCTTCGACCTTGGTCTCCTGCTTCGGAACAACGACGGTCTCTGCGCTCCCGGGTGCAAAGGGAGGAGGCTGGGATACCTGGAATTCGGTTTTTATTTCAATAGTAAGCCCGCCGTGGGCCAGGGCGACAGGGCTGATAGTGACATTCTCGCCGATGACGACCGTACCGGTACGCTCATTAATGACTACCCGCGCCGGCACATCGACATCCACAGTGATCAATTCGATAGCAGACATAAGGTCTACAACCTTATCGGTATACGATTCCGGTACATTCACGGCGACCGTCGAAGGACCTTCGGCTTTGGCGTAGTTCCCCTGCAATTGCCCGTTAATGCTGTCTGCAATGCGTTTTGCCGTGGTCAGGTCCTGCGTCATCAGCATAACATCGAGCCTGTTCTTGCGGTTCAGCTGCACCGGCACCTCCCGCTCCACGATCGCCCCGTTCGGAACCACGCCGGAGTTGGGATGGTTCTTGATCGTCTGTGCGCCGCCTCCGCCCGCAACGAAGCCGCCGATCGAGACCGACCCTTGGGCAACGGCGTAGACATTGCCGTCAGGCCCCTTCAGGGGGGTCATCACCAGCATTCCTCCCTGCAGGCTCTTGGCATCGCCGATGGACGCCACCTGGACGTCGAATTTCGAGCCGGGCTTGGTCATGGTGGGGAGCTTGGCCGTCACCATGACCGCGGCAACGTTTTTCGTCTTTCCTTTTACATCAGCGGGATTGACACTGATTCCCATCTTCGTAAGCATATTTGCAAAAGGTTGGAATATATAGGTGCCGTCCTTATCCCCGGTGCCGTTGAGGCCGACGACGATGCCGTAACCGAAAAGCTCATTCTCCCTCACCCCGGAAAAGGTAGCGATATCCTTGATCCTTTCGGCATGAGAAGTTCCATACGATGCAGGGAGCATGATGAGGGCGCCGATTATGGCAAGGAATAAAGTAACCAACATTGGTGTTTTATCAGCTTTATCTTTTTTTATCAATGATCTAATCTGACGCGCCATGAGCATCACCCTTTCCGTATTTTTAGAACGGCCAGACCTGATCCAGGAGCCGCACCAGCCATCCCTGGGACTGCTTATCGTTCAGAACACCGTCGCCGACGAGGTAGATCTGCGCATCCGCCACATTCTGGGAAAGGATCGTATTGGTCGGCGAGATATCATCGGGCCGTACGATTCCCCGGAAGACGATGATCTCTTTTTCATTGTTCACGACCACCTCTTTGCGCGCCTCGAGCACGAGATTGTCGTTGGGGAGGACTTCGATCACCTTGGCGGTTATGGTCGCCGTCATTCTCCCTTCCCGCGAGGTGTCGCCCTTGCCGGCAAAATCAGAGGTCCCGTTTCCCCTCACCCCGTTGGTCAGGTCATTGACCAGGGGAAGATTATTGATCCGCATGCCGGACGGCAGCTGGGTGATGGCATAATCTGCCGAGGACTCGCGGTTCGCATTGGTCGTCGCCGTCTTGGATGCCGTCGTCCTCTCTGTCACCAGTATCGTCACCAGATCGTTGATTCTCCGTGCCTTGCGGTCCTCGAAAAGGGAGGCGCTGTCTTTCCAGAGCGAGCCCTCCGAGGGCTGGAATTCTCTCTGCCTGCTCTCCACATATTTGGGAGGCATGGGGGCATCCTTGATATCGCGGGCCTCCCTGAGCCCCGAGCATCCGGCAGAGGCTGCCAGCACCGCTACCGAAGCGGTAACCAGCACCATACTCCTCCTGATATTTGAGACGGTTCCGGCCTCTTTCTTCAACGTGACAGGCAGCATTGAGCGTTTCTCCTTCATAGCTTCACCTTAACGGTCTGGGGCGAGATGAGGATACCGTTGATCTCCTTCTTCGAGATGTCGCACATGACCCGAGCACCGCCTCCGATCACCGCATCGCTTCTCAACATGCCTTTTGTCGCGACGACTACGCTGGCTCCTTCAACAACAACTTCAACTTTCTGTCCCCGCTTTACGGTCAATTGGGAGGTCAGGTGATCGGCCTTTATGACGACTCCCTGGCCGAGAGCGGTCTTGAGCATCTTGCCTTCCACCTCGCTCCGCTCGGTTACCGCACCCGCGGGCAGACGGGACCCCCTCTGTCTCACCGAATAAAAATCATCGCCGCTCAGGAGGGTACCGGCCGGAAGCCGCTTCGAGGCGACCAGGACCTCCTTGAGGAGATCGTAGGATGCCTCGACCGTGATACTCTCCGTCCGGCCCTTCTCGTCGATGAGCGACACGAGATAGGTAATCCTGTTCCTCCCGCTGTATCCGTTCACCGAGAGACCGGCTATCGAGTATATCCTTTCATTCACAAGGACATCTCCTCCCCTGACCAGCCTGAGACTCATGAGCTCGACATCGGGAGACAGGGTCTGTAGCAGCTCGTTGCGCACGCGCTCTTCAACGGCGGACAGCACCGCGGGCTTGCCTGCCGCGCGTGCGCCACCCGCCGCGAACAAAAAGACAAAGCAGATCAGCAGCGCCGAGGCATTATGAAGAATAGCTCTTTTCATCGTCTTACCGCTTCAGCCCCGAGGTGGTCTGGAGCATCTCGTCAGAGGCTTGAATCGCCCTGGAGTTGAGGTCGAACGCTCTCTGGGCGGTGATCAGATTCGCGAGCTCCTCGACGACATTGACATTCGAGTTCTCGAGGAACCCCTGGCTCAGCGTTCCCCTGCCCTCGGCGCTCGGCGCGCCGATAATCGCTTCCCCTGAAGCATCGGTGGCGAGGAAGAGGTTCTTCCCGATAGCCTGGAGTCCGGCGGGGTTCACAAAACGGGCTATCTCGATCGTGCCGATGTCTACCGGCGCGGTGTTGCCGGGCTGCAGGACCGTGACGCGGCCGTCGAACCCGACCGTCACCTTGGTAGTATCGGCCGGGATCGTGATGGCAGGTTCGATAGGAAACCCGTCGGAGTTGACGATCCTCCCGTCCCGGTCGAGCTTGAATGCCCCTGCCCTCGTATAGGCGATCGTGCCGTCCGGTCTCGTCACCTGGAAGAAGCCGTCACCCTCGATAACGAGATCAAGATCATTGCCGGTAGGGATGAAGTCGCCCTGCGTAAAGAGCTTCTGGACCGCCACCGGCCGCACTCCGAGCCCCACCTGTATGCCGGAGGGGACCTGTATTCCTTCCGCAGACGGGACACCCGGCGCCTTCAGCGTCTGGTAGAGGAGGTCCTGGAAATCGGCCCGGCTCCGCTTGAACCCGACGGTATTGACGTTGGCGATATTGTTCGATATGACATCCACATTCAGCTGCTGGGCCTGCATGCCTGTTGCTGCGGTGAAGAGTGAGCGAATCATCTAAACGCCTCCTTTATCGAAAACTTCGAGCACTGCTTTTATTCCGCTATCCTTTAGACCCTCGGGAGCTCGGAGACCGTCTTCTGCGACAGGTCCTGGAAATTCTGGATGATCTTCTGCGCAGCCTCGTACTCGCGCAGTGCGCTGATGAGCCCGACCAGCTCGCTCACCGGGTTCACATTCGACATCTCGATGCTTCCCTGCACTACTTCAGCCTTTGCAGCGCCGTTCTCATTGCCCGAAAAGAGCGAGTTGCCGGCGTGCTGGATACCGGCAAGGGCGACCAGCTTCAGCCTGCCCGCCTGGTTGGCATCAGCATAGACGGTACCGTCGGCATGTATCGTTACGGAAGAGCCTTCGATCCGTATGGGCCGGTTGTTCGTATCGAGTACCTTCATCCCGTTCCCGGTCGTGATGAATCCCTCCTTGTCCATGGACAGGGCGCCGTTCCGCGTATAGAGTATCTCCCCCTCGCCCTGGACAGCCAGAAAGCCCTCTCCCCTGAGGGCGATATCGAGGGGGTTCCCGGTGGTCTTGACGTTGCCTTCCGAAGTATCGATCGAGTAGGCGCCGTAATAGCTCATCGCCCGCGCATCGGGATAGAGGGAGCTCTGGCTCTGTGAGGTCCCTTCCATGAGAGGATAGAGGCGGGAAGAGAACGAGGTCTTCTTATACCCGGTCGTACTGGCGTTTGCCAAATTATTGGCTACGTTGTCCAGTTCTTGACGTCTCAGCACCGCTCCCGTCATTGCTATATAAGAACCTTTGTACATTCCGGCACGCTCCTCTCTGAATTGCTCTCTAAAAAGCAATATTGATGCCAGAGAAGCAGTGCTCTTCTGTTATGACGGTGAATCCGGCGGTATCGTTTTCTTTTTCAGCTCTGAACGCGGCTTATCACGAGAGTTCAAGGACTTGCAGGACAGTTACACTCAGGCATGCATGCATCGCAGCGGAAGGGGGCGGTCTTTTTTCCTTGCAGGCGATGGGCAGGCGCTGGGAAATATTTTCCGCAGCGGGGAAAGTTATACCTTTATATCAACGCGGTGCGGCTTGCCTCCGGGAGGGGCGTCATCGTCTTCCCGGGGAGGCGGCGGCTCTTCCTCTTTCTTCCGCTCCCTTTTTCCCTCTTTGGGGCTGCGTCTCCTCGGGAAGCCGTGGGTCTGGTCCGCAGGTCTCAAACCCGGTATACTGTAAGGCCCTCGTATGCTTTCATCAGGTGTCATCCGCTTTTCTTATCGGGGCAGCAGCGAGCTTCTTCACCTCTATTCGAGCAGCTGCGACTTCTGCTCGATGTAATCCTTCTTCAGGCGCTCCGTGAGGCTGGTGAACTGCTTTCCGGTCAATCCTATCTGCGAGAATCCTATGGTATCGGGATCGACCACCGCCCTGAGCCCTATGCCTAAATGGAGACACATGGCGTCGGCGACCCGTATGATCTGGCAGAGTATCTCGTAATTTTGATCCTCGAACGGAGGGAACGTATCGGCATGATGGTACTCGATTGCCGCTTCGAGGCTCCTGGGCAGCTTCCATTTCCTCGCGATAAGCCCGCCTACATTGCAGTGGTTGAAGCCGAGCATCTCGCTCTCGGCATGTATCGAGGAGAGTCCCTCCTCATACACGCGCTCTATGATCAGGCTGTATGTTTCGGGAACGCTGTTATTGAGGATGATCTTTCCCATATCGTGGATCAGTCCTCCGATCATCGCCTCTTCACCGGAGATCATCTGGGTCTCGTTGGCGAGCAGCGTCGCCGCGAGGGAGACACCGAGGCTGTGCTCCCAGTGGCGCTGCTCGAAGAGCCCGAACCTGCGGTGGATATCTTTCATCGAAGCGGCGGCGACGAGCGACTTCATCGAATTGAAACCGATGAGAATAATGGCTGCTGATACGGTATCGATACTCCTCCCCCGGCCGTAGTAAGGAGAGTTGGCGATCCTCAGCAGCCGGGCCGAAAAAGCCTGGTCCCTCTCTATGAGCCGTTCGAGCTCGGTTATGGAAGAGTAATCGCTGCTGATCAGCTGCATCACCTTCGCCGCAATGGGAGGGAGACTCGGCACGTCCACGGTCTCCATGATGATCTTTTCGAGTGCATCCTCTCTCATGATGTTTCGAACTCCTTCAGAACAGCTTTGATTTCGTCCAGCCTGAACGGCTTGTTCAGCACGCGTGCTCCCTCGCTCTCCACAAATCGTTCGAGCCGTTCATCCAGAACAGCGCCGGTCACCAGTACAAACCGTTCCAGCAGCGCGCTATCCAGCTCCTTTATCGCCCTGTATACCCTGTCGCCGGTCAGATGCGGCATCATATAATCGCAGAAGACGGCCCAGTAGCCGTTCTCTTTCAGAGCATCGAGCCCCGCTCTCGGCGACAGAAACGTATCGACCTCGTAGTGCAGGCCGGCAAGAAACAGCTTCAGCAGTCCCGCGATGTCGGGCTCATCATCGATAACCAGTATCCTTCTTCTTCCCCCTGCCGACTTTCCCGGCATGAGCCCTCACCTAAACCGAATTGACGATTTCACCTGCGATCTCGTCAAGAGATAATACTTTATCCGCGATCCCCGCATCAACCACTGCCTTCGGCATGCCGTAGACGACACAGGTCTCCTCGTTCTGTGCGAATATCCTTCCTCCCGTCTTTTTCAGGGCTGCCAGTCCCTTGCACCCGTCGTTTCCCATTCCCGTCAGGATCACGCCGAGGGCCCGGCCGGGAAAGAACTCGGCAATAGAGAACATCAGCGCATCAACGGAGGGCCTGTAGATGAAGTCGTCTTTATTTTCCGAGATCGTCACCACCGTCTCGAGGGACCTCCTCCTCGCCACTCTCATATGCCCGCGGCCGGGGGCGACGAGGGCGACGCCGGGTCTTACGACCTCCCCCTCTTCCGCCTCCTTTACCCTGATCCGGCTCAGCTGGTCGAGCCGCTCGGCGAAGGGTGCGGTGAAATTCGGCGGCATGTGCTGGGCGATGACGATGGGGACAGGGAAATCCTTCGGGAGCCTGGGAATGATCTCCTGCAGCGCCTTGGGCCCCCCTGTCGACGTCCCGATAGAGACGATGCCGATCCTGCGCTCTCCCGTGGTCCTGGCCGGCATCTGCTCCACCGGCTCAACGCTCTTCATGACAGGGCGGCGCAGCGTCGGCCGTGCCCCTTTACTGGCGATGCCTCTCCGCCCCATATGCTTTATCTTGTCTATGAGAATCTCTTTTATCTTGACGATATTGACGGAGAGCTCAGAGAGATTTTTAGGAATGAAGTCGACGGCGCCCAGGTCGAGGGCATCGAGAGTGACTTTTGCGCCCTCGGTCGTGATGGAGCTGACCATGATGACCGGCAGAGGATTCGTCCCCATGATATGCCGGAGCGCCTCGATGCCGTCCATCCGCGGCATTTCGACATCCATCGTGACGATGTCGGGCTTGAGGCTCTGCACCTTTTCGATCGCCTCGAGGCCGTCCCGCGCGGTACCGACGATCTTTATTTCCGGGTCGGAGGAAAGCATAGCGGTCAATGCATTCCTCATGAAAGCGGAATCGTCTACGATAAGCACCTTTACGATCACGGGACCTCTCTTAACGCTCCTGCACTTTAAACCAGCTCGCCGTGCCGTTCAATTCGGTCGCGAGATGGGAGAGATCGCCCGAGGCGCGCTTGATCTCGGATATCGAGCTGCTCAACTGCCTCGTGATAACGGCGATGGTTTCCATGTTGTGCGAGACCTCTTCCGAAGCCGACGACTGCTCTTCGGTGGCGGCCGCAATCCTCTGCACCATATCCGCAACCCCTTCTACGTACGCCACGATATCGTCGATCGACTTCAGTGTGCTGTTGACGTGGTCGAGCACTTTACCGACCGAGTCCCGCTCTTCTTTCATGAAGGTTACCGAGTCGGCAACTTCGCTCTGCATGGTATGGACCGTGCTCGCGATATCGTTTGCGGCCACCGTCGTCCGCTCGGCGAGCTGCCTGACGCTGTCGGCAACGACCGCGAACCCCCTCCCCTGCTCTCCCGCCCTGGCTGCCTCGATGGCCGCATTGAGGGCGAGCAGGTTCGTCTGGTCGGCAATCTCCTTGATGAGCGTGACGATGTCGTTGATCTCTTCCGACTTCCTGCCGAGCGACTCGACCTTGACCGCCGACTCCTTCACGGTCTCGGCGAACTTCGTCAGCTCCTGGACGGTCGTATGCATCGCCTCTTTGCCCTGCATCGCCGTGGTCTTCATCTTCTGCGCAGCACCGGAGGTGTCGGCGGCGTTCTTCGCAACATCGAGGGTCGTCTGCGACATCTCGGTCATCGCCGTTGCCGACTGCTCGACCTGCAAGGCCTGGTCCTGCGACCCCTTCTCGAGCGTTACGGCGGTAGCCGACAGCTCCTCGGAGCTGCTCGCAAGGCTGCCCGTGGCAGTGCGTATCTTCCCGACAATATTCCTCAGGTTGTCCACCATCTTCCCCATGGAGGTCTGCACCATGCCGATCTCGTCCCGGGCCGTCGTCTTCAGGCCGACGGCGAGATCCCCCTGCGCAACCTTGTCAGAGACCGTGATCAGCTGCGCCAGGGGGTTGGCAATGGAGCGGTAGACCCATATGCCGAAGAGAATACCGAACACGATCGCACCGAGGCTGATGGCGCCGATGAGCCCCATGCTGAAATGGACCATCCTGTTGACCGTGCCGATCGCCTTCTCCTGTTCTCCCTGGGCTGTGGACACCGTCTGTTTCCCTTTTTCTGCCTGCCTGACAACGATCTCCCTGAGCCGCGCCATCGCCTGCAGCGCCTTTTCATTCATACTGAGCTGATGGCGGATCTTCGCGACAATGCCGTCCTGGGCGAACAGCGTCCCGCGTACGGCATTGAGCGCAGCTTCGGCGCTGCTAAGCAGCTTCATCTCCTCTTTCGCATTGAGCTTCAGGAGCGCCCTCTCGAGATTCTTTTCGACATTCCCTACCCTCTCGAAGACCTTCCCGAGCTCGGCGCTTACCGTATCGACGTCCTTAACGGACGTAAGCGTGAAGAGTTTCGTAGACAGCCCTTCGGCCGACAGGCCGAGGGCCACCAGCTCGGAGTTGCTCGTCAATACGCTGTTTGCGATGTTCGACTGGGTAAAGACATCCCCTTGCCTCCCGGTCTCGACCCCGTACTTGTCGCTTGCCAGCAGCACCTCCTGCTCGACGGCGAGCATGATTGCCGAAAGCCGCTCGCTGACCTCGCTGCCGGCCGCCTCGAACTTCTTTCTTGCTTCGTCATTCGCCTGGAGCGGCTGCCCGGGGACAGGAGCGGCAGGGGACATGAGAGCGGTCTGTATCGTTACCAGCTCCTCGACTTTCTCGGTGAGCGCTTTTATATCGGAATAGAAGTTCCTCGATATCCAGTCCTTGAGATAATCGCTCTGGAACGCCTTGCTCGCGGCGGCATTGGCCTTGCCCCTGGCGATGATGAGGGCTTTCTTGTCCGCGGCCCGCTGTATCTCGAATATCGCGAGCTGCAGGTCCTTGAGGATGACCTTCAGGGTCTCTATGTTCCGCAGCTTTGAAGAAATGCCTTTCGTATCTTCCAGCGAGGTGACAAACGCCGCCGAGCGGTTCAGCTGAAGACCCTTGATCTTGGAATCCAGCTCTCTCAGCCGCTGTGATGTCTCCTTGAGCCTCTGGGCAATCGTGGCAGCTGCAGCCAGGGCCTCCTCTTCGGCTTTCAGTCTTCCCTCGGTGATAGTAAACAGCTCCTGCGCAACCCTGCCGAGCTCATCGGCGGTCTCCATCCTGGCATCGCCGGCAAGCGCCTCGAGCGCTCCCTGGGTCTTTCTCACCTCCGCAAGAGACTTTTCGGCCTCTGCACGACAGGTTTTGTACTCCTCTCTTGTTCTTGACACGCCTACTTTAGTAAAGTCTGCCGTCGCCCCCTGTATAACCCTCTGGAACTCTACCGTCCTCATCTGGAATGGGGTACTGCGCTCGGTAAGGTAATGGAGCTTGCTCCTGACGGATCCCATTCCTATAAAACTCGTTACCGCAACGGCCGCGACAATCACCGTTACGATAACGACATTGAGTGTCAGTTTTGTTTTTATGGTCATTCCATCACCTCTTCCCCCCGCACCCCGACCCGATTCGCTCTTATTTCCGTATAGATACGATGAGGGCTTCCGGGCAAAGACAGGAGAGACCGGGTCTGCCTTCGCCCGTTGTTTTCATGCTACTGCTTGATATACTTCTGCCCCTCACCCTTTATGAAGTCGAGGAGCTTCTGGATGTTCGGAGCGGGATTCCCCTTGGTGAGCAAGGTGATAGGCCGCGCGACCTCCGGCGTCTCGGGCGACCTCACCGATGCATCGATGACCGCCATCGGGCCGATGCCGACCGCTTCGGGGTTCGCGGCGACGTTCTGCCGCACATCCTCGGCGGTCGTGGCGTCGAGGATATCCTTCGTCACCGGTTCTCCATCGAATATATGCTTTGTATACATGCTGTTGGTGCCCGGGATCAGCTTGCCCCATACCACGATGATCGGGGCATCCTTTCCCCCCACCTCTTTCCAGTTCGTTATCTTCCCGGTGAAAATTCCCTTGAGCTGGTCTTTTGAGAGTTTTGCCACGGTGTTTTCTTTATGTACGAGAGTAACGATCTTGTCCTTTCCGATAAGCGCCTGCTGGAATCCCCCGGCATCCCTCACCTCGACGCCCTCTTTTTTCATGAGCGCCATCCAGTCATCGAAGCTCAGCCCGGCAGCCGCGGCATCGACAGCCCCTTTTTCGAGGTCCTGGAGCGCGATCTTCGGGCCCGAGGCGATGATCGTGAGCTTCAGCCCCGTGGCCTTTTCGAAGGGCTCCTTGATCGGCTTCAGTACATTTTCGGTCGGCGCTGCTCCCGCCCCTACCTTGATCTCGCTCGCGTACGCATTCAGCGCCCATACCAGCATGAACAGCGCTGCTACCCCCAGAATCTTTCCTACCGTCTTCATGGTATTTCCCCTCCTTGCAGGTTATGCGTCTATCGGGATGTTCCCGGATGCGTGGTGCCGTTCCTCTCAGAATCCGAACTCCTTGAGCAGGTCATCGACGTCGGACTGGCCGATCTGTTCATGCTCCACGCTCTCGCTCGGCGTCCCCTGCTCCATCTTGACGCCGAAGGTCGTGATCATCTTCACCAGCTCCTCCTCGACATCGCCGACGAGCTTGATTACCTTCTTTATCGACTGCCCCGTCAAATCCTGAAACGATTGCGTCGTCAGGATCTCGGTGAGGTCGTCCTCGAGGCTCTTCTTGAACTCCCTCAGATAGCTCACCGACTCTTCCGGCTCTTTCAGGCTCCGTATATGCGCTGCGAGGTCGTCCATGCTCAATATGTATTTTTCGACGATCCCCATCGTCTTGTTGGCGGCCTCTTCCGTCTTTTCGATGACGAACTGCAGCTTGTCGACGGCATTGGGCATTTCGGTGGTGGCCATATCCTTGAGCTTGGGGTCGAGGGCCTCCTTGAAGCTCCTGATCGCGTCGTGCAGCTTCCGGGTCACCTTGCCGACCTCCTGGAACAGGTCGTTCTGGCCTTTCTTCAGGATATTCTGAATGGCCTCGTCGGCCTTTTCGTATTCCTGGTTATTCACCGCATTCATGAAGGCGATCATCTCGTCGAAGAGGGCATAGCGCGGGTCCTGGGTATCGATCCCCCGCCTCTGGAAGAAGTGCTTTGCGTCGAGGACCTCCTTGACGATCATATCCCCGCCTATTCCCTCTATCCTCTTCACCACCTCGACCTGGTCGCCGTTGTCTTTCACTTCGAATATCTCGTCTTCAAAAATACTCACGTCTTCCATGGGAATGAGCTTTTTCGTATCGAGGAGCACCACGAGCCGGTCGTCTACTCTGGCGACGCCGGAAACGATAGCGGACGTATTGAAGTCCGTGGGCGGCTCGATCTCCGACTCGTCCAGGGCGATCACTCCGGTGATACCGTCGACGAGTATGCCGAAGGTGATGCGTCCGCTGGTAATGACGATGACCTTTTCCCCCACCGAATCGCCCGCTATCCCGGCGAGCCGCCTCAGGTTTATGATGGGGATGACCTTGCCCCTGAGGTTGGTTATCCCCTCGATATAGTCGGGCACCTGGGGCAGCCTGGTCAGCTGGGGAAGATTCACTATCTCCTGCACCTTGAGGATCGGGATGGTAAACTCATTCGTGTCCATGGTAAAACCGATATATTGCATAACGCCTCCTTTTCGTCAACGCCTCTCCCCGGCTACTTCGCGGCTCCCGCAAAAACGTTCCTGGACAGGACCGCAAAGTCGAGGATGAGCACAACCCTCCCGTCTCCCGTGATCGTCGCCCCCAGGATGCCGCACTCCTCGGACTCTATCCCGTTGATCGTTTTGATGACGATCTCTTCCTGGCCGAGCAGCTCGTCTACGGCGAGGCAGAACCTCCGGTCCCCGACGAGGGCGACCAGGACATAACAGTGATCGCGGCCGACGCCGGTGTCCATCGCAACGCCCAGCACCTCGGCAAGCTCGAACATGGGGATCACCCGTCCCCGGATGGTCAGTACCTTCTGGCCGGTAATATCCTTTATATCGCTCTTCTTCACTCGGAGCGTCTCCTCGATCATCGATTGCGGCAGCGCATAGAACTCCCTCCCTATCCTGACCATCATTGCCTGCAGGATGGCGAGGGTCAGGGGGAGACTGATCTTGAAGGTGCTCCCCACGTCCTTTTTCGTGATCACCTCGACGTACCCGTTCAGCTTCGCCACGTTGGTCTTCACCACATCCATGCCGACGCCGCGGCCGCTGAGCTCGGTAGAGATCTCTTTCGTCGAAAACCCGGGAAGAAAGATGAGGTTGATCGCGGCGTCGTCCGACATCTTCTGCGCTTCCTCGTCCGTGATGAGGCCCCTCGCGAGGGCCTTTCTCTTGACCGCCTCCACATCGATGCCCTTCCCGTCATCCGAAACCTCGATGACGATATGCGTACCCTTCTGGTAGGCGCTCATGATGATCCGCCCCTTCGGGGGCTTCCCCTTCTGCGCACGCTCTCCAGCGGACTCGATGCCGTGGTCTATGGAATTCCTTATAATATGGACAAGGGGGTCCCCGATGCTCTCGATGACCGTCTTGTCCACCTCCGTATCCTCACCGAACATCTCGAGATCGATATCCTTGCCGAGGGTCCTCGACATGTCCCGCACCATGCGGGGGAACTTCCCGAAGACCTTCTGGATGGGCTGCATCCTCATCTTCATGACCGCCAGCTGCAGGTCCGAGGTGACCCTGTCCAGGAATCCGGTTGTCTCGACGAGGCTCTCGACATGGGGGTCGTCGGAGTAGCTCAGATCGAGCTTCGTCGCCAGGTTGAGAAGCCTGTTCCGCGCCAGCACGATCTCGCCGGCGAGGTCCATTACCTTGTCGATCCTCGCAACATCGACGCGAAGCGTCGAGACCACCTCCCGCTCTTTCGACAGCTGCTGCACCTGCTCATCGGAGGAGGGTCCGGGGGAGGGGGAAACGGCCGCAGCCCTGGCCCGGGGTTCCGGCTCGGCCGGGGGCTGCGGGTGAGAGGACCCTGCCTCGTGCTCATCGGTCTCGATCTCAGCCTTCTCCTCGGCGTCGACGGCGGGAGGCTCTCCCTGTCCGCCGTCTCCTCCCGGCGCTCCCGGCGCTCCCGGAGCATCTGCCCGGGCCGACGCCCCGGAGGAGAGGAGCGCCGCGTCGAGCTCTTTCAACAGCAAAGAGATATCCTCTTCGATGCCGTCCTTGAGCTTGATATGAAAGATGAGCAGACGCAGGTGGTCGACGCTTTTCAGGATGACATCCATGAGCTCGCGCGTGAGCCCGATCTCGGCATCGCGGAGCTTCTTCATGATACTCTCCGCGCGGTGGGCGACATCGACGATCGGCTGGAACCCTAAAAACCCCGCGGCCCCCTTGAGCGTATGCATGCCGCGGAAGATCTCGTTCAGCATGTTTTTATCGTATCCCTTCGCCTCCAGCTCGACGAACAGGGGGTCGATCTTCTCGAGGGTTTCTTCGGCCTCGGTTACGAACTCGGTTATTATCTCATCCATCTCGTCGGCCATCTCATGCCCCCGCTTTGAGCGATTTCTTCTTTTCTGCTATCTTTTCGAGCTTCTCTTTGAGAATTTCAGCGGTAAAGGGCTTGACGATGTAGTTATCGACGCCCGCCTTGATCGCCTCGATCACCTTCTCTTTCTCGGCCTCGGCGGTTACCATGAGAAAGGGGACATCCCGCAGCGGCTCCGGCTCTTTCCTCACATTCCGCAGGAGCTCTATTCCCTCCATATTCGGCATGTTCCAGTCCGAGACGACGAGGCCGTAATTCCCGCTCCGTAATTTGGTGAGGGCCTGGGACCCGTCTTCAGCCTCATCGATATGCTCGAATCCCAGCTGCTTGAGGAGGTTCTTCACAATTCTCCGCATGGTGGGGAAATCGTCAACTACCAGCACTTTCAGGGTCAGGTTAAACATTGCTCTCACCTCCGTCAATAATCCTGTCGAAAATTCCCCGGATACTGTCGTGTATCTTGTCCGCATTCGTCGGCTTCACGAGGTAGTCGTCGACCCCCGCCTCATACGCCTTGCTCCGTTCATCGTCGTCTGCCTCGGTGGTCACCATGATGAGGGGCATCGCCTTCCACGCGGGGTCCGCCCGCAGCGTCCTAGCCAGCTCGATACCGTCCATGTAGGGCATATTCATGTCGGTTATGACGAGGTTGATGCTCTCGGTGCCCAGCTTCTCCAGGGCGTCGAGCCCGTTCTCCGCGGTGACGACCTCGTAGCCTTTTCCCTTCAGGTAAAGGCTCAGAAGCTTGCGCGTCGTCTTATCGTCGTCAACTATCAATAGCTTCATGGTTATGCTCCCCTGGTGCAGTGTTCATACCTTCTGATAAATGATGACCTTATTGATAACCACGGGCCGGAAAGCGCGCGTTATGTTGTGAAGGCTTTCCGAGGTGCCGATGATCAGATACCCGTTGGGCCGCAAGGCGTCGTAGAGCAGCGATACCGCCTTCTGCTTGGCCTTATCGTCGAAATAGATCAGGACATTCCTGCAGAAGATGACATCGACGCCCCGCATCGTCCTCATCTCCCGCTCGTCGATGAGGTTCATTCTCATGAACTTCACCATCGCCTTGACGGGAGCCGCCAGGGCGTACTGCTGGTCGGTATTCGTAAAGTACTTCTTGAGATACACCTCGGGAATATTCCTGACCGAATAAGACCCGTAGACAGCCGTCTTTGCCGATTGCAGCACCAGATCGCTGATGTCGGAAGCGAGTATCTCTTTTCTCATGCCGTTGAGCTCGGGCTTCTCGAGCAGCATCATGGCAACGGTATAGGCCTCTTCACCCGTCGATGAGGCGGCCGACCAGACCTTCAGCTCCCGCCGTCCCGACTGCGCGTTTTCCGCGACGACCCTGTCCAGCAGCTCGCCGCTGAACACGTCGAACTGCTGCGGCTCGCGGAAGAAGAAGGTCTCGTTCGTGGTGATCAGGTCATAGAGCTTGAACAGCTCGCTCTTGTCCGCGTCGTACTTGAGGTTGTAGAGGTAGTCTCCATACCCCTTGAGATTCTTTTCCTGTATCCTTCTGCTCAGGCGGTTCTCGAGAAAGTATTTCTTGTTGTCGGGGATGAATATCCCGCACTTCTCGTAAATGAAATCCCTGAACTGCCTGAAGACCTCCTCGGCGAGCGGTGACATCATAGGGAGCCCAGGGCCTCCTTTATCTTATCCCGCACATCCGGGTTGGGGTGCTCCCCGTGGGCCGAGAGCGTCTCATACGCTTCCCGTCCGCCCAGGGCGGCAACGGCATCGATTACGGACATGACGACGGGAATGGACGCATCGTGCAAGAGGGCGCTTATCTCCCGGATCGCCTCCTCTCTGTCGCAGGAGGAGGCGACCGCCTTGACGGCATAGAACCTGACCCACTGGTCGGGGTCGATGAGGGCGTTGAACAGTTCCGGGGAGCAGTAGCGCGCCTCGCCGAGGCCCACCACCGCCGCCTTCCGTATTTCGGGATCGCGGTCCCCCAGGAACCCGATAAGCCGGGAGCGCGCCCGGTCGGTCCCCGCACGGCCCAGCCCGTAGAGGGCGGCGCTCCTGACCTTCTTGTTTCCGTCGTCGGCGAGGGTGAGGAGGATGTCGATCTCCTGCACGGTCTTGGCGACCAGCTCGCGCACGGTATCGCCGTAGCGAGCGAGATTCGACAGGAAGGCAGGCGCATCGATCTTGAGGAGCGCTCCGACAATGCGCTCGATAACATCCGGGTAGCGTTCCAGGTCGAGCATATCCAGGAGCGGTCTGAAGGCATCCTTCGATCGTATCGTGCCCAGCGCCTCGATGGCCGACCGGCGCACATGGGCATCGGCATCCCGCTGCGACGTCTCGAGGAGCGATTCGATAGATTCCGTCGCCCCGATATCGCCCAGCGCCTGCGATGAGGCGCGCCGGAGATCCCTTCGCACGTCATTGAGGTACTCAATGAGGCGCGGGACCGCCTTCCTGCTGTTCAGCTCTCCCAGCAACTCGATGGCGATATGCTTCCCGCGGAATTTGAGGTCAGCGGCATCGAGCAGCTTCAGCAGCTCCTCTTCGGCATCCATGGCGCCTATGGCGGCCCGCACCGCAACTATCCGCTCTTCGTTCTCGGGCAGGGAGGGGTCCAGCGACCCCGCAAGATCGACAAGGAGAGGGACCGCCTCCCTGCAGTTCAGCGTGGCCAGCCCCCTGAGGGCGATCTTCCTGTCCTCCCAGTCCCCCTCCCGGATCATGGTGATGATAGAGCCGGTGAGGTCCGCCATGTCGGGCGTAATGCCGATCTGAATCAGGCTCTTGATGACGGCGTACCGCTCGTCGGCATCGGTCCTGGGCAGGTAGGATCTCAGGACGCCGATGGACCTCTCGGAGCCGAGCTTTCCCAGCGTCTCGATCACCGCAAGCCGCACCGCATCCGAGACCGCGTTCCGGATATGGGCCGAGGATGACGGCAGCAGTTGTGCGATATGCTCGATCGCGTTCTCGGCCCTCAGCTCGCCGAGCGCCTCGAGGGCCGAGAAGCAGACCCACTCATCGTCATGCAGCGCATTGATGAGCTCCGGGATCGCCGCCTTGTATCCGAGCTCGCTTACGGTCTTCGCGGCTGCGGCCCTGACGTTCGCGTTCGGGTCCTTCAGGTAGGGGACGATAGGGGCCGGCTCGACACCCTCTTTTATTTCGCCCAGCAGATCGAGGGCGAACTTCCGTATATCGGGGTCCTTGTCTTTGAGAAGGGGATACAGCAGCGGGACGCTGCTCCTGCCGAGCTCTTTCAGGATGATCAGCGCCGTGTTCCGCAGCAGGGAGCTCTCCCTCAGGAGCGGAAGCACCATGTAGGCGGTCACCTCGCCGCCTATACGGATAAGCGCCCTCATGGCGGCGTCCTGGACCCCGGCATTCGCATCGCTCAGCGCCCGGACGAGGGGGTAGATGGCCCGCTCATCGCCTTCGGCCAGCTCTTCGGCGGCGCCCCTCCGCACGGAGGGGTCGGCCGCTGCGAGCTTCTCTATGGTTCTCTTTATGCTCTTGGCCACTCAGCAGTCCTCCCGCACCGGTAGTTCAATACTATATAGTATCGTCGTAACCACGTAGGGACTTAAGTTTTTTGCATATCGTTCGAGAAAGAGAGAGGGAGAGCGCGAAAGAACTGCACGGCCATGCTGAAACGACGGATCAGCCCCTGAACTGTTCCATCTTGTTCCTCAGCTTTATGATCGCCTTTCCGTGCAGCTGGCAGACTCTCGATTCGCTGATGTCGAGCACCTTCCCTATCTCTTTCATGGTGAGCTCTTCGTAGTAGTACAACGTGACGACCATGCGCTCGTTCTCTGGCAGCTCGTCGATGTGCGTTCCGAGGGCCTGTTTCAGTTCTTTCAGGTTCAACTCATCGAGGACATCCTTGTCGCTTTCGCCGGAAATGCACTCGAGGATATCCAGGGACTCGCCTTCGGTGTTGACCCCGAGGTCCTCGAGGTTCACCATATTGATGGTGTTGGCGATGGAAAGCGTCTTGTATAACTCATCAAGGGTGATATTCAATTCCTCGGCAACCTCCTCGTCCAGGGCGCCCCGGTTATACCTCTTCTCGAGCGCCGCATACGTATTCCGGACCTCTTCGAGCTTCTTGCGGGCGTCCTTGGACGCCCACTGCATGGAGCGTATCTGGTCGATGATGGCGCCCTTGATCCTGAAGTCGGCAAAGGTGCTCAGGCTGGTATTCATGTTCGGGTTGTAGCGCTCGATCGCTTCGAGCAGGCCGACGATGCCTGCCGAGACGAGGTCGTCGGTGCTGAGTTCCGGCGGCAGGCAGAAGCTGTGCTTGCTCGCATAGTACTTCACCCTCGGCAGGAACTGCTCGATGATCTTCTCCTTCTGTTTCTCCGTTACTCTACCCGTGGTTGTCCGCGTGCTCGTTTTCATTTTATCCTCAATGCCTTCTTTAAGAAGAATTGAATATTTCCCTTAACATCGTTAAGGGGGTCATCGACCAGCTTTTTACCGATGGCCGCCAGCTTCTTGGTGAACGCGCTGTTCGGATACAGAGCGATATACCCTTTCTGGGCGATAATCGCGTCCTTGACATGTTGATCGAACGGCAGGTAGCCGATATAGTCGATCGAGAGGTTGAGGAACTTGTCCGCCACGATGGCGAGCTTCCTGAAGGTATCGAATGCTTCCTTTTCGGAGCGAGCGGTATTGACCAGTATCCTGAAGTGCTTCTCCCCGAAATCCCTCGAAAGCACTTTAATGAGCGCATAAGCGTCGGCGATCGAGGTCGGCTCGGGGGTGACGATCACGATCGTCTCCTGGGCCGCGCTGCAGAAGAAGAGGACGTTGTCGGATATCCCCGCCCCGGTGTCGATGAGAAATATATCGAACGGGAGATCAAAGGTGTCGAGCTCGGCGACCAGCTTCATCCGGTGCTCTTCCTTGAGCCGGGTCAATTCTCTCACCCCGGAGCTCGCGGGAAAGAGCATGATGCCCATGGGACCGTTGACGATAATGTCCTTGAGCCGCTTGTCGCCGAACAGCACGTGCTTGAGGTTGTACTTCGGGGCGATACCGAAGAGGACATCGATGTTGCTCAGGCCGAGATCGGCGTCGAGAATGAGCACCTTCTTATTGAGGCTGGCATAGAACAAGGCGAGATTGGCGACGAAATTGGTCTTCCCCACCCCCCCCTTTCCACTCGAAACCGCAATAATGCGTGGTCCTTTTGCGCTCATTACACACCTCCAATTATCAGGCCGGCAAGGAATTCTGATGAGGGAATTCGGATGTCATCGGGAATACCAGGTCCTGTAGTGATAAACGAAAGGGGACGGCTCGTCAGCAAGGAGAGGTTGTAGAGGCTGCCGTACTGCGTCGCCATATCGACCTTCGTAAAGCCGATGGAGTCGATCATGTCGGTATGACAGCTTTGCCATGCCTTGATCGCCGACGGGGTGCTCATCGACGCATCGAGGAGAAAGCACTTTTTCAGGGGGAACCCGGAAACGAAGATATCCTTGATGTCCTTCAGCATGCCGCTGTACTCGTAGCCGGGGGTATCGATGAGCAGCGGACCTCGCTGCATCTCCTTATAGACGATTTTCGGGAGATCGCTCACCTTTTTCACCACGCGCAGGGGACAGCGCACCTGCTGCGACAGGTCCTTCAGCGAGGCGATCGACCCTATCCGGTAGGCGTCGAGGGAGATAATGCTGATCGGTTTCTTCTTTGCTGCATACAGGTGCGCCACTTTCGAGATCGTGGTGGTCTTGCCGACGCCGGGAGGGCCGAAGAACATGACGCCCCGATCATCGCCGGGGAGGAGCCCCTGGATCTTGACATCGCTCTTTATGACGCTCTTGAGGCTGTCGACCGACTCTCGGGACCGCTCGAGGAGGATGATGGCGAACTGGGTATCAACGCCCTGGCGCACCAGCAGATTGTAGAGGCCCTTCTTGTCTCTTCCTATCCTGAGGGTGGGGACGATCGGTTTCAGCGTCTCCTTGAGGAACCCGATCTCTTCGCGCAGGCCCCTGATCTCCTTCACGACATCCGCCATGTCAGCCATTTTCGCCATGTCCGCCATGTCCGAACGAAGCGCCTGCGGCGCCGCCGGGCCGTCGCCGCCCCGCTCGTCGATCGCGGCGGTCACCTCTACCGCATCTTTATTCAGAATACCGAAAGGCCCCGCCTTGACGGTCTTGCTCGAGAGGATGATCGCATCCGATCCCAGCTCCTTCTTTACCGCCTCGAGCGCTTCTTTAAAGCTCTTGCCGACAAACTTCTTGATCTTCATGCAGGCATCCTCCCTCTGGGGCCTCTGGGACCTCTGGGGCCTCTGAGCCCCCGCGCGTTCACCGCGGTATGCAGCAGGGCATCGCTTCTTCTGCTCATCGCTGCTATGCCGTGATAACGCCCCATGCTATTCTATCCTCAGCGTTCCTATTGAATACACCTTCGTCGTGGGTGCTATTTCGCTATGAGAGACGACCATGACGCTGTTCGAGACCCGCTCGGCCAGTTTCTTCACGAATCTCCGTATCGCCGGCGAACAGAGGAGCACCGGCTGGTATCCCTTCAGCACCCCTGCCTCGTAGTTCTTCCTCAGGTTCTCGGCGATCTTGTCCGCAGTCCCCGGATCGAGCCCCAGGTAGGACCCCTGTGCCGTTGTCTGAATGGACTCGATGATCGTGCGCTCGACTTTGGGGTCCATGACGATAACCGCGATCGAGCCGTCGATGCCCTGGAGCTGCTTGGTGATGTTCCGGGAGAGCGACTGCCGTACATATTCGGTCAGCACCTCGGGGTCCTTGGTGACCGTCGCGTAGTCGGAGAGCGTCTCGAGGATGGTCTGGAGGTCCCTGATAGAGATCTTCTCTTTCATGAGATTCTGGAGCGTGCGCTGTACGGCGCTCAGGCTCAGAAGGCCGGGAATCACATCCTCGACGACTTTGGGATGCGTCTTCGCCACGGTGTCGAGCAGCTTCTGGACATCCTGCTTGCCGAGGAGCTCATGGGCGTGGTTCTTGATCACCTCGGTCAGATGGGTCGTGATGACCGACGGCACATCCACGACCGTGTACCCTGCGAGCTGGGCCCGCTCCATATCGCGTTCATCGATCCAGACCGCCTGGAGTCCGAAGGCGGGATCTTTTGTCGGGATTCCCTCGATGACCTCCTTTTCCGTTCCGGGTGATATGGCGAGGTATTTGTTCAGCATCACCTCGGCCGAAGCGACCTCGATCCCTTTGATGAGGAGCGAGTAGCCGGTCGGCTTGAGCGACAGGTTGTCTTTGATATGCACCGGCGGGACGATGAAGCCCATATCGGTGACCATCTGCTTCCGGATCGCCTTGATCCTCGAAAGGAGCGGGCCGCCCTCTTCGACGAGCGGGATGAGGCCGTAGCCGATCTCGAGAGAGAGCGGATCGATGGGGAGATAGGATTCGAGGCTTTCCGGCTGCCTGCTCTCTTCTGCAGGGGGAGCGGCCGCGGCAGCAGCCTCTTCTCCCTTCGCCGCCCTGCTCATGAAATAAGCCCCCGTTCCGGTGATCGAGGCGAGCATCAGGAACGGAATATGGGGCAGGCCGGGGATCAGCCCGAAAAAGGCGAGGATGCCTGCGGTGGTGCCCATGGCCTTGGGATTAGCAAAGAGCTGGCGTACGACGTCGGACCCGAGATTGGCGTCCGACGCGGCCCTGGTTACGATGATACCGGCCGCAGTCGAGGTGATCAGCGCCGGGATCTGCGCGACGAGCCCTTCGCCGACGGTCAGGACCGTATAGGTCTTGGCTGCGTCGGCGATGGGCATGCCCTTCTGGAGCACACCGATCAGGAACCCGCCGACAATGTTGATGACCATGATCACGATGGCGGCGATCGCATCGCCCCTGACGAACTTGCTCGCGCCGTCCATCGCGCCGTAGAAGTCCGCCTCCCTGCTGATCTCCTGCCTCCGCCGCCGTGCCTCGGCATCATCGATGAGGCCGGCATTCAGGTCCGCGTCGATACTCATCTGTTTCCCGGGCATGGCGTCGAGAGTGAACCGGGCCGAGACTTCGGCGACCCTGCCGGCGCCCTTGGTAATGACGACGAAGTTGATGATGATCAGGATAAAGAAGACGATGAAACCGACGACGAAGTTGCCCCCGACCACGAACTCCCCGAACGCGCGGATGACCTGTCCCGCAGCCTCGATGCCCTCCTCGCCCTTCATCAGGATAAGCCGCGTCGAGGCGATATTCAGCGAGAGCCTGAGCAGCGTCGATATCAGGAGCACCGAAGGAAAGACCGAAAAGTCGAGCGGCTTGTTCGTGTATGCAGACACGAGCAGGATGACCACCGAGAGCGTGATGCTGAAGGAGAGGAACAGGTCGAGCAGCAGCGGGGGCATGGGCAGGATCATGAGACCCAGAATGACGACGATGCCTACGGCCAGCACCATGTCGCTCTGTCGCAAAAGTCTCTCGAGCATACCCTATCCTCTCACTCCGCTCTTTTTCATCTTGTAGACATTGGCGAGGATGGTCGCCAGGGCCTTGTAGAACGCCTCGGGGATCTCCTCGCCCAGCTTCAGCTTGAAGAGCGACCGCGCAAGCGGCTTGTCCTCGAAGACCGGCACGCCGCTCGCCTTCGCCACCTCCTTTATCTTCTCAGCGACCAGGTTGGCCCCTTTCGCCACTACAGCGGGCGCCGCCATCTTCGCTGCATCGTACTTCAGGGCAACGGCGTAGTGGGTGGGGTTCGTGATCACCACATCCGCCTTGGGCACCTCCTGCATCATCCTCTTGCGGGCCGCTTCACGCTGGAGGCTCTTTATCCGGGCCTTGACGCGCGGGTCGCCCTCGGTCTCCTTGTACTCCTCCTTCACCTCCTGTTTGGTCATGCGCAGGTTGCGCTCGAACTGCCAGCGCTGGTACCCGTAGTCGGCAGCGGCAAACACGGTGAGGACGACGGCCGCTATGAGCAGGAGCTTCTTGAGCTGCACATACGAGAAGTCGGCAATCGACATGACATCCATATCCACGAGATTCGGGAGCGTGACGATCTCCTTTTTCAGCATCAGGTACAGTATCCAGCCGAGGACGACGATCTTGAGAAACCCCTTGAGCGCCTCGACGACGCTGTTGAGGCTGAAGAGCTTCTTGATCCCCTGGAGCGGGTTTATCTTCGAGAGATCGGGCGTCAGCGGCTGGGCGGTGAGCAGAAAGCCGGTCTGCAAGAAGTGAACGACGGTAATCAGCAGCAGCATCGCCCCGAAGAGCGGCAGCATGATCGCTCCTATCTGCAGGGAATCGGCACGGAATATGTCGATGAACGAGGCGTCGGTCAGGGGGACCTCGAACCCTCTCTTCAGGGACGCTCTCATATACGAAAGCAGGGTGGTGTACATGAAGCCCCCGAAGGAGATGAACATGAAGACCACCCAGAGGGGCATGAGACCGGTAAGGTCCCTGCTTCGGGGGACATCGCCCTTTTCCCGGGCCTGCTGCCGCCTTCGGGGTGTCGCTTGCTCTGTTCGTTCATCAAATTCTTCGGGCATCCGTTACCTCGTGAACGCCATAAGGGCATCCTTTACATGCATGAAGCCCTTCGAGATCACCATGAAGGTCAGGGGGAGCGACAAGGCGATGAAAACGATGCCCATCACGATGAGGAGGGGCATGCTGATAAAGAATATGTTCGCCTGCGGCAGCGCCCTCGAAAGGAATCCCATGGCCAGATTCACCAGCAGCTGGACCAGTATGATCGGCGCCGCGATCTTGAAGGCGAGGGGGAAGAGAAAAGAGTTGAGCTTGATGATGGCGCTGAATATGCCCTCGTACTGCACCACCCTGACATCGAAGCTCCGTACGATGCCCTCGATAAAATAGTAGTGCATATCGAGAATGAAGAAGAGCCCCATCGAGACGAGGGTATAGAAGAGGCTCAGCGGCCCCAGGACCTCTCCGAACTGGGGGTTGAATATGGCTGCGGCACTCAGTCCCATCTGGAGGCTCATCCACTGTCCCGCCATCTCGACGGCGCCGAGAATGATCCGGGCCGCCAGCCCCATGGCGATGCCGATGAAGACGGCTTCGAAGATCGCCCTGACCTGGTTCTCGGTCTCGACTCTGACTACGGGGAGCAGCATAAGGGTGAGGGCGAGCGCGATGCCGCCCCGCGCCATGATCGGCGTCGTCCTGCCGCCGATGAAGGGAATGAACGAGAGCATGATCGCGATCCTGATGAAGATCGGGATGAACTTCTCGGAATAGAGATTTATCAGATTATAAAGCTCCATACTCACCGCACATACTGGGGTATGTTCACCAGGATGCTCCTGGTGAACTCGACGAGCACCTTCACCATCCACGGCAGCGCCACCAGCAAGGTCAGGAACACCGCCAGGATCTTGGGAACAAAGGTCAGGGTCATCTCCTGCAGCTGGGTCACCGCCTGGAAGATGCTGATCAGGACTCCTACGACGAGACTCACTACGAGCACGGGCCCTCCTACCAGCAGGATCGTCTCGAACGTCTGCTTAGAAATCTGGCCGAGCAGCTCAACGGTCATCGGTACCCTCCTACGAGCGAGCCGATAAGCAGGTCCCAGCCGTCGACGAGGACGAAGAGGAGCAGCTTGAACGGCATCGAGATCATGACCGGCGGCAGCATCATCATTCCCATGGACAGCAGTATGCTCGACACCACCATGTCGATGACGAGAAAGGGCAGGAAGATGAGGAAACCGATCTCGAAAGCCTTCTTGAGCTCGCCGATCGCGAAGGCCGGGATAACCACACGCATGGGGAGATCCATGGGACGCGCCGGCCGCTCGAGCTTCGACATTTTCAGGAAAAGGGCGAGGTCCTTCTCCTTGGTCTGTTTCAGCATGAATTCCTTGAGAGGGACCCCCGCTCTGGAGAGGGCGTCCTCGGCGTTGATCTCCTTTTTGGTGTACGGCGTATAGGCCTCGGAGTAGATACGGTCGATGACCGGGGACATAATGAAAAAGGTTATGAAGAGCGAGAGCCCGATCACGACTTGCGTCGGGGGCACCTGGGGGGTGCCGAGGGCCTGCCTGAGAAAGGAGAGCACGACGACGATCCTGGTGAAGGAGGTGACCATGACGAGGATCGAGGGGAGGATCGACAGGAGCGTCAGGAAGAGCATGATCTCGATCGGCGTGCTCAGGCCGAAAAGGCTGCCGGTCGGTGCTGCCGGAGGGGCCGGCTGCGCATAGGAAGATGCCGGAAGCGCGGCCATGCCGAGGAGAGCGCCCGGGACGAGGAGCGCCACAAAGAATCCTCTCTTCATCAGATCGCGTATCCTCGTCCCCGGCTCGGGAACAGGCAGCGCCTCCTGCGGCAACGCCTCCTGCACGTCAGCCGGATTCAGCTTGCTCAGCAGCGAGATATTCTCGTCGGTCACGCCGATGACCATGTACTCCCGGACCACTTTGACGATAGCGATCCCTTTCTTGGGGCCGAAGGGCTGGTAGTGGAGCATCTCGATGACCCCTTTCTGCGGAAAGACCCGCTGCTTGAGAAAGCGCATGAGAACATAGATGCCTCCCAGCACGACCAGCAGAGCGAGCGCTACTTTTACGACCTCGAATCCCAACAGCTGCCTCCGAATGCGTTTATAGCGTCTATAGCGTTCATTGCGTTTATCGCGTTCTAGCGTTCATCGCGCTCCTTGAATTAAGGAGGTCATCTTTTTACGCGGTAACGCTACAAACGCTATGAACGCTATAACGGTCTTGTTCACCCCAACTGCCTGACCCGTTCGGTCGGGCTGATGATGTCGGTGAGTCTGATGCCGAACTTCTCATTGACCACCACCACCTCGCCCCGTCCGATGAGCTTGTGGTTGACATACACCTCCATCGGCTCGCCGGCGAGCTTGTCGAGGGCGATCACCGACCCCTGCCCCAGCTGCAGGAGCTCTTGAATCAATATCTTGGTGCTGCCGATCACCACCGACATCTCGAGGGGTACATCGAGAATGAAATTGATATCCCTCTGGGTCGGCTTGGGCTGCTGCGCCGCCTCGCCATTGAACTCCTGCACATCGAGATCCTTTACCTCTTCCGCCATACCTATCTCCCTTCCTTGCCGGTCGTTTGGAGTACTTTCATGATCTTGAGCGCCTTGGTCCCCCTGAATATGCCGAAGCGCGCCCTGAACTTGGGGACCCCTTCGACGAGCACATTGAGCTCGTCCTCAGCCCGCGAGTTGAGCACGATGACATCCCCCGTGTTCATGTGCAGCACGTCGTTCACCGTTATCGACGACCTGCCCAGCTCACCGCTCAGGGTGACCGGGATATCCTTCAGGCCCTCCTTCAAGCGCTCGATCCACTTGATGTCGAGCTCGTCGCGGTCAGCCGAAAAAGCGCTGTAGAGCTTTTCTTTTATGGGCTCCACCGAACCGTAGGGGATGCAGAGAAAGGCCTTGCACTGCTTGCCCTCGATCTCGAGCACGAACTCCACCTTGATGACCACATCGACCGGGGTCACGATAGTGACGAACTGCGGGTTCATTTCAGAGCGCACATAGACGGGCTTTATCGGATAGACGGGCTTCCACGCCTCTTCCATGTCATCGAAAAACATCAGGACGACCTTGTGGATGATCTTCTGCTCTATAGGCGTAAACTCCCGGCCCTCCGGCTTGTAATATCCTTTGCCGGTCCCGCCGAAGAAGTACTCTATCAGGCTGAAGATCATCGGCGCATCGAAGACGAGCAGGCCGAACCCCCTGAGCGGCTCCATCTTGAAGATGTTGATGCTCGAAGGGAACGGGATGCCGCGCATGAAGTCGTAAAACTTCGTTATGTTCACATTGACGTTCGTCACATCGACCATGTGCCGAATTGCCGCAGACAGGGAGAGCCTGAAGTTGCGGGCGAGCCGCTCGTTGGCGATATCGAGGGAGGGCATCCTCCCCCGGACGATCTTCTCCTGCCCGGTGAAATCGTAGACCTTGACGCCCGCCGTCTCTTCGAGCTTTTCGGTCTCTATTTCACCTTCGGATATGCCCTTCAGCAGGGCATCGACTTCATCTTGTGAGAGAATATCTTCCATCTACTCCTCGTCCATAGCGCTATTGCATTACGAACTCGGTCAGGTATGCGTTCTTGACCGAATTATCGCCGAGGATCTGGTTCACCATGATATTGATCTCGTCCTTGAGCTGGAGCTTGCCCTCGGGCAGCATGAGGGTGTCCGAGGTCTTGCTGGTCAGCAGGGTGATGATGGCGTCCCTCAGCTGGGGCGTCTTCACCTTCGCCTTCTCCATCACCGCCGGACCCGCGAGCTCGAGCTGCATCGAGACCTTCAGGAACCTATTGCCGCTCTGGTCGCTCAGGTTCACCACAAAGGGGTCGAGGGCGAACATGACGACCTCCTCCTTCTGCGCCTCTTCCTTCTTGCTCTCCTTGGCCCCGCCCGACTTGGTCACGAAGAAAAAAGCGCCCGTGCCGCCCAGCAGCACCGCCACGGCAACGACAACGATCAAGATCAGCTTTTTGCTCTTCTTCTTTTTGGGCTCTTTTCCCTCTTCCTCACCGAGCTGTTCGTCCTTGGGCTCGTCAACCATATATACCTCCGTAACTTCGCGTATAGCGTTATAGCGTTCATCGCGTTCTGCGTTATAGCGTTTATCGCGCTCATTGAGTTAAGGGGGGCATCCTTCTGCGCAATAACGCTATAACCCTTAACTCTGTACGCAATTAGCACAGACTATGCCAATAAACAACTATTTGATTTAGGAAGTGATTTTAAGGGCCAGGTCAATAAAATGACGGCTAGACAGGGCTTCGCCCGATCTAACCGTCAAAGTGTCAACTGCTTATGTATATTACCGTGTGTCTTAGGCTATGAGCTTAGGACTATCAGCTATAGCTGACTACCGTTTGATATTCCCCAGCTCCGTCAGCAGCTCATCGGTGGCGGAGATGACCTTGGTGTTCGCCTGGAAGCCGCGCTGCATGGCGATCATCTTGACGAACTCGTCCGCAAGGTCGACGTTGCTCGCCTCGAGGGAGTTGGCGAATATCCTGCCTCTGCCCGAGGTGCCGGCGGTACCGATGATCGGGACACCCGAGCCGTTCGATTCGGTAAAGAGGTTTCTCCCTGTCTTGGTGAGCTCTGTAGGAGCGATGAACCTGGCGAGCGCAACGTCGGCTACCTTCTGGGTCTGACCATTCGTGAACACGCCGGTCATGGCGCCGTTCTGGGCAACAATCAGACTCTGCAAGCTGCCTGCCGTGTATCCATCCTGGCTCTGGAAGAGAACCGAGTTCGGGGTACCGAACTGGGTGGTGCCGTCAAGACCGCTGCCGCCCTCACCGAGGCTTGTGCCGAAATTAAAGCTAATAAGCTGACTCTGGGTAACACCACCCGCAAAATCAAAGTCATTTATCCCTTGAGAATCGCTAACCAGCTTACCCGTCGTATCGAATTCAAGACTACCATGTGCGGCAACAGTGCTCACACCACTGGTTGCATCCGTAGACGGCACTACCGCGTACCAATCCCATCTGTTTCCTGTTCCTCCACCCGTAATCACGGTGCTCTCACCGGTCTTCCT
Source organism: Nitrospirota bacterium (assembly GCA_040752355.1). Lineage (NCBI taxonomy): Bacteria > Pseudomonadati > Nitrospirota > Nitrospirota bacterium. The sequence continues at coordinate 219,932 of JBFMHE010000001.1, read as the reverse complement.
GAAATATACAGTGATCAAATGACTATTTCCCAATGAATCATACGTCGTAATCGATGTGGAAAAATCCGAGGTATTCGTTGCCTGTGCCGGATCAAACCCTATCGCGGCAAAATCACTTGGCAGCGTGGCGCCGACTGCGACAGCATCAAGCGCTGTAGATGAAAAGCCCAAAACATGTTCAGCAGTCGTCTGTACGTTATCCCAGCGGAAATTGATAGTATGGCTACCGCCAAGGTCATTTTGAATGCTGAACGTATTACTCGCAGGAACGTAATTAACCGTATAGGTATTGGTGTTAGTTTTACCAACAGCAGCAGCCTCAAGGGCAATCTTGATCTGATTAGCAAGTTGAGCTCCTGTATAGGATCCCGGTGCAATAGTCGTTACTATGCCCGCCCCACCCGCAACCTCATCATATACGATTGTTTGATTTGTATTATCGATATAAAAATTCTCGGTACTTGGGGCCAATCGCTTAATATGGGTTCCCGAGCTCAGGTTTGCCGATATGGTAATGGCACTGGTATCATTCGCCGGGCTGTTCAGCGACGAGACATTGATGGTCCCCAGAACGCCGCCCTGCTGCGACAGGTAGCCCTGCAGTCTCAATCCTTCAGGGTTAACGATATCACCACTCTTATCGAGCTTGAACTGCCCTGCCCGGGTGTAGAACTGGGCGCCGTTCTGATCTCTGACTATGAAGAAGCCATCGCCTTCGATCGCGAGGTCGAGGGGATTGCTCGTCGTTTCGAGGGTGCCCTGGGTAAAGTTGGTCTGCACCGCCTGGAGCGCTGCGCCTCTGCCGATCTGGAATGACGAGCCGCCTCCCAGGGATGAGCTCAGGATATCGCCGAAGGCGGCGCGGGAGCCCTTGAAGCCGGTGGTGTTGGTGTTGGCGATGTTGTCGCCGACAACGGACAGCCCTGTACCATTGATGTTAAGACCGCTGACCCCTGTAAAAAGCGCTGTTGATAATCCCATGATGATCCTCCTTTTGTGCTATGTCGCTATAAACTCAAAAATAGTTAAATCTGCGTCAGCTTGATAAGCATTTCGTTCGTCGTCGTCATCGCCTGGGCGTTCGCCTGGAAGGCGCGCTGCATGGCGATCATGGTCACGAACTCGTCGGCGAGATTGATGTTGCTCATCTCGAGCGAGTTGCCGAAGATCAGCCCGGCCCCGCCCGAGCCCGCCACGGTCTCTACGGGAGCACCCGATGTTTCGGATCGGGCGAACAGGTTTTTCCCTGCCTTGCTCAGCTCTGTCGGCGCGGCAAAGCGGGCTATCCGGAGCTGGTCGAGCCGCATCTCCTGGCCGTTCGAGTAGAGGCCGAAGAGCTGCCCTTCCCTATCGATCCGGAAGTTGGTAAGCCCGCCCTCGGGGTATCCGTCCGCAGTGAGGAAGTTGGCTGCGCTCGGCAGTCCGTACTGCGTCGAGCCCGAAAAGTCTATGGTGACGGTCTGCGGACCTGCCTGCCAGACCGGGTCCCACTGCAAGGCAGCGCTCACCGGGCCTGCCGGGCTGGCAAGGTTCACGAGCGTTCTGCCCTGCGCGTCGAGGGTGGTCCCGAAGGTGAGGGCTCCGAGCGCCTGGTAGCGGTAGTCGTGGGTGATCAGACCATTCGTATTCTGTCCGTTGGCGTCCCATACGGCGAATGCCTCCCACTGGAGATTCGTGGTCGTCTTGCGGAAGAAGACGTCCATCAGATGGCTGTTCCCCGCGCTGTCGTACACCGTTACCGAGCTGGTGAAATTATACGATCCCGGCACCGGGCCGGTGGCGCTGCTGAACCTGTTGTTGGGCGGGTTCAGGGGATTGTCCCAGTCCATGGTGGGCAGTGCGCTATTGGCGCTGAGGTTTACCTGCATGCTTACCGCTCCTGTTGCGAGCGGCGGCATCACCGTCTCGCCGAGCGCATTGACCGGTATCTGTATATCGCCGGCAGTACCCTGGAGCCGCAGGCCGTTGGCGTTGACGATATAATGGTCCTCATCGAGCACGAACTGTCCGTCGCGGGTATAGAAAAGCGCATTGTTCCTGCTCGCATCACTGACCGTAAAAAATCCCTCTCCCTGGATAGCGAAGTCGAGGGCGTTGCCCGTGCCGAGGACCGTGCCCTGCCCGAACAGGGTCTGTACGCCGTCGAGGCCGACTCCCCTGCCGACCTGCATGGAGGCGTCGCCGTTCACCGTCGAATTGAGGATATCACCGAAGAGGGACCGGCTGCTTTTGAAGCCGACAGTGTTTATGTTCGCGATGTTGTTGCCGATGACCGATAAACCGGCGCCGCTCGCATTGAGACCGCTGAGGCTGTTATAGAATCCCGATGACAGACCCATTGCCTTCCCCCGTTCCTATAGGATTTCCTGTACTGCTTTATAGTCGATTGCTTTCGTAACATGCACCGGAAGGCCCTTGCTATCCAGCACCGGCTCGCCGTCCTTATCCGTCTTGTAGACGAATTGAGGCAGGCCGTTGTCATCCAGGACTAAATTCCCTTTGTCGTCGGTCTTCAGAACATTGACGGCGAGATGAGCGCCGTCGTTATCCATGGTTATTTTCGTCACCAGGCCCGAGTCCTTGCTGTCCTTTACAATTCTGCCTATCATTCCTACCGCGGCAGCCTGCTCGGTGCTCCTGGTCGTGTTGTGCGACTTGACCTCTTTCACCGACGCATAAGCAACTACTTCGGTGGCGCGCACCGGAAGGCCCTTGCTGTCCAGCACCAGCTTGCCGTCCTTGTCTTTCTCGTAAACGTATTGAGGCAGGCCATTGGCATCCAGGACCACCTTCCCTTTGCTGTCGGTCTTCAGAACATCTATCACGAGCTGAGGGCCGCTCTCATCCATGGTTACTTCCGTTACCATGCCCGCATTCCTGTTATCCATTACGATCTTGCCTATCATCCCCGTGGCTGCAGCCTGCGCAGTGCTCCTGGCAGTGGCCCGGGACTGCTCGAGGCTGCTGAAGGTGGCGAGCTGGGCAATGAATTCGGTGTCCTTCATCGGGTTGAGCGGGTCCTGGTTTTTGAGCTGCGCGATCAGGAGCATGAGAAAGTCCTCCTTTCCCATCTCGTCCTTCTTCGCTGCCGGCTTCGTCTCGCTGGCGCTGTAATATGAAGCGTTGCTGTAGATCGGTGCTGAATTGGCAGTAGCCATGATATCTCTCCCTTACGCGAAGTAGTCGAAGAACCGCGATTCCGGCTCTCTCTGGCGTTTGTGCTGCTGCTGGCGCTCCTGATCCTGGGCCGTCCTTCCGTCGGAATAGCCCTCTTCATGCAGGTCGACGAAGAACTCGCCGGCCCTGATCCCCGAGCTCTCGATCGAGCTCCTGATCTGCGGGAGCGCGAGCGAGAAGAGCTCCTTTACCGCGTTCGACTCGACTTTGAAGTCGGCGGTGAGCACGCCGTTCTCCATCTTCAATCTTATCTGGATATCGCCGAGGTCCGGGGGAGAGAGCTTTATGACCAGATGCTTTTCTCCAGCTCCGAGGGTCTTCATCATCGGCTCGCTCACGTCGTGCAGCCTGCTGATATGGACGGTCTCCCTGGCCGCTATCTTCTCCTTGCCGTATGTCTGGTGAGCATGCAGAGCAGCCGCGGGGAGGTGGGAGGGCTCCTCGGGAGCGATGTCGTTCACCGGCGACGTCTCGCTGCCGGTATCCGCGCTGCTCCCGGACGCTGCGCCGGATGCTGCAGTGGTCTCCTGTCCGACCAGAACCGAAACGTTCTTTTCTGTCGATTGCTCCATAGCGGCCGGTGCCGTCACCGCTTCCGGTCGGGGGCTGCTCGCATTCGGGGCGAGGATGCCGGGATTAGGGAGGCTCTCTTTCTGCCCGGCAGCAGCGACCGGCGCGCCCTTTGTCGCCTGGTGAGGATCGAGAGGTCTCGCGACCTCTAATGACGATTCTGCCTCGTCAGCCTGAACCGGCGCCATTACAGCCATGGAGGACTGCTCATTCCCTGTCTCCGCGGGCGGCTGGCCGGGAGCAGCGAGTGCGGCATCGAAGGCGGTTTTGATCTTCACCTGCGCCATCGAATCTCCATTGACATGGAGGTTGATCTTTGCGGAACCTTCTTCGTTTCTCATCTTTGCGATGAGAACACCATGATCATTATGCGCATGGAAATTGATCTTCAGGAATTCATCGGAACCGCCGGCGCCACCCTTTTGCGGATGCGCCGGGTGCGGCATGACGGCCGGCTGGGTCATAGCTGCCTGGAGCTGGGCGATCATCTGCTCAAGCAGCGCGAGCGGATCTCCCCCGCCCTCGGCTTCGTCCGCGCCTTCACCGAGCAGGGTCCGGGCGAGCTCTTCAAGGGTGATCGTCTGTCCCGCACCGTCCTCCAGCACCCCGTTCTTCAGGTCGTCCATTCCCTTTTCGAGGCCCGATACGAGCGCGGAGAGGATGGAGGCGAAGCTTCCTGAAGACGTATCCCCGGTGGAGGTTTGCCCTCCCTGCACGCAGCAGGCGGTGCTGTCCGCCGCCATACCGCTTATCGGCAACTGTGTCATTATCGTTTCGAGCATTCGAGCCTCCGCATCATAGTTGTTAAAGGGATAAAGCAATCAACATGCCAGCTCAGCAGCAAATCCGAAATTTCACTATCTAAACACTAAAAATGTGCGCCGATATATAAAAGAGGGGAAAAAAGAGGGCAGCAACCCTTTGCGGTCTGTATTGAGGGCGGTTTAGAGTCGAGGACTTCGTAGTGACCGCTTACGATCAGGGGAAGTTTTTTCCTATCGGGAACCTTTTTCCGTGGAGACCTTCTCTTTGGCGAGCAGCTTTTGCGAGAGCACAGCGGCCTTGTCGCTTTCCATCTGGGAGAGTATCTTGCCGGCGGTCTTCGGCTTGAGCGCGCCCAATATATCCACCGCCGTACGCTCGTCGAGCTTTGTCAGTGTGTTTGCGGCCTCTTCAGGACGCATGGCTTCGTATATCTTGGCGACCTTCATCAGCCGCTCCTGCTCCTTTGCATCGACGGCCCGCTTCGTATCGTCCAGCTCTTTCCTCAGCTTCTTGTACTGCTCGAGCTCGCGCTGGATATCGGTCCTCAGGATATTCAGCCGCTCCTCGTCGATCGACTTCCTTTCGGGCGACTTCCTCTCGGGAGCGCTCTTCGGGGAGGAGGCGCTCTTCGACTGCTTTTTCTCCTCGGCATAGCCGCTCAGGGGGCCCGCCCCGATACACAATGAAAGAGCGATGACGAGAGAGAAGACTCTCGCGAGCACGGCTCCGTCCTTTTCTGTCGTTCGATATGCGCTGCTCATTGCGGGTCACCTGTTACGGTTGTTATGCCGGTTATGCCCGGTCACGGCATGCTCGTCCGTTCCTATCTGCTCTTTTCGCTTCGACTCTTTTGCAGACTGCTTCTTCTGCTTTTCGTCGAGCCGCTCGAACACTTTCTTATCCTTCGAGGCTTCGACCAGCGCCACCCGCGCCTCCTCGACCTGCCGCTCTTTTCCCTCGACCACCTGCTGCTGACGCCGTATCCTGATACAGAGATGGTCGAGGAACTCGTTCAACTTCTTTATTTCGTCTATCGAGATCAGCTCGTCGGTGCACTCGAACCGCCTGCCGAGCGCCTGGAACTGCTCTTCGAGCAGGGCGAGCTCCTTTTCCTCAGCCTCGAGCTCCTTTATCAGCACCGCAAAGATATTCTTCGCCTCATCCTCTTTCCACTTCTTCAGGTTGAGGAGGCTCTGTAACGGGGTCCTCATAGCAATCGGATTATCTCGCCCTCTCGTTTTTTATTCTTTGAACAGGCGGAAGAGCTCTTCTCTCGCCTGCTCGAAGGTCACCTTTTCGTTGATCCCCTGCTTCAGGAAAGCCTTTATCCGGTCCATCATCCGTATGGCGTAATCGAGCTTCGGGTTCGTGCCTTCCTTGTACGCCCCGATAGTGATGACATCCTCGTAGCGCTTGTAGAGGGCCATGGTGTCCATCACTCTCTCCACGTAGGCCTTGTGGTCGTCATCCGTAATATCTTTCATGAGCCTGCTGATGCTCTGCAGGATGTCGATGGCAGGGTAATGGTTATGGTTCGCCAGGTCGCGGGAGAGCACGATATGGCCGTCGAGGATCGACCTCACGGCATCCGCTATGGGCTCGTTCATATCGTCGCCTTCGACGAGCACGGTGTAGAGTCCCGTTATGGCGCCCTCGCCGTCGCCGGTGCCCGCCCGCTCGAGGAGCTTCGGCAGGAGATTGAAGACCGAGGGAGGATAACCCTTCGTGGTCGGCGGCTCTCCTGCGGCGAGGCCGATCTCCCGCTGCGCCATGGCAAAGCGCGTCACCGAGTCCATCATGAAGAGCACGCTCTTGCCTGCGGACCGGAAATACTCTGCCAGCGCCGTGGCGACAAAGGCGCCGCGTATGCGGATCAGGGGAGAGGTGTCGGAGGTCGCTACGACGATCACCGAGCGCTTAAGCCCCTCTTCGCCGAGGTCCTTCTCGATGAACTCCCTCACCTCCCTGCCCCGTTCGCCGATCAGGGCGATGACATTCACCTCCGCAGCCGTGTGGCGCGCCATCATGCCGAGCAGCACGCTCTTGCCGACGCCGCTCCCGGCCATGATCCCGATCCGCTGCCCCTTGCCGCAGGTGAGCATGGTATTGATCGACCGCACGCCGAGGTCGAGGGGGGTCATGATCCTGCGCCGCAGCAGGGGATTGATGGGTTCGTTATAGACGGGAAAGAGCTGGCCGGTGACCGGCCCCTTGCCGTCCATCGGAGTGCCGAGGCCGTCGAGGACTCTCCCGAGCAGCTCTTCGCTGGCGCGTATGTACCGCTGCCTTCCCTTGGCGATGATGCGGGAGCCGGGGCCGATCCCCATGATCTCGCCGAGGGGCATGAGGAGGATCTTGTCTTCCTTGAACCCTATGACTTCGGCCTCGACGAGCGGCGCCTCATCGCCCGCCGCTGAACCGTTCCCGCCTCCGCTCGGCTGTATCTGGCAGATGTCGCCGATATTCGCGTTCGGGCCCAGGCCCTCGATGACGATGCCGACGCCCCTGCTCACCCGGCCGTACACCTTGACGGGGTCGGCGTCCCGCAGAAAGTCGCTACATCTCTCTATCAGTTGCTGTGCTGATGACATCCTGCACTTCCCTCAGCTGCTCTTCGATCCGCGCATCGACCTCTCCGGTCTGGGTCTCGATATAGCACCCTCCGGGAGTAATCGCCGCATACGGCTCCACGGATATGCCTTTTATGCCCGACTGGCTCTTGAGGAAATCGATCTGCGAGATCATCACCTCGTAATCGAGAGGATTGACCTTGATCACGACCGACTCCTCCTTCTCGCCCACCCTTTTGAGCGCGTCCTGCGCAACGGCGAGGACCACCTCCCGGTCAAGCTCCACCTCTTTATGGATGATCTTCTTCGCGATCTCGAGCGAAAGCGCTACGATGGCCGGCGCCAGCTCGTCGATTCCCTTCTCCTTATATGCTTCGAGGGAGCGCATGACCGCTTCGAGCCGCTGCGCGGCATGCTGCATCTCCTGCCTGCCCTCGGCGCTGCCTTTCGCAAAACCGGTCTCGTAGCCCTTTTCGTATCCCTCTTTTTCGCGGGCTGCAACCTGGGCGTGCAGCCGGGCCTGCTGCTCTTCTTCGCTGATCTGCGCCCGCTGCCCGACGCCCGTTCCCTCCTGCGGCGCGGGGACCGTACGGGAGAGCTCCTCCTCGTCAAAGGGGAGCGGGGTGTAGGGCTGAATCGACGGGGCCTCGGCCTTAGAGAATGACTTCTTCGCCACCTTTGCCTCCGATCACGATCTTCCCCTCTTCCTCGAGACGGCGGGCGACGCGCACCACGTTCATCTGCGCCTTTTCGACATCCGACACCCTCACGGCGCCCTTCGACTCCATCTCCTCCTTCAGTATCTGCACCGCCCGCTGGGACATGTTCTTGAATATCTTCGCCTTGAGGTCGTCCGAGGCCATCTTCAGCGCCAGGGCGAGGTCGTCGGTGGTGATCTCTTTCAGCACCATCTGTATGCCCCGGTCGTCGATATTGACGAGGTCGTCGAACGTGAACATGAGCTTCCTGATCTCGTCGGCGAGGATCTGGTCCTTCTCCTCGATATTCTTCAGGATCAGGTCCTCGGTCCCCCGGTCGAGCTGGTTCAGGATCTCGGCCACGGTCCGGATGCCGCCGATCTTCCTGCCGCGCGTGTAGCTCTGGAGCTGCGACTGGAGCACGTCTTCGAGCTCGCCGAGGATGGAGGGCGAGATCTGATCGAGGCTCGCGATCCTGAGCGAGACGTCGATCTTCAGGTGCTCCGGCAGCTTCGAGAGCACCTCGGCGGCCTGGGTCGGTTCGAGGTAGGCGATGATGATGGCGATGGTCTGGGGATGCTCCCTCGCGAGCATGTTCGCAATGGCGCCTGAATCGAGCCAGCGCAGGATATCGAAGGCGCTGGCGCCGCTCTCGATCTTGTCCATCAGCTTCTTCGCGTGGTCTTCGCCGAACGCCTTGATCAGGATCTTCCTGATGTAGTCCTCGTCCACCGAGAGGAGCGCGGTGCCGACTTTATCGGAGAAGTCGCTCATCAGCGTTTCGGCCACGTCAGGAGCGAGCTTGACGCGCGCCATCATCGGAACGACGCGGGCGAGTTCGAGCGGATCGAGATGCTTGAAGACTTGCGTCGCCGCGTCCTCCCCGATAATCGAGAGGAAGGCGGCCACTTTTTCGACACCCGAGAGCTTTCTCATGCGTTCGCCGTCACCCCTTCAGCCATGCTACCCCTCCGAAAGCCATTCCTTGATGATCATCGCCGCCCGCCGGGGGTCCTTCTTCACCAGGTCCACCACCTGCTCTCTCATGATCTCCTGCGCCGATGTCTCGGGCTCGGTGAGCACCGGCACAGCCGGGACGACCGGCTGGCCGGAGAGCTGCGGAACCGTTGCCGGCGCCTTCAGCGTCGCGAGGAGGGGCTTGATAACAAAGAGGATGAGCAGCACCACCGCCGCGATCGGCACGAGGAACTTGAGCAGCGCTGCCACGATCTTGAGATAATCCGGCTTCTCTGCCGGCAGCTCCTCGAGCGCGGCCTCGAACGGCATGCTCTGCACGATCACCTGATCCCCGCGCTCGGCATTGAACCCTATGGCCGCCTTGACCAGGTCCTCGTACTTCTGCAGCTCCTCGGGCGCCCGCGGCTTGTAGATATTCTTGTCCTTCTCTTTCTTGTAGGTGCCGTCGACCAGCACCGCGACCGAAACGCTCTTCACCTCGCCGCGGGGCTGGATAATCTTGCTGACGCTCCTGCTCACTTCGTAGTTTATATTTTCCGTCTGCTTCTGCGACGAGGAAGGCGAACCGCCCGTTGCCGCGGGCTGCTGGCCCGGCTGGTTCGAGACGACCCCCGGGATGCCGCCGTTCACCGGTCCCGTCGACTTCTCCTGGTTGCGCTGCTCGCTCCTCACCGCAACCGTGTCGGGATCGAACTTTTCCTCGGTGCGCTCGACCTGGGAGAAGTCGATCTTCGTCGCCACCCTGACGATCGCCTTCCCCCTGCCGAGAATGCCTTCGAGCATGCTCTGGAGCCTGCCCTCGTACTCCTTGTCGACATTCTTCTGGTAGCCCAGCTGCTTGGCATCGGCGATGACATCGCCTTCCGTCGGCTTCGAGAGGAGGTTTCCCATGTTGTCGATGACCGTCACGTTGTTCGGCGACATGCCCTCGACGCTGCTCGAGATGAGGTGGACCATGCCGCCGATCTGGCCCTGGCTGAGCACCCTGCCCGCCTTCAGCTTCACCACGACCGACGCGGTGGGCTTGTCCTCCTTCTCGCTGAAGAGGGTCCTCTCGGGGATGGCGATGTGTACGCGCGCATGCTCGACCTCGGAGAGCTGCCGGATGGTCCGCGACAGCTCGCCCTGGAGGGCGCGTATATAGTTGAGCCGTTGAACGAACTCGGTGACCCCGATCTGGGTCTTGTCGAAGATCTCGAAGCCCACGCCGCCGCCCTGGGGCATTCCCTGCGCAGCGAGCTCGAGCCTGAGCTCGTAGACCTTGGTGCTGGGCACGTAAATGGCATGCCCGTCGACGCGGTAGGGGATCTTGAGCTCTTTCAGCCTGGTGATGACCTGTCCCGCATCCTCGTTCGTGAGATTGCTGTAGAGCACCTGGTAATCGACGCGCTGGCTCCAGAGCATGATGCCCGCCATCACGGCAGCGGTCAGCACGAGGAGCGAAACGAGGGCGATCTTCTTTTTCAGAGGCCAGGACTTTATCTGTTCAATACTGTCTCTAACGGCCATGCCATCCCCTTACCCGAGTCTATGATACCATGTCACGGCGTCTCCGTTACGGCGCATCGATGAGGAGCGGAGGATTCTCCTGCGCTATACCTGCATCCTCATGATCTCTTCATACGCCGTGAGGAGCTTGTTCCTCACCTGCAGCAGGGTCTGCAGCGAGACGTCGGCCTTCTCCATGGCGACGACGACGGTGTGGATATCCTTGATCTCACCCTTCGAGAAGTCCTCGATCGCCTTCTCGGCTTCGCTCTGCACTGCCGTGACTTCCTTGAGCGCATCGTTGATCGCCGCCTCGAACGAAGCGCCGCCCTTCTGGCCGCCCTTCACCGGTTCGGGGAGCCCCTGCCCCCTATCGCCTATGTTCCTGATCTCGGTCATGCCGTCCTCCTCCCTCGCCGCACCCTTATACCCTGGTTATATCCAGCGTCTTGGTGAACATTTCCTTGTACGATTGAATGATCGAGAGGTTCGCCTCGTACGCCCGCGCGGCGTTCATGAGGTTGACCGTCTCCTCGATGGTATTGACATTGGGGTACCTGACATAGCCGTCCTTGTCCGCATCGGGATGCCCCGGCTCGAACACCAGTTTGAACGGCCGCAGGTCCTCGACGATCTGCGGGATATCGACCCCTGCCGCGCTTTCGTCGAAGAGATAGGATTTGAAGAGCACGTCCTTTCTCCGGTACGGCCCGCCTTCAGGGGTGCTCGTCGAGTTGATGTTCGCTATATTGGAAGCGATAACGTTCATTCTCACCTTCTGCGCCTCGAGGGCCGTGGCGCTCACCTTCAGCGTCAGGAACATCTCGTTCATTATCTGCCTCCCTTCAAGACATCTTTGAGCATTCTCACCTTCATGGTCATCAGCTGCGTCGCCGTATTGTACAGAAGCGTATTTTCCGCCACCTTCGCCATCTCTATATCGAGGTTGACCGTATTGCCGTCCCTGTTGGGCATCGTCGTCACCGTTTCCCGTACCTCGCAGGAGGGTGGCGCATCCTGCTGCACCGCCTTTTCGAGCTCCTGATGGAATGAAATATCTTTCGCCTTGTAGCCCGGGGTATCGGCATTGGCGATATTGGAGGCGAGGACCCGGTGCCTGAATGCGGCAACATCGAGCATTTTTTCGAGACGGTGCAGTGTCTGATCCGGCAATTTTTTCCTCCTTACGGCGTTTTCGAGCCTATCCTTTTAATAAATATGCAATTTCCATTCCCGTTATACCGGAGAGGGGAGAACCCTATTCGTCATCAGCAATATTATACTCTTTCAGCTTGTTTCGTATAGTCCTGACGCTCACCCCGAGCAGCTCGGCTGCTTTGGTCCTGTTATTGTTGGTCTTTTTCAATGTCTCGATGATGAGGTCCCGCTCCATGTCCCGCAGCGTACCGGTCTTATGCGGCTGGGCGGCAGATGCAGGCGCCGATGCCGCGGATGCGAGCTCGTCGGCGGGAGGGAGCAGATCTTCGGTCCTCGAGATGACCGCTGTGCGGTACATGAAATTCTCGAGCTCGCGCACATTGCCCTTCCACTCCATGCCGAGGAGATACGCTTCCAGCTCCCCGGTCACCCGGAAAGTCCTGCCCATCTTCCTGGACAGCCGCCTGAGGAAAAATTCGGCCAGAGGCACGATATCCTCCCGCCGCTCGCGGAGCGGCGGCAGCGTGAGAGGGAAGACATTCAGCCGGTAGTAGAGGTCCTCCCTGAAACGGCCGCTCCGCACCTCTGCAAGGAGGTCCTTGTTGGTCGTAGCGACGATCCGCACATCGACCGGGATGGGCGACCGTCCGCCGATGCGGTCGATCTCGCGCTCCTGGATCGCCCTGAGGAGCTTTGCCTGGAGCGGGTAGGCCATCTCGCTCACTTCGTCGAGGAGGAGCGTTCCCTTATCCGCGAGCTCGAACTTGCCCAGCCTGCGGTCCACGGCGCCGGTGAACGCGCCCTTCTCGTGGCCGAAGAGCTCCGACTCGAGGAGGTTCTCGGAGATGGCGGCGCAGTTGATGGCGATGAACGGCTTGTCGGCCCTCAGGCTGTTCTTGTGGATGAGCCGCGCGATCACCTCCTTGCCGGTGCCGCTCTCCCCCGAAAGGAGAACCGTAATGTCGCTCCTGGCGACCTCCCGGGTAAGCGCTACGAGATTCTTCATGACCCCCGATTCGGCAACGATATCGCTCGTCTCCTCCGACGGCAGCAGCCGCTCGATCACCTGCCGCAGGGCATCGAACGAAAAGGGCTTCATGATATAGTCGGTGGCCCCCAGCTTCATGGCATCGACGGCGTTCTCGACAGTGCCGTAGCCCGTGATGACGATGATCGGGACGAAGATGCGGCGCCTCCGTATCTCCTGCATGAACTCGATGCCGTTCATCTTCGGCATCTTCATATCGGTGATAACGAGCGCAAAATCGTTCAGGTTGCATTCCGTCAGGGCGTCGGCGGGGTTGTTGTAGACGGTGGGGCTGAATCCGCACCGCTTGAGCGACTCCTTCAGCGCCAGCGCCATATCGGCTTCGTCGTCAACCACCAAAACCGGTCTCATCCATTTCCCTCCGCGCAGAGACCCTCGCCGCTCAGGGCGGATTCGCTTCCCGTCTCATGGGGCAGCGTGATAATGAACTCGGTTCCCCTCCCCGGCTCGCTCGTCACCGCAATGGTCCCCCTATGGGCGGCGATGATTCCCGCGGTGATCGACATGCCGAGCCCGGTGCCGCGGTCCTTGGTCGAAAAGAAGGGCTCGAAGATGCGCGACCTCGTCTCCTCATCCATCCCGGCGCCGGTATCCCTGATGACCAGCGCGGTCCCCCGCAAGGGCGCTTCGGCTGCGGCAATGCCTATAGTGACGCCGCCGCCGTCAGGCATCGCCTGCACCGCATTCAGCAGTATGTTCATAAGCGCCTGCCGGAGGAGCCCTTTGTCGATGGCGAGCACCGCCTTCACGTCATCGGTCTGCGTGATCGTGATCCTGTTCGAAGCGAAGAGCTCCCTGAACTCGGCGCAGAGCTCTCCGACGATCTCGTTGAGGCAGCAGGGCTCCAGCTTCGGCCGTATCCCCCGCGAGAACCGCAGCATGTTGTCCAGGGTATTGACCAGCGATTTGACGGAATTGGATATCCGGTGCGCGTACTCGCCCTGCGGCGTATCCCGCAGGTCGCTCGAAAGGAGGCTGGCGAAGAGCTCGATGCTCCCCAGGGGGTTCCTGATCTCGTGGGCGATCTTCAATACCAGCTCTCCCATGGCGGTCAAACGCCGGTTACGCTCATTCTCCGCCTCGAGCTGTTTGAGCCGCGTCATATCCTTGAAGAGGAGGACGTACCCGACGGCCTTTCCCTCACGGTCCCTCACCTCGGAACGCGAGACGAGGGCATAGAAGGGCGCGCCCCGTTCGGGGGTGATCACTTCCTCGTTGATCGTGGCATGAAGCGAGGTACCGCCGATGACCTCCTGCGCCCGTATCGCGAGCAGCTGTTCCGCCGCCGTATTGACGAGCTGTATCGTTCCGTCCTTGTCGAAGAAGACGACGCCGACATCGACGCTGTCGAGAATGCTGTCGAGGAGCTGCTTCTTGTGCTCTACCTCGTCGGTGAGGAGCAGGACCTTGTCTTCGAGGGAGCGGTAATACTGCATCAGGGTCGTCGATGCCGCATTGAAACTCTCTATCGCTTTATTGAGGAGCTCCACATCAGCCATACACGCTTACTCCTCTCCCGCCAGCACGGTTGCGGCGCTGCCGACGATACCGCCGCCCTCTGCCGCCTTCCTGAGGTACTCTTTGTTCCCCGAGAGCTTCCCGTACTGGTAGCGGGCCCACTGGAGCGTTTCGGGGTTGCCGGCGCCCAGCGTCAACGCCCTCTTGTAAAACGTGCGGGCCTGGGCCGTATTGCCGGTAAGGTAATAGTAATCGCCCGCCTTCAGCGCAGCGCTGCCATCGCCTTTAGCGGAAGCTTTGGCGTAGTATTTCACCGCAGTCGCACGGTCTCCCGACTCCCAGTAAATATCCCCGAGCCGTGTGGTGAGCCGGGAATCGGCGGACCGCCTGACCGCCCTCTCGAGATACCGGATCGCCTGCGCATAACTCCCCTGGCGCCGATGAGTTTCGGCGAGGAGCGCGGAGGCCCTCACGAAATAGCGCGTATCGAGCGCCACCGGCTCCAGCAATTTCTTCGTCTCCTCATACCGCTCGTCGGCGAGATATACTTCTGCAAGGTGGACCGCCGCCTCTCCGCCGGCGAGCCCCATAAGAGCGCTCTTGAGCAGTCTCGTCCCTTCGGCTCTTTTTCCCTGCGCAAGCAGGAAGCGCGCCGCTTGAACGGTGAAGGAGCTGTCGGGGCTCAGGTATCCGGAATACTTCGTGAGGAGCTCGATATCTTTTGCACTTCCCGAAGCAACGACATGCCTGAGCCGCTTCTCGATCTCGGCCGCTTTCACCGTCCGGTCCTTGAGCAGGTTCAGGTACTTGAGGGCACTACCGGTATCGCCCTGCCGCTCGTAAAGCCTCACGATGCTCATCTTCACCCCGTCATCGGTCTCGTAGGGAAGAATCTCGAGGTTCAGCTTCAGCGCTGTCTCGACCCGCCCCTGCATCTCGTAGATACGGGCGAGGAGCCGCGCCGCCCTCCGGCGCTCGCCCTGGGAAAGGGGATTCTTCATAATAGTCTGGCCGACGCGATCGGCGTCGCCGAGCCTTCCGGCATTGAAGAGGATCTCGACCTTTTCCGGCCTGAGGTCTTCCTCCTTGAGCACCGGATCGAGGACCTTATTGATCGACGCTATGGCCTCGGTATGCATACCTTTCCTGCTGTACACCATCGCACGGACAGCAAGCGCACGCGGGTCGGTCTCGGCCGTGCGCTTGCCCAGCCCCTGGAGGAGCGACTCGGCGCCGGCCATATCGCCGCGCTTGAGGGCGACCTCGGCCCTTGCGATAAGCGCCTTTTCGTGCAGGGGCTCGTGTACCTTTTCGAAGTACTGCGCCGCCTCATCGACCTTCGGTGAATAGAGCGCAATATAGCCCAGCATGAGATACGCCTCATTAAGGTACTCCGGCCGGGGATTGGCAGCCTGAAGCCGCTGAATGGTCAGCCGCGCCTCCTGAAAACGCCTCAGTCTGAAGTACGCCTTTGCAGACCCGAGGAGCGCCCGCGCGGCCTGAGGACCTTTCGGCGCGGCGAGATACACGGAGCGGTAGAGCTCCTGCGCCTTTGCATACTCTCTCGACTTCAAGAAACGGTCGGCGCTCTTGAGCGTATCTTCAGCAGTCGGAACAGCAGCCGCTCCCCCGGCAGCCGCTCCCATGGTGGAGAGCAGGAGCACAAGGACGACCGCTAGCCGGCAAGTCATACGGCGCTTTACCCATGCCTGTGCAGAATCCATCTCGACTTTTAAAAGAAAGAATTGTGCCAACCCTGCGCTTCCTTATCCCATTTATTGTCTTTAGCAGTAATTGTCGTACGTTACGGCCCGGAATTGACCTGATGCACTCCTTAATGAAGGGGAAAGGAGCGCATGATAGAAGTCAATTATATGACGTTTTATATCGTAATATAATGCAGAGAGGTGTTACTTTTATGACGGATAGAAAGAGAAAGCAGAGGGGGGTCAGAGGCTCAGACGCTTCATCTTTTCGATGAGCGTCGTGCGGTTGATATTGAGGTATCTTGCCGCCTGGCTCTTCACCCCATTATGCAGCTCGAGCGCGTGGAGGATGAGCCTCTTCTCGTATCCTTCGAGTGCAGCATTCAGATCGACTCCCCCGACAAAGGGATTGAGATCATCGTCCATCTCGAGGTCGGGCATCTCGGAGATCCTCTGTCCCGTCATCTTTTCGGGGAGGTCCAG
This sequence comes from Nitrospirota bacterium, assembly GCA_040752355.1. Lineage (NCBI taxonomy): Bacteria > Pseudomonadati > Nitrospirota > Nitrospirota bacterium. Next base: position 203,833 of record JBFMHE010000001.1, on the reverse strand, counting down.
AGGAGTCACCATGTTATTATCTTTAAGGACGAGCAGCCGTTCTATCGTATTTTCGAGCTCTCTGACATTCCCCGGCCAGGGATAGTGCGTCAGGAGCCTCATTGCCTCGCTGCTTATCGTCATGGGCGGCCTGCCGAAACGTTTGGCGTGCTTCTCGACGAAGAAGGCGCAGAGCAGCGGGATGTCCTCTTTGCGCTCCCGGAGCGGCGGTATCTCTATCGGGATGACATTGAGGCGGTAGAAGAGGTCCTCCCTGAACTTGCCCTCTTTCACGGCCTCTTCGAGATTCCGGTTGGTGGCTGCAACGATCCTGACATCGACGTTGACCGTCTTCGCGCCGCCGATGCGTTCGAACGACCGCTCCTGTATTACCCGCAAGAGCTTCACCTGGAGGATCGGCGGCATCTCTCCTATCTCGTCGAGGAATATGGTGCCGCCGTCGGCGAGCTCGAACCTGCCGATACGGGTAGCGATCGCGTTCGTGAAGGCGCCTTTTTCGTGTCCGAAGAGCTCCGACTCGAGGAGCTCGGTGGGAATGGCGCCGCAGTTTACCGGTATGAAGGGCTTTTCAGCCCTGTCGCTGTTGTAGTGAATCGCTTTGGCGATCAGCTCTTTGCCGGTGCCGCTCTCGCCTAAAATAAGAACGGTGCTCTGGCAATTCGATACTTTTGAGGTGAGATCATATATCTGTTTGATAGCCTGAGAGGTGCCGATAATCTGTAAAAAACCGTTATTCGCCGAACCGTTCGTATTTTCCACGTCATAAATATGACATACGATAATTTAAAACGTCAACACCTTTTTTATAAATTTTTTGACGCTCGTCTGTTCCTTACAGACTATCCCTGGGGCGGCGCAAAGCTCTTCCGCAACGCCCTCCTGTCATCCACGATAAACCAGCGGTCTCGTGGCGGTACGGGATTGCGCTGGCGCTTGACCGTGCGGGGATGGAACCGCTCCTGGAGGACGAGCCTGGTGATGACGATATTCTTTATCGCAGGGGTCCCGAGCACCTGGTTTCCCCTGTGTACCAGAGACCGCTTCAACTGCTCTCTCCCGGACGGCGAGAGCAGCGCTGCGCTCGATTGAGCGCGGATACATTCGGCAAAGGCGGCATTGAGCTGTCTCATTCTCCGTCCCATATCGTATCCGCGTACTCTTCCGTCGAGCTGCACCTGCAGCTCGACATACGCTTTTTTCGTCGCTTCAGAGAGACTCACGGTGAAGGGCCGCAAGGGAAGAAGCGCGGCAGGCCTCCGCTCTGCACCGCCCTTATCATCTCTCTGGATCTGCCGGCTCACTGCCGGTGCTGCAGGCGCCTGCGGATCTACCCGCAGAGGTACAGAGGACGGTGCAGTGTATCTGACTTCCGGACCTCCGCTCATCAGGACCGAAACGACGAATCCCGCCGCGATCACGGCGATGAGCGCCAGAAACTCCGCACGTATAAGCGACAGCGGATGCGCCCTCTCACGCGGACACGCACGGCCTCCGGCAGCTCCTGCATCCTCCGCCGGAGACTTCGTACCACCGCTCGCCACGGTCGGGATGCCGGCGCCCCGCTGAGGGAGCCTCCACAGCGACTGCAGCGCCTCCCTCACCGCACCGTCGCGATTCATCTTGTTAATGCATACCACACGGTCGAAGCGCGTATCGGAAAAGAGCTCCGGGGGCGATCCCTCGTTCGTTATCAGGAGGACATCCCTGCCCGCACCCGCGGCCTCCGTAAGGCGCTCCGCAACCCGAAAGGCGCTGCTGCCGGAAGCAGCATCCCGGTCCTCTAAAATGAAGAGATGAAACGTCTCGAGCGCGTAGGAGGCCTCGGCCCGGACCTCGCCTATGCACCGCCGGTCGACGGCAAGAGCCCTGCACCCGCCCCCGTCGCCGCCGCGCATGATGAAGAACCCGTCCTTGATTATCGGAGCGCTCGTCGAGCAGACCATGAAGACGGTCCGGGTATCATCGAGACAGGATTGAATCAGCGCAATGAGGTCCTCCGTCGTCTCATCCAGGAGAGGAGATTCTTCGCAGTCACTGAGCACAAAGACATTCACATCAGCGGACATAGTCATCACAGTGAGACAGGAGAAGGGTTAATAAAGGAGCAGGTATCTCTATGCCTCTAATTATAGCAACTCTTCAGAATATGTCGATGTACATTTCACCGCGGCGTTGCAACGACGGCAGCGGCGGGATGGAGAGCGCATTCCTGTAGCTGAAGAGCGACCTTTAAGGAAGGGGACAGGGAGATTTCAAAAAGCGGGCGACGGGATTCGAACCCGCGACCTTCAGCTTGGGAAGCTGACACTCTACCACTGAGTTACGCCCGCAACAACCGTAACGCGTAATCCGTAACGCGTGATCGGTGAACTGAAAAAAGGATATCAACTATATTATCAAAAAAAGACTTTTCGTTACAATAATTCTTTTGCTGATCACGCGTTACGCGTTACCGATTACGGCCTTTTATTCGTCGCGCATGATCGCGCCGCTGCCGGCAGAGCTCACGAGCTTCGCATAGCGGGCGAGATACCCGTGCCGGATCTTCGGCTTCGGCTGGCGCCACTTCGAAAGCCGGTCATCGATCTCTTTTTCGGAGAGCAGCACTTCTATCGAGCGCTTCGGGATATCGATCCTTACGCGGTCCCCGTTCTTCAGCACTGCGATAGGGCCTCCCTCCATCGCCTCGGGAGAGACATGCCCGATGCAGGGGCCGCGGGTGCCGCCCGAGAACCGGCCATCGGTAATCAGCGCCACCGACTCGCTGAGGCCCATTCCGGCGATGGCAGCGGTCGGCGACAGCATCTCCCTCATGCCGGGGCCGCCCTTGGGTCCTTCATAGCGGATCACCATGACATCGCCCGCCTTGATCTCGCCGCCGAGGATGGCCTTCATCCCCGCCTCTTCCGAATCGAATATCCTGGCCGTGCCCTCGAACTTCATCATGTTCCTGCTCACCGCCGTCTGTTTGACCACCGCGCCCTGGGGAGCGAGATTTCCTTTCAGTATCGCGATGCCGCCTTCTTTATGGTACGCCTTTTCGAGAGGTCGTATAACATCATCATCAGTTACTTCAGCAGCAGCCGCGATTTCTGTTATGCTCTTCCCGGAGACGGTGGGATTGGCGTTGAGCATCGGCTTGAGGCGTTTGAGCACCGCAGGAATGCCTCCGGCTGCGTCGAGGTCTTCCATGTAATACACCCCGCCGGGAATCATGTTGGTGATGTGGGGGGTCTTCCTGCTGAGCTCGTCAAAGATCTCCAGGGGGAGTGTAATACCGGCCTCATGCGCGATTGCCGGGATGTGGAGCACCGTATTCGTGGAGCCGCCGAGGGCGAGATCGACCATGATGGCATTCTGGAAGGCCTTCGCGGTCATTATCTTCCTCGGGGTCATATTCTTCTTGATCAGGCTGACGATCCTGGCCCCGCTCTCGAAAGCGAGGCGCCGCTTCTGGGCGAGGACCGCCGGCGCCGTGGCGCAGCCGGGGAGGCTCATGCCGAGCGACTCGGTCACGCACGCCATCGTGTTCGCCGTATACATGCCCTGGCACGAGCCGGCGCCGGGACAGGCGCACATTTCGAGCGCCGCAAGCTCGCTGTCGGTTATCAGCCCCTGCCGGTACTTCCCCACCGCCTCGAAGGCATCGCTCGTCAAATTCAGCCTCCGGCCACGGTAGCGGCCCGAGAGCATCGGCCCTGCAGTGACGACGATGCTGGGGATGTTCAGACGGGCGGCGGCCATGAGCATGCCGGGCGTAATTTTATCGCAATTGGTGAGCAGGACGAGGCCGTCGAGCCGATGCGCTTCGGCGATCGTTTCTACCATATCGGCGATCAGCTCCCTCGATGCGAGGGAGTAGTGCATGCCCTTATGCCCCATGGCGATGCCGTCGCAGATGCCCGGGATCCCGAAAAAGAAAGGGTACCCTCCTCCGGAGTGTACCCCTTTCTCGATGAACCGTTCGAGATCGCGCATCCCGATATGCCCGGGAATGATATCGGTAAAGCTGGTCGCCACCCCTATGAAGGGCTTCTCCATTTCACTCTTAGGAATGCCTGTCGCGTATAAGAGCGCGCGGTGCGGAACCCGCTCGAGCCCTTTTTTTATCGTTGTGCTCCTTATGGCCATACTACCCCTTTCCGTTTCTCGACGAAATTCCGGTGCGCGACTATGGTGAGAGAGGCAGGCGCTCTACCGTACCAATGATGCGTGCGCTGCGATCGTCTTAGTGTACGGTAGCCTTGTAGCTCTTTACCAGCTCTGCTATTTTATCCTTTTTATAGAGCTTTTCTTTCTTGAGTCTATGGACCTCTACCTCTTCTTCGGGCGAGAGATAGTGCTTCTTGTTCAGCTCAGAGAGCATCGTATCGAGCTCGCGGTGCTCCTGGTACAGTTTCCTGAACTCCTCGTTCTCCCTCTTCAGGGTCTCTACGACTTCCTGCTCTGTCATGCGGCACCCTCCTTCAAAAGGATTTTTACCTACTCAATTTTACAATAAACAGGAATATTTTTACACCCTCCGCGAAGAGGACCATACACCCGTTTCCGGTAAGGGGCGCGAGCGGGGACCACAGTCAGGCTCAGTTCTTCTTCAATGACTTGCGAGGAGCAGAGCCTAGTGCTCTTTTCTCCTGCCGAGGTCCGGGGCGATCGAGGGTTTCCTCATATCGATGGGAGCCTCCCTGATGCCGATATCCTGCTCCAGAGAGTTGCTCTTGTGCTCCTGCTGCGGCGCGCTCCTCTGCTGAGGCTGTCTGATAGTGCCGGTGTCCTGCGCCGCGGCTGCAGGCGGCCTCTGTCTGACAGGCGCTATCTGTCGGGCCGGCGGCTTTTCCTGGGGCAGCGGCGCTGCGGGCACGGCGGCAGGCGGTTCCGGAGCGGATACCGCTTTCGGCTCAGCTGCAGGAGCATGAGCCGGGGCAGCGGGACGGTCCTTCTGCTGCAGGAGGATGATGCTGATACGCCGGTTTCGCGGATCGTGGGGTTTATCCTTGAGGAGCAGCTCGGTATCGGCATAGCCCACTACCCGGGCGACCCTCCCCGGGTCTACCCCGTAGGCCTCGAGCTCCCGTCTCGCGGTCGACGCCCGCTGCGTCGAGAGCTCCCAGTTGGTGATCTGGCCCGTCTTGAGGGGCGCTGCGTCGGTATGCCCTTCGATCGCGATCCGGTTCGGCAGGTCCCTCATGTTTTCACTCAGCAGTCTCAGTATTTCCCTGGCCCGGTCGGTCAGTTGGGCGCTCCCCGACTGGAACATCGGCCTCCCGTCCATATCGACCAGCTGAACCCTGACACCACCCTCGATGGTATCGACAATGGCCTGGTCCTTCAGGGCCTTCAGCTTCTCCTCGATATCCTTCTTGAGCTTCTCCTTGAGCTCCTCGGCAGTGAGCTCCCGCCCGCCTTTGCCGAAGGCCGCGGTGGATGACTGGACATCGCCTCCCGCCTGCTCGAATATCTGTGTCGACTCCTGCATAAACGACTGCCCGGAGCTCCTGTTCTCCTTCTCGAAGAGATTGAAGTGTTTGAAGTAATACGAAACCGCGGCCCGCTTTTCGGGTGAGACCATGGCGAGCAGCCACATGAGAAGAAAAAAGGCCATCATGGCAGTGACGAAGTCGGCATACGCGACTTTCCAGCTGCCGCCGTGGTGCCCGTCGTGGCCCTTCTTGATCTTCTTTATAATGATTATCTTCGACTTATCGGCCATGCTCGTTTATCGCGTTTATCGCGTTTATCGCGTTTATTGCGTTTATTGCGTTCATCGTGTCTATCGCGTTTATCGCGTTGCTTGTGTCGGTATTTTTTTACGCTACAAACGCTATAACGCTATAAACGCTATAACGATTTTTATTTTTTAAGCTCTCTGAGCGCGTCTTCGACCTCTATGAAGCTGGGCTTCACGTTGCCCGGAATAATCCTTCGCGCGAATTCGACCGCTATCTGGGGCGCTGCGCCGCCGACGAAGGATACCAGCGCGACTTTCAGGACATTCATGTACTCGCGCTCTTCCCCTGCTATATGCTCGAGGTTCCTGGCCGCGGGCCCCACGAATCCGTAGCACATGAGAACGCCGAGAAACGTTCCCACGAGCGCCGCGCCGATGCTGTGCCCCAGCACCTCGGGGGGCTCGCTGATCTTCGCCATGGTGAGGATAACGCCGACGACCGCTGCGACGATACCGAGCCCCGGGAGCGCGTCGGCAACGTTATTGATGCTCTTCGACGGAATCATGAGCTCCTCGTGGTGCGCCTCGAGCTCGCTGTCGAGGAGCGACTCGAGCTCATGGGGAGCTATGCTGGTCGTCATGACCGTCCTGAGCGTGTCCGTCACCAGTGCGACGGCGTGGTGGTTCTTGAGGAACTTGGGGTAGGCGCTGAAGATTTTGCTCGCCTCGGGGTTGTCCACATCGGCCTCGATCGAGACGAGCCCCTCTTTCCTGATCTTGGAGAATATTTCGCTCATGAGGAGCAGGACCTCCATGTAGTCGGCCTTTGTATACGCCTTGCCCTTAAGGATATTCAGCAGTCCCTGAAAAACCGATCTCATAACCTTGGGAGGAGAGGCTATGATGAACCCGCCGATGGCCGCGCCGCCGATGATGAGGTACTCGGATGGCTGAAAGAGGACGTGGAGGTTGCCGCCGTGCCATAAATAGCCGCCGAGAACCGACCCGAGGACCACCATTGCGCCGATAAGAGCAAACATAGTTCACTGTTCAGCGTTCAATCCCCGGCCTTCGGCCCGATGGCCGGCCGCTGCAACCGACCGCTGAAACTACCTCCTCTTCTCCCTCAGTATCTCCCGCTGTCTCCTGAATACGAACTTGACGATCTCGTCCCGTATCTCTTCATCGATGGCGATAAACTTCGTACCGATATAATAGCTGTCCATCCTCTTCTCGATATTGACCGCCTCCCCGTAGACATAGAGCGCCACCGGCGGCATCATGGGGAGGATCATCTTTATCTCGAGCACGTCGCCGGCAGTGTATTTTTCCGCCGAAGCGAATCCAATGCCGGCGCCGCTGATGTTCACCGATGCGATCGGCAGCGACCCGAACCCCTCCTTCTGGAAGGTGAGGATGCTGATAACGGTATCGAGCTTCGCATTCAGGAGCTTTATCCAGTCATTGAGGAGCTTATCCTGGAGATCGGGCAGCACCTGTGACTCGGCGAGCACCCTCTCTCCCGATACCCTGCTGCGGAGGGTCTTCCTCTCATCCAGAGGAACGAGGCGTACGGCAAAGGGCAGATGCGCGTCAACGCGGGAGAACTCCCTCATCCTCATGTATTTCTCTTCATCCATACCTGTACCCATGGCATCCTCTCCGGTTCTCGCTATGTGCTGGTACTATAACCCGCTGGCCACCTCGGCCTTCTGGCCGATGATCATTTCGACCCTGCGGTTGCGCGTCCTCCCCTCTTCCGTATCGTTGCTCGCCACAGGCCGGTATTCCGCATACCCGGCTATGGTGAACCTGTTGGGATCAGCGCCCTTTGCGACGAGCGCATGGAGCATGCTCGCCGCCCTCGCGGTGGAAAGCTCCCAGTTCGACGTGTACCTGCCCGAAATCGGCACATTATCCGTATGCCCTTCTATAGTGATACGGCCTGAGATCGCCGGGAGCTTGGCGGCGATCTTCTCGAGCACGGCAGAGGCCTCCTGCTTCATTTCAGCAGAGCCCGAGGCAAAGAGCGCCTGATCGGAAAAAGTCACCACGACGCCCCGCGGCTCGCTCTTCACCGTAACGCCTTCTACTCCCTTCACGAGGTTCTGCATCTCTTCGACGATGCTCTTGCTTTTGTCCTCGTAGACATGGATCGGCTCGTCGATGACTTTGAACGTCTGCTTCAGCGATCCAGAAAACTTCTCCATCTTCGCCTTATCGACCGAGGAGAGAGCATAGAGCGCGGCGAAAAAGGTGAACATGAGCGTGATGAAATCCGCGTACGAGATGAGCCACCGCTCGTGGTTATCGTGCTCTTCCTCTCCTCTGTGCCTTCCTCTCATATCGTACTCTCCGTTTCGCGTTTATCGCGGTATAGCGTTTATCGCGTCTGTAGCGTTATAGCATAAAGATGAGCTCCTCAACTCAATAAACGCGATGAACACTATGGCGCTATAATGCGATAAACGCTCTACCGTGTTTATTCCTCTTTGTCGTGTTCCGCCAGGAACGCATTCAGCCGCGCCTTCAGGAAGTAAGGGTTCACCCCGCTCTCGACACCGAGCACCCCCTCGACGATGAGCTCGCGGATGAAGATCTCTTCCTTCAGCCTGTTCATGATCTTCTTCCCTATCGGCAGGAAGATCAGGTTCGCCGAACCGACCCCGTAGATGGTCGCCACGAACGCGACAGCGATACCGCCGCCTATTTTCGAGGGGTCGGCCACGTTTCTCATCACCTGAATCAACCCCAGTACCGCCCCGAGGATTCCTATGGTAGGGGCATATCCTCCCGCCGATTCGTAGACCTTCGACGCCTTCTTGAGCGTCTCCTCGTAGGTGGTGATCTCCTGGTAGAGGATCTCCTTGATCATCGCAGGGGTCATACCGTCGATCACGAGGTTGAGCCCCTTCCGGAGGAACTCGTTCTCGATATTCTTCACCTGGGACTCCATCGCGATGAGGCCCATCTTCCTCGCCTTCACGAGGAGCCCCAGGATATCTTCGATCACTTCCGTCGGCTCGCAGGACTTCCTGCCGAAGACAAAACCGAGGGCTTTGAAGGCGTTGATGATGTCATGGGTGGAAAAGCTGAGCAGGGTCGCGCCGAAGGTGCCGCCGAGGACGATCAGCGCCGCAGCCCCTTGGACCAGATGCGCCGTGGTGCCGCCCTCGATAATATTGCCTCCCACCACCGCACTGATGCCGAGAAGGAGCCCGATGACTGCCGCTATGTCCATGACGCCGGTCGTGTCCTTTCAGATGCCGCTGAATTCGGGGTACGCATAAACCGCCTCTTACGCTTCGCCAATCGCTCTGAAGATCAAATAAAAGCAGCAGAAAGGCTTCTGCTGCTCTCTACTATATAATCGACTGTTTGTTGCACTTCTACAGCGTATTTCGTATATGGACCCACGCTTCCCGCAATTCCTTGAGGAGAACTATTATATGCCTGATTTTTTCAGGGTCGTTGCTTATGTTCGCAAGCGTTATTTCCTTAATCATGTAAAAATAGAGGTCTTCGAGCTGCAGCGCTATTTCACCGCCCGCTTCAGCATTGAGTGAATTGAGAAGCTCCTCGATGATCGCCAGCCCCTTATCGATATACTTGATCTTGACCGGGAGCTCCTTCATCATCATGGCGGCAGCGGCTTTGTCGAGAGACTCCATTGCGCCGTCGTACAGCATGACGATCAGCTCCATGGGATTGGTCGTCGTCTCCACCTGCGTCTGCTTGTAGGCATTGAGCGCGTAGGCAGGGTTGATCATTACTTACTTCCCTCCAAAGGACTTCTTTAACCAGTCCATCTGCTGCGTTACGTAATTGCCGGTTCCCTGGAGCTGCGTGAGCAGCGTATCGAGATTGATGAATTTCTTCCGAAGGCCGGCCTCGGTCTTCTCCAATCGCTTCGTCATGTTCTCCATATCGAGCTGTACACTCTTCATCCGCGTCTTGTAGCCATCCTGCCCGGACGGGATACTCGTGTTGATATAGCCGTTCAATGTCGACTCGTAGGCGGTCGCCATCTTATCGAGCATGTCGGTCACCTTGCTCGGGTCAGCCGTAAGGGCGGCGGTCAACTTGGCTGAATCAAAGCTCAGGACCCCTGTTTTGTCGTGGGTAATGCCCAGCCAGGTGAGTGTATTGTTCGTCTCGTAATTGCCGTACCGTGTGGTCGTTATGGACTTCATCGTACTTGCCAGAGTGGTCAGGATCGAATCACCTCGCAGCACGCCGAATTGGCCCGTAGTCCCCTTCAAGCCCTTTATGGCAGTCATTGCCTGATTATAAGCGCCCATGAACGACGAGATTTTCACCGATAGGGCACCGGTGTCCTGGGTGACTGTCAATGTCGCAGCGGTACCGTTGGGATAGTTGCTGTCCGCTTTTACGAGATTCAGGGTAATTCCTTCAATCACGTCACTAATGCTGTTGGTTCCCCTGAACAGCTCGATGCCGTTGACCTTTACTTTCGCATCGACTCCCTTGGCGGACTGCTCCATGTTTCTTATCCCGCCGTTCGTTGCGCCCTCGGCATCGTACGTCGGGTTAAAGGCGAGCGCCGACAGCCCGAAGGTGTCCGCCTCTGCACCCGCATCGGTATATGTGCCATCGTTGTCTTCATCGACCTGCAGCACAATCCTGTTGCTGGCGCCCATCGAGCTGGCGAGGGTAAGCTTATAGGTTCCGTCAGCCGTGCTGTCGGCAGTAGCCGACGCGCCGACGGCGACGGTGCTGGTAGGAACATTGAACCCCAGCATCTGGCGTGCGGTGCTCCCGGCGTCGGACCAGAGGAGATCCACTGCAGCCGGTCCCCCATCGTTCTTGATGGTGAACTTGTTCAGTGAGGTTGAATTGTAGTCCACCGCAAAGGTGTTTGTCGAGCCTGCCCCGTTCAGGGCCGTCTGCAGAGCCGTGGCGAGCTCGGCACCGGTGTAGGTCCCTGCGGCAATAGTCGCTGTCCTTGCTGACCCGTCGCTGAATTGGACAGTGTCGTTCTTGCCCGCTTCTATAATGAATTTATCGGTTTCCTTCACAATAGCCGCCGTAACGCCGGCGTTGGCGGTGTTGATGGCGTCCCTGATTCCCGAAAGGGTGTTATTGGTCGAGTCTATGGTTATCTCTTTCGCCGTGCCGGTCCCCACCTGGAGTTTCAACTTCTGACTCATCACCGTTGAGAGGTCCGCAACAGCGCCGCTCGATGAGCCGAAGCGGATCGAGTACACGCTTTGAGCGCTCGCCAGAGCGCCTACCTGGACAGTATGGGTCCCCGCCGCAGCGGTGCTGGAAGCGGAGGCGGTAAGATAGGTGGAGTCGGAGAGCGAGGCGGACATCCCCAGAGAGGCCCCTTTCAGAGCGGAAACAGCGCCCTTCAGGGTAGTGATGCCGTTCAACAGCGTGGCATAGGCGCTTATCTTAGCTTGATAATCGGCCTGCCGCTGCTGCAGCCGCTGGAGCGGCCGCTGCTCGATCTGCATCAGCTGGCTGACGATCGAGTTTATATCAAGCCCTGATCCACCCGTGGGACTCGTTGCCATATCCACCCTCCTCCAGTGCAGTCACTGTTTTTTATAAATCTATAGATATGTTCCAAGCCGGTCAGGAATGTACCTCTCCCGCCTGGAACCGTTCGATTCCAACATTATGTCAGTGCTCGGGCTGGAGCGCTCCTGGTTGCAAATGCCGCGGGAGCGCTACACCTTCACGCTGAAAAGGCTCTCAACAGTCTCCTCGAGCTGTTTCATCATCTCGAGATACTCTTCCGGCGGAAACTGCTTGACGATCTTGCCTTCACTATCGACGAACCGGATCACCACATTATCGTCCCTATCGACCGCAAAAAAGGCCTTGAGCATATCCGCTTTGACCGGCTCGATAACCTCGGCCTTCTTCTCCGGCTCACCGGACTCCTGCGAAGACTTTGCTTCCGGAGCGATAAGCAAGGACCGGTTCGGCTTCTCTTTCGTCTGCCGGGCAGTACCTGCCGAGACATCCTCGGCACTGTTGACAGCCTTCGTACCTGATATGTTTATCGCCGTTATATTCATTTTTTTGAGCCCTTCCCCCTCTTTCGAGGAGGAAGGGTCCTCTTGTTATTACTTACTCAGCCGATGGCTGTTGCCGGATTACCTGCCGAGCAGTGAGAGCACCTGCTGCGGCAGCGTGTTCGCCTGGGCCAGCATCGAGATACCGGCCTGCTGCATGATCTGCGACTTCGTCAGGTTCGCGGTCTCCACGGCGAAGTCGGCGTCCATGGTCCTCGACTTAGCAGCGCTGATGTTCTCGCGCACGTTGTCAAGGTTTCTGATAGTGGACTCGAGCCTGTTCAGTTTGGCGCCGAGCTTTGCCTTTTCGCTGTTGATCGTCTCGAGACCCTGCTTTACGGCGAGGATGGCGATGTTCGAGTCGCCAACGGTGGTAATACCGATATCGTTGATCGACTTCGAGTTGTTCAAAGCGATTGCTGTCAGAGAGGTCGAGATGCCGAATGCAGCCGCCGCGGTGGCGCTGGAGACGGCCTTGGACGACTCGCCCAACGGTGCGCTGTAGATGATCTGTCCATTCTGCCCCGCTGCAATAGAACCGCCGGCGGTGCCGAAGTATGCCGCTGCAGCGCTCGCGGTGCCGGAGTTGGCGGTGGATACTGACACTTTGATCTCTGCTCCGTTCGTATTGACCAGGGCGATACCGTAGGTGGTAGCGCCGGTATCGGCGGTGCCCAGGAACACAGCGGTAACGCCGGTCTGGGAAGTCTTGGCATTGATTGCCGTTATAACGGCGCTCGCCAAGCCAACCGAGGTTGAAGCAGTGTTGGTTGTTGAGCCAATGGCGATACCGTTGATGCTGAAATAGCCCGCAAGCACATTAACGCCGCCAGCAGCGGTATCGACGGTGCCGACATTTGCCGTCGAAACGTACGTGTTTCCGAATGAGAAGGCCGTAACATTCGTCTGGGCCGTGTACTGATTGATGCGGGTGATCATCGCGTTGCTATTGTTGACCAAAGTATCGGAAGAGATCTGGTCGCCGAGGGACACTCCAGCAAGAGTAGTGCCGGCAGCCATACCGTTACTCTTGGCCCAACTGATACCGGCTACACTACTTGCTATACTCTGCAGGTTTGTCGTGGTATCATCGAAGTTGGTCCGTGAGGACTGGACGCCATAAGCAGTAGGCGAAACGTTGCTCGTGGCGATGGTCAGCGTCTCATTGACTTCAATACCGACCTGGATGGCGATACTGGTCGACTTGTTCAGGAACTGCTCACCATTATATCTGGTCTGTGAAACGATACGGTTCAGCTCGGACACGAGCTCCGTGACTTCCGTGTTCATCGAGCTTCTGTCCAGCGAGGTGTTGTAGCTCGCCGACTGGTTGGCCAGCTCATACACTCTCTGGAGCGCGGTCACCATTTCATCCATCGCGCCTTCAGCGGTCTGAGCAAAGGACACGCCGTCGTTGGCGTTTCTCATCGCGACCGACAGACCGGTGATCTGGCGGGTCATTCTGGTTGCAATAGCGAGACCGGCCGCGTCGTCCTTGGATGAGTTGATCCTCAAGCCCGACGACAATCTCTGCATTGCTGAAGCGAGAGGCGATTCGGATTTTCTCAGGTTTCTCTGGGTGTTGAGGGCATACAGGTTGGTGTTAATGGTAAGAGCCATTTCTTCCTCCGTGAATGTTAGCGTTCAGCGTTGAGCGTTCTGCGTTATAGCGTAACTGCTCTCTGCTTACTGACTATTGTTTTTTCGGGCATCCTGCCCTTATGTAGAAGCTTGAGGGAGCTGGAACTGTGGGCTTCCTGCCGAAATCACCTCCTTTTACCCACTCTTTGTTCAAGACCCTTTCGGCCTCTGAGATTGTTATCGGGGCGGAAGGTGAGGACTTTAATCATTTTCCATGAACGGCAGGGGCGGTTATACTATTGTTTTTTAAGCAGTAATAAAGCTCAGGGAGGTTGAGCCCCGGAGCTTTGTGAAGAAAATGTGACCACCGTCACTAAAATGATGCTAAATCTTTAACAAGTTGCTGACAAAGCTGAGGAAATCATCGTCCTTGGGCAGTTTGCCCACCCACTTTGCAAAGAATCTGGCCCTGTTCCGCCAGGTGTCGTCCGAGACGTCGCTGCCGAAAAAAGTTTCTTTATAGTTGATGGCAAGGCAATCCGGAAGGTAGTGGACCGGAATGCCGGCATCCTTTGCCTTCAGGCAGAGGTCGGGCTCGATCAGATGATTGGCAATCTCCTCATCGAAGCCGGAGAGTCGATCAAAGGAGGACCGGCTCATTGCGACAAGCCCGCCGCCGACCGCCTCTGGCTGTTTCCCTTCTTCGGTGATCCTATAGGGAGTGAAGTTGAAGTCGTATCCGATGCCCAAGCAGTACGGCGTCATATCGGCATTCTTGAGCGGGACACCGGCTATGCCGGCCTTTGTCGCTTCAACAAGCCCTGCATCATTAAAATAAACGATCCCCGGCCGCATAAAAACGAGATGCTCGCCCGAGGCAGCCCCGGTGCCTTTGTTGTAGGCGTGTGCAAGACCGGGAACATCGACATCGACGATCGTCATATCGCCTGAAACTCCGGCGAGGACTTCCCTCATCTCGGAACAACAGCCTACCGGTATCACCGCCTCCCAGTCCGGATGCTTCACGTTTTGAGCCAGCGAGGTAAGCGTTGCGAGGAGTGCTTCCGGGTCGTCGCCTGAAGGGACAACAAAGCTCACCCGCCCTGCAACTGCCGCTTCCCTCATCACCACCGGCCTGACATCCTTAAGGTGCATTTTCACATCAAGAACAAAGTTCATTATGTCGATTGTCCTTTCGACCGATTTCCCGTCAAGTTTGTAGAAGTACTCTTCCACGTATCGTTTGACGTTAGCAAGGATGTCCCGAGGTACTCCGTTCTTGACAGTGTCGAAGAGCGGAGACCAATTCCCCGGGGGAAAGACCGACTGGGCAACACCCATGCCTACATACATATCATCAGTTGCGTTGCTATTGGGAAAGGAGAATAACGGTTTGCCGAAGGCAATCGCCTCGACCGCCAGCGTTGTCTTGCCGAAGGTAACGCAATAGTCGGCTATTGCCAGCAGCTTGTACGGCTCATAGGTATAAAGGATGAGTGCCGAGGGACAAAGCTCCTTAAATATGTTCTTGATATTTTCGAAGGCATGCTGGTAGACGAGCGGATGCCACTTGAAGACGTACGCCACTTCGCCGCTCATTTCCTCAAGGCCCTTAAGTATGGAACGCCAGTTCTCCTTATCCTCCATGCCGCCGTAAAGAATATCGAGAAAGAAAAGTACGACCTTTTTAGCGGAGGGAATATTCAGCTCTTTCCTGATGGTTGCTCTCATGTCAGGGGTGCTGTATTCATGCACCGCTCCATCGATGTGGGTGTTACCGATAGGAATCATTTTATCGGAAGAGTTTTTGTATTTGCTCAGAAAGTTTATGGTCCTTTGGCCCCAGAGCAGGTCAACGGTCGAGAACTCCGTATGAATGGTAAAAGCCATCTGGTCGGTGTGATAGTCGCCCTCTTGAAAGGTCACGAAGGGGATACCTCTCCTGTAGGCAAGATGGCCTATAGTCTTGCCCCACCGCGAGCACTCGTGGTTGGCTATAAACAGGTCAGGCCGCTCAACCTCGATAAAGCGCTCCATACAGAAATATTCCTCTACGAGCTGCTCGAAAAACCAGCTCTGCTTGAACAACGGCCACCGGCTGAAACCATCCCATTTATAGCAGGTCTTCGTCCACTCCGATAAGAGTCTCAGGGTGACATCCTTCACGCTCTCCCTCACCCGCTCGTTCATATAATCGGAGTAGTACTTGAAGGGAAGTTTCCTCCTGATGAGGTCCAACTCAAAAGGATACTCCGCAAGGGGAACAATAAAAAGCAGCTCTCCACCCTCTTTTATTATCCTTTCTCGAATGGGCAGAAAGAACCGGGTATGCTGGGGCATCGCGATAAAGCAGGCAATCCGTTTCCCTTTAAGTGTCATGACGTTTTCCCGAAAACTGCATGTATGACATCCGACATTTCGACGGCTCTTGCTTTTTCGTCGTAAGCTTTTTTCAACTCTGCCAGGAGATCCCGAGGATTATTGATGAATGTAGTTCCCTCCACATCGGGGAACGCATCATAAAAGGGATTATAGACCAGCGCTCTTTTGCCGTACCGTGCGGCAAATTCAACGGGAGCGATATACGTCGGCGACAAGATCACGTCGGATATCATCACAATAGGAACGGTGCTGCCCGCATCGACGACATAGAATCGGCATCCTGCACTCTGAGCCTCATCAAGATAAAAATCCTGTATGACGGTAGATTCGTTGAGATCTCTCACTTGATAGTCCCGCTTTATCAGCGAGAGCACTATCGGGAAATGAGCACTGCCGATCGTTGCGATAATCTGCTTCACAAGCGGCCGGTATCGCGTATGATTATACACGACGACTGCCAGTTCATCCCGACCGATGTCTATTTGATCGTTATAAATATGATTTTTATACATATCGTCAATAGGAGAAATAGAATAGATGTCCCGCTTCTCTGTCAAGAGATAAATTCTCTCTTGATCAATACCTCTGTCAATGTAATACTGTCTCTCGTACTCTTTTCTGACCACGAGTGCATCCATAAGAAGCGGCATCAATTTGAGCCCCTGAAAAACAGGATACAACTGAAAGCCAATCACTTTGATACCGGCCTCTTTCGCCTTGAATGCTACGGACGTATAAAAGACATCCATGTCTTCCCAAGGCGTGTCATCATAGGACATAAGCGGGAGCAAGATAACATCGGCATCAATGGGAGGGAACTCCTCAAAAGACGTAGTTGCAACATGCCCCCAGAAATCATCGAATGCCGCCACCTTCCACAGTTTGAGATCTGTCCGGGGGATAGCGATATCATACGTGTATTGGACAAAAGCCTTTACGAGATTTGTCCTGAAATCAAGGGTGAGGGGCAGATTTTTTGACTCGAGTAGGGTTATTTTTATGTTTGCAGCACCCTGAATCCGCTTATTTACATCATCGAAAACTTCCTTCGAAATTGTGGCGAACTCTATAATGAAGTGAGCGGACAATCTTTTAAGGAGATAAAAAAACCTCCTGTCTGTGGAAAGATAGTCCCGTTCGCTTATAGGCACAAATATTTTTTTCATCAATTCGTTTGGCAGTTCCGTGCGGCACCGGCCTTCTCCATCGCTTCATGCGCTCTCTTTATCCATTCACTCTTTGTAGAATGCCACAGTTTGTCTACAATATCTTTAATCTGATCATACTGTAAAGCATAGCGGCAGGCCATGGGGATAAGCGTATCATACACTTCTTTTAGAGCCCCGGGATGGGTGTACCTATAGCCGTACCGAGGCGCATCACTCTCTTGCAACGCCAATAAATAATGAACGGCTGTCTCGAGCACTTCATCGAAGCGTTGCGCATCAACAAGCAAAAGTGCCCTCACAAACAGCAGGTCTGCGTGGTTCTTTTTCACCGTGAGACCCTCGTCCACATAGGCCGCTGCTTGTCGGGATTCACGCTTTTCCAGTGACAAGAAAGCGAGCGACGCCAATATACCCAAGTAGGTTGCATTGTCTTCGCTCTTGTCGGCTTCGGGCACCTGGGACAGTGCCCTTTTCAATGTCTCTATTGCAGGCTCTTTCTGGTCCAGCTTCAGAAAAGAAAGAGCGGAATTGTAATTTGCCGCGTAGGGAGTTGTTTTTTCCATCATTCATCCTCCTCGGGATTGAAAGCCTCTCTATACTACCATAGACCGGCCATAACTTTGCTATGCTAATCGTTTAAATCCGCTGTGCGCCACAGGTCCCCGCAGCGCTTCAGCTATCCTGCCTTTGTTCAGGGCATCGGCGAGTACGGAGAACACCTCGTCCAGGGCCGCCGCGTAGGCCGACAGGTGCTTGCTTTTGTGAGCGTACGTTGCGTAAAACGCCTTGGATGCGATAAATCCCCGTTGCACCATTTCCTGGGTAAACAGGGTGTGGAGCGCCGGCGATTGCTCACCGTAATCCAGGGCAAAGATACTCAGGGGCGGAATTCCGTGCAATTTCATCTTCAGGCCGTATTTCTTTGCTGTCTTCTGCCAGAGCCTTTGTATGCGACTGCCGATCTTGCATAAATGCTCGGGCACACTATCGTGCTGCATCTTTCTGATCGTCGCCAGCGCCGCTACAGGCCCGATCTTTTCGGTCCAGTAGGTACTGCTGATAAAGGTCTTCTGCGCTGCTTCCATCACCGCTCTCTTCCCGATAATCGCTGCCATAGGATAGCCGTTGCTTATGCCTTTGGCGAACACGGCGATATCGGGGGTGATGCCATAAAGCAGGTGAATGCCTCCGACATTCATGCGCCAGCCGGAAGTGACTTCATCGAAGACCAGCACCGCACCGATCCTCTCCGCGGTCGCACGTACATAGGAGAGAAATGTCAGGTCGGGCTCCGCGTGCCTTACCGGCTCCATGACAATTGCGGCAATAGAACCTCCTTCGGCGGCGACGAGAGCATCCAGCGTTTCAGGTTTGTTGTAATGAAAAGGGAGGGCCGTGCCCTTGAGGGCACGCGGAACACCGGCGGGCTCCAGGCCCGGCAGCAACTGGCCGTCGAGGTTTTTATCGTCCGCCAGGTTCGCCGAAAGATACCAATCGTGCCAGCCGTGATAGCCGCAGAAGGCTACTTTATCCCTGCCGGTGGCTGCCCTGGCAATACGCACGGCAACGGCCATGGCCTCACCGCCGCACCGGCCGAACCTCGCCATCTCAGCCCAGGGGTGAATCTCGCACAACAGCTCAGCGAGTTCCACCTCCTCCGGACAATTCAGTGTTGACATCGTCCCGGCGGCAATGGCCTTCTTCACCGCAGTATCGACCTCCCGGTCGGCATACCCGAGGATGCAGGCCCCAACGCCGCAAATGCTCATATCGACGAATTTATTTCCGTCGAGGTCCCACACCTCGACGCCTTTGGATTTCGAATAGTAGGACGGCCACTGCTCGGGAAGAAACATCTCGGGCCGCTTGGAGAGCAGTTGTGTTCCGCCCGGTATGATTCTCTTCGCCTTTCTATATAACACAACGCCGCTGTTTTCGGTTTCCATGCTTTCTTTATTCATCGCTCCATCGCTCTCCTTAATTTCATCAGTTAAGCGTCCAGATAGGGTTCCTCTCGGCAGACTCTTTAATGCTGAACGATTTCGGATTCCCGACATAGACGCTATTCTTTTCGAGATTCCTATCCAGCAGCAGAGAGCCCGCTCCAATCGTGCAATTTTCTTCAACGACGCAACTCCCTAATACTGACGCCCCCGGGTGAAGGCTCACATATTCTTTAAGTGTTGGATACACATTCTTATTGCTGCCGACATTGCACTGCTGATAGACGAGAAAATAATTCGCGTAGCTCGCTCTTCCCAGCACGGTACCGAGAGGATGGACAAAGAGAAATATCTCCGGCAGCTCCACTTCATAAAAAGCATCGATGCCGTGAAGCGCCCTGTTCAGCTGGAACAGCTTCGCGCAGGCGGCAGGATCACCTGAGGCTCTATGGATGGTATTCGACAAAAGATATAAAAACATGGCGTAGTGGTCGCCGTGGAGATGATTAAAAAATACATCATCTCCTTCTCTGAAGTATTTGACATCGATTTTCGAGAAGCAGTATGCGACTCTCTCGAGCGTTCTGTCGAGATGCCGCACAATGGCTTCCCGTATTCCGCTCCTCTTATCGGGAAAGAAGTTTTCCGTCTGGCAGCTCACGTAGTCCGCTAAATCGTTTCTATCGAGTGATAGCTTCATTATCAATTCCTGCTGCTCTTGCTCGCCCTGACGTTAACATTTTTCGACCACAGGAACGACCGTACTTTTATGGGGCTGTGGTCGGTGAAGAGAAACATGCTGCTGATGGTTATCGCCGATGCACCCGCGTCAAAGGCATCGATGCAGTCCTGCAGGCTTCCCGCCCCGCTCGAGGCGATCAGGGGGATTTCCAGACGCTCGCTCGCCCTGTGAATCAGCTCCAGATCGTATCCCGACATAGTTCCGTCCCGGTCAATGGAACACAGGACGATCTCACCGCAGCTGTGGTCCTGCAGGGTCAATGCAAACTCAAGGGGTTCGAGATCGGTGGACCTTGAGCCTCCATGGGTAAAGACGCGAAAGACCCCTGGCGCAGTTTCTTTATAGTCAATACAGACAATCATGCACTGGTCGCCGAACCGGCTCGCCGCCTCCTTGATAAAACGAGGGTTCTCGACAGCAGCGGTAGTCACCGAAACCTTGTCTGCCCCTGCCCTGAGCAGATTGTTGACGTCGTCCAGAGTACGCACCCCTCCTCCGGCGGTAAAAGGCATAAAGATTTCCTCGGAGACGCGCTCAATGATATCAACAACAGTTGCTCGACTCTCGACGCTCGCCTGTATGTCGACAAAGATGAGCTCATCAACACCATAGGCATCGTAAACCTTGGCAGTCGTCACCGGGTTTCCTGCCTCGCGGAAATTCTCATGGAAGCGAACTCCCTTTACCAGTCGGCCGTCTTTTATAAGAAATTTGGGAATAATTCTTTTCTTCACCATGCGGCTATGGATTCCATTCGAGAAAATTCTTCAGGACCTGAATACCATTGTCCTGGCTCTTTTCGGGGTGAAACTGGGTGGCAACTATGTTGTCCCGAGCAATAGCTGCGTTAAAGTTGATGCCGTATTCACAGGTGGCAGCAACATCATTTTGTTTATGGCAAACAATATGGAAGCTGTGGACAAAGTAAAAGGTCCGTTCAGTATTCTTCAGATGAGAAAAAAGGAAATGGTCGCTCGCCGGAGTAATCTCGTTCCACCCCATATGCGGGATCTTCAGCCGGCTCCCGTTGAGATTGAATTTTAGAACTTCCGCATCGAACCATCCAAGACCATTGTGATGGCCGTGCTCCTCGCTGCACTTTGCGAGGAGCTGCAGACCCAGACAAATTCCCATGAAAGGCTTTCCTTTCTCAAACACCTGCTTCTTCAGAATTTCATCCAGCCCGCGGCGTACAATATTTACCATTGCATCGCCAAAAGCGCCGACACCGGGGAGGATGATGTGTGATGCATCATCGATCTGCTGCGGCTCAGCGGTGATAACCGCATCATAGCCGATATAGTAGAGTGCATTGATTATGGAACGGACATTGCCCATACCATAATCGATAATTGCGATCATATATACGCTTCTGCCTTCTCTTTCTTGTCCTTTGGAGGACCGATCGGTTTGTCTACTTTAGTGCAGTCCCATTGCTCCATATCGGGGAGCGGCTTTCCTGTCGCTACTTCTGTCCTGTCGAATTTCCATGGATGGACGCTCAACTTCGTCAGTATCTCATAAAACTCATTTTCGGTGATCTGCAGTATCTCGAGGAAGCGATCGAGGAATGCCGGGCGCTTTCCGTCGAACTCCTGCGCCATCTTCCACCCCTCTTCACGAGTCAGCCGCTTATTGCGGATATCTATGCTGGCGAGATGATTGGTGCGTCCATAACCACGCTTAATGTACTTCGAGTAATCCCTGATGCCCTGGAAAAAGCATTCGATTTTTTCGTAGTCATAATCGGGATGCCGCCCCTCCACTTCCTGCCCTTTCCAGCCAAGCTCCCGCTTAATGATCTCGACCTGCTTCTTCGTGTCCCATTTGATGTAGCTGCCCAGGCAGATCGAGCGGCATCCGAGCTTCATCAGGTCACGACGCGGCGGGAATGCAAACATCCATAAGTCCCTCTTGCTTACTCTTCCACCGAGGAATTCATACATATCCTCCGCCGTCATACCGAGATTCATAACGCGGTTGAAGCGTTTCTCGTCAACTTCTTCCATCTCCTCGTATGAGTACCAGGATGCGTACTCGGCGAGCGACTCGCCCCAGAAGATAAGCGGCGCCCCGAAGCGCAGGGCCATATGCATGACGCCCGCATAGATGCCGGTATGGCAATGCCAGCAGAAATCGCCCCTTCTCTTGAATGATTCGAGCATCAACTCACGCACGACATGCCAGTTGGGCGTATATTCAATCACATCGACACCGAGCTGCTTGAATGTGCGCGTATTATTTTCGAGAACGAGAGGCCGGTACCCCCAGTGATTGAACCGCACGACCAACGGCTTCAGCCCCAGCTGCTTGACGATATACCATAACTGAAACGTACTGTCTTTGCCGCCGCTGAACGGCACGACGCAGTCATACATCCCCTTATCCTTATACTGGACGACGAGCTCGTCGAGCTGCCGTCTCCGCTCGTCCCAATCGATCTTCTCCTGTTTGTATTCGATCTGCCTGCAGACGCTGCAGACCCCCTCTTCATCGTACATAATCGTATCGTGTGTTTCCGGCGTTATGCACCGCGTACAGTACTTCATCGTTTCCCTCCGGCACTCTTAGTGGCATATGAATTTTCTTCTATGGCTTCGATCAGCTCGAGAATCCTGATAGTATCGCTCAGAGAGAGCGGAAAGGGCCTCCCTCTCTCTGCCGCCTCGATGAACGTCTGCAGCTCTCCAATGTACATCTGCTCCACGATACCCGCGTTATAGCCGCTATGCGCATGCCCTTCGGGCTCCGGATACCCGGTCCATTGCTTTGTATCGGCATCATAGAGCCTTACAAGCTTTTGCTCCCAGTCCCACCGCAGCTGCGCCCTTTCCAGGTTGAGAATGAGGCTCCTCGTCGCAAACCGCGAGACCGTATCGGCAAACAGGACTCCTATGCCGCGGTCGAACTCCATGCTGACAGCCACGGCATCGTCGATATCGATATCGAGCGTGGCTGCCCTGCCGCTGAGGGCGATGAGGTTCCGGGGCATTCCGAGGACATAGGTCATCCAGTGCAGCTCGAAGGAGAGGATCTCCTTGCAGCCCGAGGTCTCTTTCTTGCTCACGAAGAAGTCCCGTATATTCTCCCACGGATGCCAGTCGGGAAGATACTGCCCTGAATGATAGGTGAAGGAAGTGACCCTCCCGTAGTCTCCGCTCTCAACGAGTCGCTTTATCAGCCGCACCGACGGATGAAACCTGAACGTGCAGGAAGGCGCAACGAGCACTCCTTTTGCCCGTGAGGTGCGGTCGAGATCGGGGAGATTTTGCACCAAAAGGCTCAGCTCCACGAAGCAGGGTTTTCCTTTCTCTATAGCCAACTGTATGTAGGCGGTATGATGGGCCGGCGAGGTGGAGATAACCACCGCATCGAACTCGTCGATGGTGTGCAGGTCGGTAACGGTGCATATCCCGAAATCTCCTTCAGCCTCTTCTCTGCGCTCGGCCCTCAAGTCGAAGCCGGTAATGTCGTCATATCCCAGGGCCCTCAGATTCCTTATCCTTCTTTTACCCATCGAGCCCAATCCTATGATCAGAAATCTCTTCACTAAAAAAGTCCTTCCTGCCGGGCCTTTAGCAGGGCTTCGGCACAGATGAAGTCGCACAGCTCATCAATTTCGAGCGATTTCCATCGCGGTACAGGATAGGCGAGCGTCAACTCATGATAGAAGGTCTGTCTGGACAACAGCATCTCAGTTTCAGAAAGATAGATACTCCCTTCCAGAAAGAACACCTCCGAAAGCTCCTGACGCCTCAAAACCTTGAAGTCCGCACTGCCGTTCATCCTGCGAAGGCATCCCGTCTGCTCATCAATAATCACATTAAACTCCGGATGTCCGCTCTCGAGTTTTGCAACGCTCACCAGTGCCTTAGCAGTGGGGTGCTCCAGCAGTCGTTCTATTGCAGTATCGATATCGCTCACCTCTCTGAGCGGCGATGTCGGCTCGAGGAGCAGCAGATAATCGAACACGCTTCCCCTCTCTTTGAGGAACGCCAAGGCATGGGCAATGACATCGACCGATTTCGCTTCATCCGAGGCAAGCTCCGCCGGCCTCAAAAAAGGAATCTCCGCACCGCACTGCCGCGCTACAGCGGCGATCTCCTCGTCGTCGGTGCTCACGATGACGCCATCAAGATACCTGCTTGCAAGCCCCTGCTCTATGGACCACGCCATAAGCGGCATGCCAAGCAGGGGCCTGATGTTCTTTCGCGGCAGTCCCTTGCTGCCGCCCCGTGCCGTGATGAGGGCCACTATTCTTTTTCCATTGTACACTGGTCTCTTTATCCCTTTTCTTATATGTGTTCTTATATGTGCAGCTTATCGACGGCCCGGCGGTACTCTTCCCACTGACCGATATCGACATATTCATTCTCATTCACCGGATAGGTGACGACCTTCTTGTGGTGCTTCAGGAGGCAGGTCATCAGGTCGGTCATATCGAAATGCGACCGCTCGGGGATATAGCGGAGGACCTCTCTGCTCAGCACATAAACGCCCGTATTGATGGTGAAGGTATATTCCGGCTTCTCGAGAATGTCCGTAATCCTTCCGCCGTTCTTGAAGTTGATAACGCCGTACGGAATCTTGTAATGCTGAATAGAAGAGAGGACTGTCATCGAGGCGTTCTGCTTTTTATGCAGATGGACCACCTCTTCGAAATCGGCCTTGACGATGACATCGCAGTTGGAAACGATAAAGGTATCCGCTATTTCGTCTTCCAGGAGCTTCAGGCTCCCCCCGGTCCCCCAGAAGTCCTCCTCCCACACGTAGTGCAAAGTATAGTCCTTATCGATATGTTTAAAATAGGCCTCGATCATCTCCCCTTTGTAATTTAAGGTGAGGTAATAGTCTTTGATGCCGAAATCCCTGAACTTGTCGATGATGATCTCGATGATAGGTTTATCCTTGATAGGGATCAGCGGTTTCGGCAGTATTGTGGTGAAGGGCTCCAGCCGCGTCCCCTTCCCTCCCGCCATAATGACGACGGGAACGCAGAGCTTTCTGCTCGTCGACTTTCCGTTCGTATCCTCCGAAAAGACCTCTTTCCAGGTAACAAAATCCACCACCTTGTTGTCATCATCCACCACCGGAAGCAGTTCGATCTTCCTCTTGATGAGAATCTTCTTCGCTTCCTTCGTACTGAATTCCGACTTCCTTATGAAGGTGGGTTTCCTGTTGTAAACCTCGCTGATATCGGTATCCAGACTCTTACCCGCCAGGATATACCGCCTGATATCGCCGTCGGTAATGGCGCCGAGGAGCCTGCCCCTCTTGTCCACGACCAGCAGCACCTTCTCGGCGCACCGGTCCAACTGTTTCAGGGTGTCTTTTATAGA
Source organism: Nitrospirota bacterium (assembly GCA_040752355.1). Classification (NCBI taxonomy): domain Bacteria; kingdom Pseudomonadati; phylum Nitrospirota; species Nitrospirota bacterium. Next base: position 178,962 of record JBFMHE010000001.1, on the reverse strand, counting down.
CTCCGTCTCGGTAATCAGCATTTCCTTCTGCAGCATTCAATTCACCTCGATAGAGACTCATTTTCAGCTGAACACTCCATCTGATATATACTGGCAGTGAAGTATTCCATATCGATCACCCATGTCGAGTGTTCGGTTATGGGGATCCAGCACTCGAAACTCAAATCGCTCTTCCTTTCGTACCATAGCCAGGCAAATCGAAAAAAATCTTTTTACCCATACTCTTTATGTCGTGTTTTTTTAGAATATCCTTAATCCTCAGTGCAGTATTTCCATCGCCGTAGGGGTTCTGTACCGTCCGAAGGTGTTTCTGGAATTCATCGGAATATAGATGTCCTATCGCTTTCTTTATCGCCGAGGTTGTCGGCTCACAATCAATAACGCTCGTTGCTCTTATCCTGCCCTCTTGCCGCCTGCCGATATTTATCGTACCAACTCCTAAACTAGGGGCCTCAAGAATTCCACTCGATGAGTTGCCTACTACTGCATCAACGCAGCGCATTGTTGATAAGTATCCGCGCTGCCCAAGTGAACAGAATGCAAACGATTTTTCCGGGCGAGTTGCAACATATTCATCGATTAGCCTATTGATTATTCGTCCCCCCATGTCGGCATTTGCCTTAGTAAAGATGATAGTCGTATCCTTTTGCACGTCTAAAGCTCTGAGCAAAGCTTTAAACTGTACCTCCGAGGTGTTATTTTCTAATGTAACCGGATGAAACGTAACAAGCACGTTGTGCTTGTTAAACTTTATGCCATACTGTCGCTTCAGCTCCGCCTTGGAGAGGAACCTCAGTTTTTTAACTGTGTCCAGCCCTATAGCGCCTACAGCAAACACTCTCTCCGGCTGCTCTCCCAGCTGGATGACTCTCCGCCTATACTCTTCTGTAGAAGTGAAATGCAAGTGGCTCATTTTAGTTACTGAATGTCTTATGGCCTCATCGATCAGGCCAAAAGTTGCTTCTCCTCCGTGTAGATGGGCAAGGGGAACCCTGCAAATCAGTGCTGCAGTTGCAGCGGCAAGTGCCTCAAACCTATCACCAAGGACCACTACTATATCCGGCTTTAGCTCCTCGAGAGTCTCGCTAAAGCTTATGAGCCCCAATCCTACGGATTTGGCCAAACCTACCGATGTATCAGAACTTAAGAGAATCTCCACTTTTTTGTTTATTTGAAATCCGTCAGCTTCTATTTCCTTATATGTCAAACCGAATTCTGGAGCTAAATGCATGCCGGAAACTATTATCTGAAGTTGCAAGCCTTCATCCCTATTAATCTCATGCATAAGCGGCCGCAGGAGACCATACTCCGCCCTTGTACCACTAAATATACAAATCTTTCTCTTTACCATATCTCCTTTAAAATTACGAAACTCTCCGCATATTGACATCCCGCCGTAGCTCCTCTGAAAGTTGCCAGGGATTTTATGTTTTCTATGCTCCTGGGAAACGGATGCTCCCCAATCTCACTCTTATAGACCCTCATTATTTCGAGCTTTTCATGCAAAAAATCACTAACGTCTATAAAATAGTTTGGAATGAATGCATGCCCGTACAAACTCGGGGCAAATTCAGTCTCACTAATGGTCTCGTACATTGCCACTCTCTTTAGAAGAGGGTGTCTGAATGCTTTTGTGCAACTGTATGCAGCCTCAAAAAGTATTCTATGGTCGCTATGAATATCTCCTTTGAAAGGAAGATAAAGAGTCTCTGGTTTAATCAGCTGAAATATAGTAGATATCCTATTTACCAGCTCGCCGATGGGTATCTCATCCGTCTTCATGGCCGGCACATCAAGATTGTAGACCTCATCAAATCCATACATAGTGGTTACTCTTTCTATCTCTTCCTTTCTCGCCACTATTCTTTCGCGCTGGAAACCGTCCTCCTCTCTCATGCATGTAGCAATAAGCCAACGTATCTCATCACCGCTCGCCTTGTGTTTTAGCAGTGTGCCGCCACAACCAAGGGTTTCATCGTCAGGATGGGCTGCGAGAACCAACACTTTCCTCATTGCAAGTATTCTCCTACTATAGGCAAGCCTTCAAACTCATGGGTTATAAGGAGAATCGCATTATCCGCGCATTTTACCAATACTTGGCCTTGTGCGACGTTTATAACTTTACCATGCTCTATATTACTCAAATTTACTTGGACCTCTCTTGCATCCCACACTCTTACTTCATGCCCTTTATATACAACGTGAGCTCCTACGTAGGGCTTTGTTAGTGCTCGAACAAGATTATAAATTGTCCTGCTGCACATTCTAAAATCTATTTCTCCGTCTTTCTTTATCCGCTTTCTCCAGTAATTCGCCTGTGCACGATCTTGAGAAGTACGCCGAAACGTTTTGTCATATAATTTCGGAAGGAACGTTTCTATCTGTATCAACGCTGCACTTATTATTTTGTCATAAAGTGTTCTTGCGTTGTCCTCATACGTAATCTCAATATCAACTTGACTTAGAATATCGCCATCATCTGCATCTTTACTCATGAAAAAAAAGGTTGAAGCAGTCTTCTCAAGTCCTAAAGCTAAGGCCCATATTATAGGATGCCTGCCTCGATTTTGAGGAAGCTTGGCAGGATGAAATCCGATAACGCCCATTGGAGCTATACCTAAGACCTCATTATTCAGTAGTTGAGAGAAGCCGAAACAGAAGATAACATCAGGCAACAAGCGCTCTATCCACTGGATAGTTTCCCTCTCATTTATTTTTTCTACATACCGATAGGGGATAGAGCATCCTTCGCATATATCGGTGAGGTCTGCAAAATCAGCATTGAAAGCTGAGCTTTTTTGAGTTACGACACCCACAATATTCGCTCTTAGATGTAGCAGTTTCTCCAACATTCTTCTGCTTGATTCAACAGACCCTATGAAAATGACTCTCATAGTTCTATTATCTCGTCCTCGGTGAACTTTGCTTTAGCTACTGTTCCAATAACACTATCCCATTTCATGGGGCTTATTCCCGTTCCCGGCCTTTTAACCGTCACGTTCTCCTCCGACAGCGTTTCACCTTTTTCAATATTTCTTGATGCCACAATGCTTTTTCTTACCGCGATTTTATTCTTCATTTCTGATAACGAGGGGCTCTTGATACCATTACCAAGCGCTCTTTCAGTATTTCTTATAGCAGTAATCATACTTTTCAACTCCCCGTACTCTAAAGAAGCTTTATGGTCCGGCCCCTCCATGGTCCTATCAAGCGTAAAGTGTTTTTCAATAACAGTTGCTCCAAGGGCAACCGCGGCAATCGGGACCTCGATACCGTTTGTATGATCCGAATATCCAACACTTACCTTGAACGCATCTCTGATGGTAATCATGGCAAGCAAGTTCACGTCTTTCAGCGGGGCAGGATACTCGGTTGTACAATGCAGCACCGTAATGTCCCTCTTTGCCGTACCCGCCTGCGTGAGCACATCGAGCGCATCCTCTATCTCGCCCATATCGGCCATGCCCGTCGATAGAATGATTTTCTTTCTCAATCCGCCTATTTTCCTCAAATACGGGAGATTGGTTATCTCCCCTGAAGGAATTTTGAATATGGTCAGGCCAAGAGCATTGAGCAGATCGATGCTTTCAAGGTCAAAAGGGGTGGAAAGAAATGCTATTCTCTTCCGTCTGCAGTGGGTTACCAGTTCCCGATGCGCCTTTCTGTCGAGCTCCAGCCGATTAACCATCTCGAGTTGGGATTCACGAGTACCGGTTGTCTTTTTTTGATAGTCGGCCTTCGGGGCATTTCTGCTTATGACTCTCTCGGCCTTGAAGGTCTGAAACTTGACCGCGTCTGCCCCCGCCTCGGAAGCAGCATCGATCATCCTCCTGGCGATAGCTATGTCGCCGTTGTGATTGACTCCTGCCTCTGCAATAACAAATACGCGCCGTCTCATACCGCTCTCCCCGGGAGAACGATCTTCCTCGCAGGGACGCCCACGTACGTACCGCTCTCGTCTATCGATCGCGTGACCACGGCCCCGGCGCCCACGATTGTATTGCCGCTGATAGTGAGCCCGTTGTTGAGAACACTGCCGCTCCCTACGAGGGTCCCTCCTCCGATGCGGCATTCTCCGTTGACAACGGCGCCGGTGGAAATATGGCAATGGTCTTCTATAACGCAGTCGTGCTCTATGACAGCGCCGGTATTGATGATGCAGTTCCTGCCGATACGCGAACCCGGACCCACAATTGCGCCGTGCATGATGATCGCTCCCTCGCCGATCGCTGCATGATCCGAAACACGGGCAGAGGGAGAGGTAATCGACGGGAGCTCGGCGCCGAGTCCTTTGAGCATGGCAAATAGCTGTCGCCGCTTATCAGGGGACTTTACCTGCCCTATCGTTATAAGAAAATACCGGTAGGCGCTCATGAGCGACGGCAGCTCGTCGTCGCCGGCGAAGAGAGGATATCCGAGAACGTTCGATCCCTTCTTTTCATTAACGTCGACGATCCCGGCAATGGAAAAATTGCCTGCTGCCTCGATCACATCGATACAGGCTCTGCAGTGCCCGCCGCCGCCAATCAGCACAAGCGCCTCTTTCATCGCTCCAGTATCTCCCTGAGCACGCTGCACGCATGCTGAATGTCGTTCGCCGTGTTGAGGGTTGAGCTCGGCAGGCACAAACTTCTCTCGTAGAGGCGATAGGTAGCGCTCAAATCACCCTTTGAGCACCTATGGTATGGAGGGAATTCCGTTATCGGCATGAAAAGCCTTCTCGTAGGGAGCCCCCTCGCGCGGAGCGCTTCCTGCAGGGCGGGCATATCGACTGCCCTTTCAACGGTTATACAGGTCAGCCAGCATGAGCTCTCGGCATCCCTGTACTCCTGCTGGAAGAGTATGCCATCGATCCCCGCGAGCGCTTCCCGGTAGAGCCGGTTGAACGCACGTTTCTTGGCCAGGAACTCCTCCAGCCGCGCCATCTGCGCAAGTCCCAGTGCCGCCTCTATGTTGGTCATTCTATAGTTGAATCCTATCTCGGGATGATAGTAGCCCTTTTCTTCATCCCGCGCCTGATTCACCAGAAACTTTATATGTCCCATTCGCTGGTCGTCTCTGCCGACTACCATCCCGCCGCCGCCCGTGGTGATGATCTTGTTCCCATTGAAGCTGAAACAGCCCATATCGCCGAAGGTCCCGGTAGCACGTCCGCCGAAGCGGGCGCCCAGACTCTCGGTGGCGTCCTCGACGACAGACAGACCGTGCCGTGCGGCAAGCGTCATAAGTGAGTCCATGTCACAGGGATTTCCATAGAGATGGACGGGGATAATCGCCTTTGTCTTTTTGGTGATGCTTTTTTCTATCGCTTCCGGCGCGATGTTCCATGTCGATGGATCGACATCGACGAAGACCGGCCTGGCTCCCGCATACATGAGGGGATTTACCGTGGCAACAAAGGTTAACGCAGGCACGATAACCTCATCCCCCTGCCCTATCCCAAGCTCATGCAGCGCCATATGGAGCGCCGCCGTCCCGCTCTGGGTCGACACCGCGCAGGGTACGTCCAGGTACAGCGCAAACCGCCCTTCGAACTCAGGGACAAAAGGTCCGACCGTAGAAACATAGCCGCTTTCGAGCGCCCGGTTCAGATACTCCTTTTCCCGCTCTCCGATATTGGGAGCATCGAGTGATATCTCGCTAGACATTGTAGATGTCGGCATTATAGCGTTGTGCATTTTCTTTCTGCCGCAGCCATTCGATAGTCTCCCGGAGTCCCTCATCCAGCGAATACCGGGGCTTCCAGCCGGTGAGCTTCATTATCTTTTTGCGGCTGCCCAGCAGCCGCTCCACCTCGCTTCTTTTCGGCCGAAGCCTTGCCTTGTCGCCGACGATTCTCGCCTCCGGATTGATCATCCCGATAAATTTCTTCGCGAGATCGCCCACGGATATCTCTCTGCCGGTCGCTATGTTTATTTCCTCGCCGATCACGTTGTCCGATTGTGCTATAGCAATGAAGCCGCACACCGTATCCTTGATGTACACGAGATCACGTGTCGGATGAAGCGCCCCGAGCCGCACTACTCGTTTACCCGCCAGGAGCTGCGTTGCAATGGTCGGGATCACCGCCCTCGCTGATTGGCGAGGACCGAACGTATTAAATGGTCTGACGATAACAACGGGCAGATTGAAGCTGCGGTAAAATGATTCGGCGAGAGCATCAGCGCCTATCTTCGTTGCGGAATAGGGAGACTGCCCCTGCCGTGGATGATGCTCGTCGATGGGCACGTAACGCGCCGTTCCATAGACCTCGGAGGTCGAGGTGACCAGCACCTTTTTCACCCCGGCGTCGCGCGAGGCCTGCAGGATATTGAGGGTGCCCTTGATATTGGTATCGACATATGAATCGGGAGAATGGTACGAAAAGGGAATCCCGATCAGCGCGGCGAGATGAAATACGACATCGATATCTTCCATTGCCGCGCGGACGCCATTGGGATCTCTTATATCGCCGGAGAATATCTCTATATCCTTCATCCGCTCCTTTGAAAGGCTGTCGAGCCATCCCCAGGAACTGAATGAATTGTAATAAACAAAGGCCCTGATCGAGCACCCCCTATCCTTCAGAGCCTCAACAAGATGGCTGCCGATAAATCCGTCGGCACCGGTAACCAAGATCTTTTTCCCTTTCAGGTCCATACCATTCCTCTTTAGCACAGCATTGACCACATGATCCTATGGGACCACCTTCAAAAGAGAGCAATAATTATACCTAGTGAGGCGAAACAGCAAGACTATTGAAATAACACTGTTTTCAACAGGGCGCCCTATCACTTTTTTCCTTGCCTGCTGCTATACGGCAAATCTTGCCGCGTCATAATTTTGACCCATACTCCTGTTATCGTGGGAAAACAGCAGTTACTTTAGAGGGGGTTGCTCGAAGGCGTGGATGACAGAGGCCCTAAAAAAGGGAGGCCTGTTCAGCGGATGATTTCGAGACGAGCTTCAGCAGCTCGTCGTACGTTATGACCTTGACGTCGAGCGACCGGGCCTTCTCGAGCTTCGAGCCGGCCTCGTCTCCGGCGACGAGGTAGTCGGTCTTCTTCGAGACTGTGGAGGCGACGTGGCCGCCCTGCTGCTCGATGATCTCCTTCACCTCTTCCCTCGTCTTCGGCAGGGCACCGGTGATCACGAAGGTGAGCCCCTCGAGGGGGCGTCTCTTCTGCTTATCACCCTCGTAATCGGGATTGGTGATGCTCAGACCGAGCTCCTTGAGGGTCTTGAGGGTATGGATATTGTCCCCGGTGTTGAAGAAGTCGGCTACCGAGCGGGCGGTCTTGTCCCCCATCTGTTTGATCGCGATGATCCGCTCGGGCTCGACATGGTAAAGATCCTCGAGCCTCTTGAAATGCTTCGCCAGCAGCCGCGCCGCATACTCCCCCACATGGATGATGCCGAGAGCGAAGAGGAAGCGGGCGAGCGTCGTTTTTTTGCTCCGCTCGATGGCAGCGATAAGATTGCGGGCCGATTTCTCGGCGAACCGGGGGAGCTCGAGAAGGGCCTCCTCTTTCAGCCGGTAGATATCGGTGAGCCTGCGGACGAGGCCCTGTTCATACAGCAGCTCGACATTCTTCTCGCCGAGGCCCTCGATATCCATGGCAGCCCTCGAGGCGAAATGCTTGATGCGCTCCTGCGCCTGGGCAGGGCACTCGAGCGAGACGCACCGGACCGCCACCTCGCCGGGCTCGCGCACCAGGCCGGAGCCGCAGGCAGGGCACGTTTCAGGAAGGCGAATCGGCCGCTCCTTCCCGGTCCTCTTCTCTTTGACCACGCCGGCGATATGGGGGATCACGTCGCCCGCCCGCTCGACGATCACCATATCGCCGATCCGCACATCCTTCCGCTCGATCTCGTCCCAGTTATGGAGCGTCGAGCGTGAGACGATGACCCCGCCGATCCGGACCGGTTCGAGCACCGCGATCGGGGTGACCACGCCGGTCCTGCCCACGCTGGGAATGATATCGAGCAGCTTCGTCGTCCCCTGATGCGCGGGGAACTTGTAGGCGATCGCCCACCGCGGCTCCCTGGTCTTTGCTCCCAGGAGCTTCTGGAGCCCGAAGTCGTTCACCTTTATTACGGCGCCGTCGGTCTCGAAGGGAAAGAGCCGCCGTTTTTCCTCGATCTCCCTGATGACCTCGATGGCCCGGCCGATTCCCCTGACCAGGCGCACGTTGACGGGAATGGGGAGACGCACGCGCTTCAGCCAGGCGAGGAGCTCGTCCTGGCTCCCGAAGGTCATGCCGCTCACGGCGCCTGCTCCGTAGCAGGTGAGATAGAGTCTCCTCGCCGCGGTGATCGAGGGATCGAGCTGGCGTACCGACCCTGCCGCAGCATTCCTCGGATTGGCGAAGAGCGGTTTGCCCTCCTTCTGCCGCTCCCTGTTGATGGCTTCGAACTCATCGATATTCATGTAGACCTCGCCGCGCACATCGATCCTCTCCGGGACCGCAGCGGCCCCCTCGAGCTTCAGCGGCACGGCGCGTATGGTCCTGATATTCTGCGTAACGTCTTCCCCTTCGTAGCCGTCGCCCCTCGTCGAGGCGCGTTCGAGGAGCCCGTCCCGGTAGGTGAGCTCGATCGCGAGGCCGTCGTACTTCGGCTCCACCGTATACTCGATCTCGCCCTCGGTCCTGAGGAGCCGCTTTATTCTCTTCTCGAACTCTTCGACCTCCGCGTACGAGAAGGCGTTGTCGAGGGAGAGCATCGGCTCCTCATGCCGCACCTTCCCGAACTTCTCGAGAGGCGGGGCGCCGACCCGCCGCGTCGGGGAGTCGGGAGGCACATAGCGGTAGCGCTCCTCGAGTCCTTTGAGCTTGTGATACAGCCGGTCGTACTCGGCATCGGAGATGACCGGCGCATCGAGGACGTAATAGAGATAAGAGTGGTAGTTGAGCTCCCTCGCGAGCTTCTCGATCTCGTGCTTTATCTCTTTCGGCAACGCTTCAGACATACCCTCTCCGCAAAGTCGAAACCCGGAATTCGAAACCCTAATCCGCCCGAGGCGGACTCGCACTTTCAAGAAGAAATCTCAGCGCCTCGAGGGCAGCCGCCTCCTTGTTCTCCGTCCGGTCGCCCGCGAGATGCAGCGTTTTCGAGAATGTGCCGCTGCCGCTGCTGACGGCGAGATAGACGAGCCCCCGCTCCTTGCCTTCGAGCGCTTCGGGGCCGAGGTTTCCGGTGGTCGAAAGCCCGAAGCCGGCGCCCAGCAGACGCCGCACCCGCTCCGCCATCTCCCGCGCCGCCTCCCCGCTCACGGCGCCGTACCGCGCAATCAGGTCCGGCGCAATGCCGAGAACCATCTGCTTTGCCGCGTCCGCGTAGGTCACCAGGCCGGCAATGAAAAAGAGGCTTGCGCCCGGGATCTCGGTAAGGCAGTGGCTCACCAGGCCCCCGGTACAGGATTCGGCGACGGCAAGGGTCGATTCCCTTTCCTTGAAATATGCATGGACCAGCGCCGCAGCTTCCCGCAGTTCACTCCTCATCCCTTACCGCTCCCTCCACGCAGAGAATATACTATAAAAATGATACCGGCACAACCGAAAAATTTCCTCTCCTGTCGAGGAGTTCTCGAATCGTCCCTTGTTTGACAAGGTGGGGGAAATGGGCTACCCTTGAGGTAGGAGAGGGACCGTCATGAAGACTATCGTCACCCTTACCATGAATCCCGCCATTGATACGAGCACCTCTGTCGATCAGGTACTTCCCGAGAGAAAGCTGCGCTGTGCTCCTCCTCATTACGATCCGGGCGGCGGCGGTATCAACGTATCGCGCGCCATGCACCGGCTGGGAGGCGAATCGGCAGCGCTGTTTACCGCCGGCGGGCCGACGGGGCAGATGCTCAAGGGCCTGCTCGACAGCGAGGGAATCATCAATTACCCTGTCCCGGTGCAGGGATGGACGCGGGAGAACATGATCGTCCTCGAGACGGGCTCGGGCAGGCAGTACCGCTTCGGCATGCCCGGTCCCCGGCTCACTCCCGAAGAGAGCGAGCGCTGCCTCGAACGGCTCTCCTCGTTTACTCCCGCTCCCGACTGCATCGTCGCGAGCGGCAGCCTCCCTCCGGGGATGAATGACGATTTCTATGCTGCAGTGGCGCGCCAGGCAGCCATACTCGGCAGCACGTTCATTCTCGACACTTCGGGAAGCGCCCTCGAAAAAGCGGTGCGCGAAGGGGTCTACCTGCTGAAACCGAACCGCCGGGAGCTCGGCGAGCTCGTTGGCCGGGACATCATCGATGATGAGGACGTAATGGCAGCAGCGCGCGGCCTCGTCGATGAGGGATTCTGTACCGCTGTCGTCGTCTCACTCGGCGCCGAAGGCGCCGTACTGGTCACTGCCGAACAGCAGGAACGTGCCAGCGCCCCTCCCGTGCCTGTCGTAAGCGCCGTGGGCGCGGGCGACAGCATGCTCGCCGGCATCGTGCTCGGTCTTGCGAGGGGGCGTCCCTTATCCGATGCGTTCAGGTTCGGCATCGCCGCCGGCGCCGCAGCCGTCATGACCCCCGGCACCGAGCTCTGCCGCAGGGAGGATACGGAGCGTCTCTTCGCGGAGATGCTCAAGCAGACTCCCGCCCCTGCCGGACAGGCATAGCCCGGCGTTCAAATTCCCCTCAGGAAGTACCATGAATCAGCAAAATACCGACAACCGTAACAATAAAGAGCAGAATTCCGAAAGCATGGGTAGTCCCCTGTGGCGGCTCGTTATCGTCTCCCTCGTCATCATCGCCATCATCTATATGTGGCAGCAGCGGACGAACGTGGCAGAGAATCCCCCGTACCAGACCATCACCTACAGCAGGTTCATCAGCGAGCTCGACGCAGGGAATATCCAGTCCGTAACCATCAAAGAGCTGAATGTCCAGGGAGAGCTCATCAAACCGATTTCCGTTACCCCGCCGGAGCAGCAGCGGTCGGTTACGATAAAACAGTTCCAGACCTATCTTCCGGCATTCCAGGGAGAAGAGCTCCTCGACCGGCTCCAGAAAAGAAACGTCGACATAAGCGTGAGGCCTGCGGAACGCACTTCCTTCTTCTGGCAGCTGGTGCTGGGCATCCTCCCCTGGGTGCTGATCATCGGTTTCTGGATACTGATAATGCGCCGGGCGCAGCAGCAGATCCATGGAGGGGCCGGCGGGCTCTTCAGCTTCGGGGCGAGCAAGGCGAAGCTCTATGACGTGAAGAATCCCAAGGTGACCTTCAGGGATGTAGCGGGCATGGAGAATGTAAAACAGGAGCTGCGCGAGACCATAGAGTTCCTCAAGAATCCCGCACGGTTCAAGGTGTTCGGCGCCAAGGTCCCCCGTGGGATACTCCTCGTTGGTCCACCGGGCACGGGCAAGACGCTCCTTGCGCGGGCGACGGCCGGGGAGGCGGGGGTGCCGTTCTTCAGCATCAGCGGCTCGGAGTTCATCGAGATGTTCGTGGGAGTGGGCGCCTCACGGGTGAGGGACATGTTCCAGAAGGCCAAGGCAGCGCAGCCCAGCATCATCTTCATCGACGAGATCGACGCAGTGGGACGCACCAGGGGGGCCGGACTGGGCGGAGGACACGACGAGCGGGAGCAGACCCTTAACCAGCTCCTGAGCGAGATGGACGGATTCGCCCCTCATGAGGAGGTCATCATCATGGCCGCTACGAACAGGCCCGATGTGCTCGACCCTGCCCTGCTGAGGCCGGGACGGTTCGACCGCCATATCGTCGTCGACAGGCCGGGCTGGAAAGAGCGAAAATCGATTCTCGAGGTGCATACGAGAAACAAACGACTGGATGCGGATGTCAATCTCGAGCGGATAGCGAAAGGCACCCCCGGCATGACCGGCGCCGACCTCGAAAATCTCGCCAACGAAGCGGCCCTCATCGCGATCAGAAAGGGGAAGGACCGCATCTATATGGAGGACTTCGAGGAGGCGAGGGACATTATCCTGATGGGCTCGGTAAAGGAAGAGGCGATGAGCGACCTCGAGAAGAAGATCACCGCATACCACGAGGCGGGCCATACGCTGGTGGCATGGGAGCTCCCGAATACCGACCCTATCCATAAAGTCAGCATCATTCCCCGGGGCATGGCGATGGGAGTGACACAGCTCCTGCCCGAAGAGGACCGCCACTACTATCCCCGCTCGTACCTCATCAACAAGCTCAGCGTCGCGCTCGCGGGCAGGGTCGCCGAGCTCCTCGTCTTCAACGACCTCAGCACCGGCGCACAGAACGACCTGAAGGAGGCGACCGCCCTCGCCGAAAAGATGGTCGCCCAGTGGGGCATGAGCGAGAAGGTCGGACCGATCAATCTCGGCAGGGGAGAGGAGCACCCCTTTCTCGGCAGGGAGCTCTCGCAGCAGAAGCGGTACAGCGACGAGATGGCCTGGCTCATGGACCAGGAGATCCGGAGGATCATGAACGAAGCCGAATCGAGGGCCGGGGAGGTGCTGAAGAGGCATATGCCCGTTCTCAACGATCTTGCCGGGGCGCTGATAAAAGAGGAGGTGCTCGACCGCGAGAGCATCGAGCATATCATCGGCGAATCGAAAAAGAGAACCGAAGAATCCCTCGCGCCGGCATAGCACTCAACCATCAGCAATCAGCAATCAGCAATCAGCAATCAGCAATCAGCTATCAGCTATCAGCTATCAGCCGTCAGTGTAACTGGCCCGCCGTCCACCGCCGGAAGTATTTACTTGTCGACCATAACGTTATGCTGTTTCTTACTGCCGTTTGCTGATGGCTGAGAGCTGACGGCTGACAGCTGACAGCTGTCTTTTGTAATATACTGAATGGACCGGCTCTCGATGATCCTTTCACAGTCCTGGCGTGCGGTGCGGTCGTTCAAGCTCCGCACGCTCTTCTGCCTGGTCAGTGTCGCCCTCGGTATCGCCTCGATCACAATCATCGTCGCCGCCACGGAAGGGGCCTACGAGAGGGCGCTCCGGATGGTCGCCCGCTTCGGCCACGATTCGCTGCTCGTCTTCGGCGGCAGCGAGGAGGCGCGCGCGACCGGCATGCGGCCCAAAACCCTGACGCTGGACGATCTCGAGGCGGTGCGGCAGAGCTTCCCGACCATCTACATCGCCATACCGATGGTTTCCGAGAGAGAGGTCACGGTCTCCTACAGGGATAAAAAGTACCAGACGCAGGTCATAGGCTCGACGAGCGACTACAGCCGTGCCTGGACCTGGCCGGTCATCCAGGGCTCGGACTTCAGCGACGATGACGTGCGGGGGCTCCGCAACAGGGGGCTCATGGGGCAGCACCTGCTCAAAGAGCTCTTCGGCGAGGAGGACCCGGTCGGGAAGTATGTCCTGGTGAAGGGGATCCCGGTACAGATCGTCGGCGTTCTTTCGGAGCGGGGGACCGCTGCCGCGGGGCAGAACCTCGACGACCGGATCGTGATGCCCCTCACCACGGTGATGCGCAAGATCCAGAACGAGACGACCTATGTCTCGGCATTCAGGGTGCGCTTCCTCGACCAGGAGCAGCTCTATACCCGCGCGGAAGAGCTCCGGACCTTTCTCAGGCAGCGCCACAGAATCCCTGCCGGAGAGCCCGATGACTTCACGATCGTGACGCCCAAGGAGATCGTCAAGTTCCTCGTGGCGCTCACCGGCTCCCTCGTGCTCTTTCTCGGCGTTACCGGGACCATATCGCTCGTGGTCGCCGGGTTTGTCCTCGCCAACCTCTTCCTCCTTTCGGTAAAGGAAAGGACTTCCGAGGTCGGCATCAGGAGGGCTGCCGGAGCGAAACGTCGCGATATCCTGTTCCAGTTCCTCGGCGAGGCGGTGATCATTACCACGGCGGGCGGCCTCATGGGGTTCGTGCTCGGGCTCGTCTCCTCCCGGCTCCTGATGCTGGTAGCGGAGTTCCCCCTCCGCTTCTCCTGGCGCGCCTTTGCCGCAGGCGTCGTGCTTTCGTGGATCGTCGGCATCGTCTTCGGCCTCCAGCCGGCGCGGCGCGCAGCCTACCTCAATCCCATCGAGGCGATACGGGGGTAAAACCGTGATGCGTAATCCGTAACGAGTAATCGGTAACCACTTCTTTAACTCGTTACACATCACGAATAACAGATTTATGAAGAGAGTATCCATTAATCTCAAGATAGCGACGCGCTCGCTCTGCAGCTTCAGGGTACGGTCGCTGCTCGCCGTCTTCGGCGTCTTCCTCGGGACGCTCTCCCTCATCGTCGTATCGAATCTCTCGGGAGCGCTCGCAAAGAAGACCGAAGCGGAGATCTCGAGCCTCGGCAACAACCTGCTCATCGTCCGGAGCGGGGTGGTCAGGCGTTTCGGCTCGGGCACGCGCCTCCTGAGCGAGGCGACGAACCTCACCCGCGAGGACGCCGATGCGATCGCCCGGGGCTCCCGCTTCATCAACGAAGTCTCTCCGTCGGGCAACAAGAACTTCCCGGTGCGGTACCGGCATACGCTCCTCTCGTCGGTGCTCGTGACCGGCGCTATGCCGAACTTTACCGACGTGCGGAACTTCCGTGTACAGGCGGGGAGCTTCATCACCGATGACGATAACCGGGGGCTCCGCAAAGTCGCGGTGCTCGGCAGCCGGGTCGCCGAGAAACTCTTCGGCAGCGAAGAACCCCTGGGCAAATATATTCTCATCTTCCGGGTGCCCTGCCAGGTCATCGGCATCATGGAGGGGAAAGGCGTCGATATCTCGGGCGTGGACCAGGACAACCAGATATTCGTCCCCCTTGCGACGTTCCAGCGCAGGCTCGTGAACAAAGACTTCCTCAACAGCGTCTACGTGCAGACCGTCGATGCCCGGGCCATACCCGCGGCCAAGGCCGAGATAGAAGAAATCATCAGGAAACGCCACAAGATAGGGCCGGGACAGAAAGACGACTTCACCGTCATCGATCTGAAAGACGTCCTCTCGCTCAAGACCCAGGCCATGTCGATGATCACCGTGCTGGGGAGGATCTCCGCAGGGGTCTCTTTCCTGATCGGCGGGCTCGGGATCCTCTCGATCATGATCCTCATCGTCAACGAACGGAAGGTCGAAATCGGCATCAGGAGGGCCGCGGGCTCCAGGAAGCGGGACATCGTCCTGCAGTTCCTCCTCGAATCGTCCTTCATCTCCCTCACCGGCGGCATCGCAGGAGCCGTTGCCGGCTTCATCATCAGCGCCGTTATCTTTGCCGCCTCCGACCTCCCCTTCAGCATGTCCTTCGCCGGCGTGCTCCTCTCCTTTGCCGCTTCGGTGACGGTGGGCGCCCTCGCAGGAATATACCCGTCGAAGAGGGCGATAGCGATTCAGCCGGTGGACATTATCCGGGGCATCAAATAACCGGACCTCAGCTCCCCCGCTCCCTTACGATGAGATACCCTGAGAGGAGGATCAACGCCCCGCCGGCGACGACGCGGAGAGTGACCGTTTCGTTCAGGAAGAGCATCCCGAGGAGAATGGCGCAGAGGGGTTCGAGATAGCCGAGGATCGCCGCCCTGCTCGAGGTCACCTGCTGCAGCCCCTTGAAGTAGAGGAGCGGCGCGACCGTCGAATGGACCGTTCCCGTAAGCAGCAGGAGCCACAGCTCGGACAGCGGTACCGCGGACCATGCGGCGAACGGCAGCAGCAGCAGGCAGACGACGATATTCTGGAACAACGTCATGATCAGAGGCCGGGAGCTCAGGGCGACCTTCCTGAAGACGATGATAAGGACCGCGTAGGCGAATCCCGAAAAGAGGCCGGCCACGATCCCGGCGGTATTGCGATCACCGGCGAGAAGGAGTCCGATGAACGTCCGGGCCGAAAGGTCGAGCATGATCCATAAGCCGGCGCCGCCGGCGAGTATCGCAAAAAGAATCCTCCTCGTCACCTTCTCCTTGAGAAAGACCGGGGCGAGGAACGCGACGAAGAGCGGCGCCGTGTAGTGGGTCAACACGGCATTGGCGATCGTCGTCGTTCGATAGGCGTAGAAGAAGGAGAAGGTGTTCACCAGTGCTATGGGCCCCAGTACCAGGAGGACGCGCCTGTTTCCTATGCGGGTGACCTCATCCCGCTGCGGGGATGCCGCAACCAGGAGCCCCAGAAGGAGGGAGGATATGAGGTTCGAATAGAATATCAGGACATGGACCGGGAGAGCGGAGAGCCTGATGACAAGGCCGAGAGAGCTCCAGAGGATTATGGCGGTGATTATGTAGGCCATCGTTCAGCGGTTAGTATAGCACGGAGCCGGCGCTGAGGAGACTCAAAGTTTCTGCCGGGGCACCGATAATATAGTATCCATGGGGACGAAGGTCAAGGAGATCGAAGAGCCTGACGTGCCGGTTCAGGCTGAACACCTGGTCATAGGCACGCGGCTGCCCTGCACCCTGTTCATTACGGACAAAGGCGAGAGGAAACCGATCTTCAGCAGGGATATGCTGTTCACTGCCATCTCGAAGAGTCTCCTCAAGGAAAAAGGGATAGCCGAGCTCTATATTTACCTCAAGGATGTCCCTGATTTTGAATCGTATGTGGCACGGCACCTCCCCGGCAAGGGCGCCCGCTACACCGATACCATCCGCGTCTACAGGGAGTACGCCTTCTCGAAGGAACAGTACCACCAGGTGGACCGGGCGCTCATCATCCCCGGATCGAAGATTCCCTTCACCCTCTATCTCCTTAACAGGTTCAGCTTCATCCCTCTTTACGAGATTGCGGGAGGGGTCGCTGCAGAGGTGGATCAGTCAGTCCTTTCCGCAGACGGCGATCTGGTAATAAGAAACTCCGATATTCCTCTTTATCATGACTATATCAAGTCCCTGTGGCAGGCCGCTGCCCCGCTCCGTGAACACCATCTGAAGATGAAGTCCCTGGCAGTAAAGGAGACCTCGAAGATAATCCTGAAAGACCTCCTCGACGACCCCCGAAGCGGTGAAAAGATAAAGCAGATCGATCCCCTCGTCAACGAGATGATCGACTGCATCCTCGAGAACAGGGACGCGATCTACGATCTGCTATCCCTGGGGGGGTACGACTACTACACCTACACCCACTCGGTGAACGTGGCGGCCCTCAGCATCGGCCTGGCCATCGGGGCCGACGTGAGACGGCAGGAGGTCGAGAAGCTCGGCATCGGGGCGATGCTCCACGATGTCGGCAAGAGCGCCATCTCCCACGAGATCCTCCATAAGCAGGGCAAGCTCGATGACGCCGAGTACAGGACCATCCAGAACCATGTCATTGAAGGGGAGCGCATCCTGAAGACCCATAAGGAGTTCCCCCGGGAAGCCTTCAGCGCCGTGCTGCAGCACCACGAGAAGCTGTCGGGCAAGGGCTATCCCCTGAAGCTGTCGGGTGAGCAGATCGACCTCTTCGGCCGGATCACAGCCATTGCGGACTGCTACGACGCCCTCACCACGCGGCGGCCCTACAAGCCCGCCCTGACTCCCTTCTACTCCCTCTCCATTATCGCCAAGGAGACCGGCGACTACGATCCCGACCTCCTCAAAGTCTTCATCAAGATGCTCGGCAAAATCAAATAGCTCATTGCTGACAGCTGATAGCTGACGGCTAATGGCTGAAGAGTTTTTTACGGATTCCGGTCTTTTGCAATTTGGAATCCGGTTATTGTAACGTAAAGAGGTGGATCTCTTTGACCGTGAAGAAGCAGGAAATGATGGTCCCGACCGTAACGCCCCCCTCGCCTACCGGATGGCGCCGCGGGCGCTCGAGGAGTACGCAGGCCAGGGCCACCTCCTCGGCGAAGGCAAGCTGCTCCGCCGTGCTGTCGAGGCAGACCGGATCACCTCGCTCATCCTCTTCGGCCCGCCCGGCACGGGAAAGACCGCGCTCGCCCGCGTCATCGCAGCAAAGACAAAGGCGCATTTCGAGTGGCTCAACGCCGCCACCGCAGGGCTCGACGACATCAGGAAGGTCATTACGGCTGCCAAGATGCGCAGGGCCAACGGGGTCCGCACCATTCTCTTTCTCGACGAGATCCATCGCTTCAACAAGCTCCAGCAGGATGTGCTGCTTCCCGACGTGGAGGAAGGCACGATCGTGCTGATCGCGGCCACGGTCGAGAATCCTTTCTTCTATGTGAATGCAGCCCTCCTCTCGCGGAGCCAGGTCTTCGAGCTCAAGCCGCTCACCGAACAGGATCTGGTAGCGATTCTGCGCAGAGCGCTCGCGGATAGGGAGCGTGGATTGGGCATGCTCCCGGTCGCTGCCGATGACGCCGCCCTGCACCATATCGCGAAGATCGCGGACGGCGATGCGCGCAGGGCGCTCTCCGCACTCGAAATCGCCGTGCTCACTACCGCCCCCGACGAGGAAGGGGCCATCGCGGTCACACTCGCTATAGCAGAAGAATCGATTCAGAAGAAGGCGGTCCTTTATGACAAGAAGGGAGACCATCATTACGATACCATTTCGGCCTTCATAAAGAGCATGCGCGGCTCAGACCCCGATGCCGCAGTCTACTACCTCGCCAAAATGCTCTATGCCGGAGAGGACCCGCGCTTCATCGCCCGCCGGATCGTCATCTGCGCCTCTGAAGATGTGGGGAACGCCGACCCCATGGCCCTCGTGCTGGCCACCTCGGCGTTAAAGGCGGTCGAGTTCGTCGGCATGCCCGAGGCGCGCATCCCCCTCGCCCAGGCGGCGATCCATGTCGCCCTGGCGCCGAAGAGCAACGCGAGCTACAAAGCGATCGAGGCGGCCATGGCGGATGTGGAGCATGAGCCGGCCCGGCAGGTCCCCGACCATCTGAAGAACGCGCCCCATCCGGGCATGAAGAAGCTGGGAAGGGGCGAAGGATACAAATACCCTCATGATTACGGCGGCCGCGTCGAACAGGAATACCTGCCGAAGAAAAAGAAGTACTACAACCCCTGATCCCGTTTCTAAGAGCGTCTGACAAAATGAAAGAACTTAGAGTCGGACGAGGCATAGTACATGAGCGGCTTGGGCAGCCCGAGCGGAGCCAGGATGGCGGAGCGGGCTGCCCCGCCTCGGAACAAGGCGTGGATGCCTTGCGAGAATGAGCGAATGTACTGTGCCTTGTCTGACTCTCTGTGCTCATTCTATTAGACGCTCTAAGTCGGGCTCATCCCCTCATCAACTTGATGACCGCGAGCAGACCGAGGAAGATCGATGTCCCTGCGGCGAGAAGGGTGAGCGGCCTGTTGTCGAGGATGATGAAGAGGAGGGACGAGGTCGCGGTCGTTACCGTCAGGACCACGAGCATCATCACCGAGGTCATCGTCTTCAGCTGCCCCGTAAGGTGGTGCATCTCCCCCCTGGGCAGTCTGAAGAGAAGCTCTCCCCTGTTCGCCTTCGAGAGGAAGTCGCCGAGCAGGCCGGGGAGCTTCCAGAGGTCGATCAGCCGGTCCCGGAGTCCGGCAAGGAGGTGCCCGACCTCTTCGCGCCGCGTCCCCCTGAGGAATTGGCGTATATAGGGAGTGCCGATCTCGATAATATTGATATCGGGGTTCAGCTGAAAGGCGATGCCGTTGAGCATGCTGATGGTCCTGCCGAGGAGGATGAAGTTGTTCGGGATCTGGAGGTAGTCGACCACACCGATAATGCGCTCGATCTCCGCGCCGATATCGTCGACAGTGAGGGCTTTCAGCGCGGTCGGACTGATATCGCGGTAGCGCTCGAACAGCGACCGGGCCACCTCCCGCACCGCGCTGTAGTCGGCGCCCGCAATGATGAACCCCATCCGCTCCATGGTATCGAGTATGCCCGCCACATCGCGTTCCACCACGGCGAGGGCGAACCGCCGCAAGAGCCTCCTGGTCTCCCCGGGGATGGCCTGGACCATGCCGAAGTCGACAAAGACGAGCTTCGGCCCCTCCCGGACAAAGATATTTCCGGGATGCGGGTCGCCGTGGAAAAAGCCGTGGACAAAGATCATCGTTGCGTACGTCTCGGCGAGGAGGTTGACGACCTCCTTGCAGTCGAGCCCGGGCTCTCGTGCAGCGCCGCAATCGGTGATCTTGACGCCCTCGACGAATTCGAGGGTCAGGACCTGGGAGGTCGTATGCTCCCATTTCACCTCGGGGATGACGACCCGATCGTCGTCCTTGAAGTTATCCCCGAAGCGCTCGGCGTTCCTCCCCTCCTGGAGGTAGTCGAGCTCGCTCCGGACAATACGCGAGAACTCGTCGTGGAGGACTTTGAGGTCTATCCTGCCGTAGCGTCCTCCCAGCAGGGCGACGAGGCTCCGGAGCATCCTGATATCGGTCTCGATGATCGGACCGATAGCGGGGTACTGCACCTTCACGGCCACGGGCTCGCCGCTCTTCAGCACCGCGCGGTGGACCTGTCCCAATGAGGCGGCGGCGAGGGGCGTTTCGTCGAACTGCAGGAAGACCGTCTCGGGCGGAGCGCCGAGGGAGCGGACAAGCTGCTGCCGTATCTCGGCGTAGTCGTGCGGAGGGACCCGATCCTGGAGCTGGGAGAGCTCTGCAATATACTCGTCGGGAAGAAAGTCGATCCGCGAGCTGAGGAATTGCCCCACCTTGATCATGAGGCCCTTCATCTCGAGCGCCTTCTCCCTGAGCAGAACGGCATTGCGCCGGTGAAGTCTGCCGAGGAATGCCGACGACCGTTCCGGGGACATGAAGGCGGTTATCGCCGAGGCGAGCTTGTAGGACAGGACTATCCTCAGCGCGATGACAAGGCCCTTAAGGAATCGTGTGCAGTAGCGGATCTTCATGGCGGCGCCGGTGTACGTACCTTTCTAAAGAATACATCACTTTGCCCTCACGCGCTATTGAAAATCCGGATACGTACGTAATCCCGGAGGGGGCGAGGCGGGGCATTTGGAGCGGCACGGGCAGCCCGAGCGGAGCCAGGACGGCGGAGCGGGCTGCCCCGCCTCGGAGACGGGCTGGATGCCCGTCGAGAATGAGCGCAAATGCCCCGCCTCGCCCCCTCCGGGATTACACTATTTCCCTGCACTTTTTTGTTCGGCACTCGCAGGCAATCTGTTAAAGTAGTAGACGGGAAGCGCACAGGCGCTTTCGTCATGGGCAGAGCAGTTGCCCCGGAGGAGAGCTTTCTATCGTGTGTGAATTCTGCACAAAGCACGGCGAGGGGCAGATATGGTACCGCAATGCCGCCAATTATGCGCAGGACCTCCTTGCCGACCTGAACAGGCGCCGCTTCATCGAGCAGTTCCTCGAACAGACGATCAACGAGGGCTTCGTGACGCTCGGGAGGCTCGAAGCGCTCGTTAAAAAGAGAGGGCGCCTGCCCGATGCACTGAAGCGCTCCATGGAGGAGCGGGCCAGGGTCGAACACTTCGGCCAGGTGCTGCCGGTCGAGGAGATCGCCGGGCTGGTCCGCAAGGCCGCGACGATCGTGCGCATGCCCTGCGCCTGCCGCTGGACCGAGGGGCGGAAAGAGCTGCGCTGCTGCTACGGCATCAGCCTCGGCCCCGAGGCCTGGTACTCATCGATCGATATGGGCTACTTCGGCAAGACTCCGTCGGAAGGGCTCGAATCGGTATCGTCCGAAGAGGCGGTCCGCCACATGGAAGCGCTCGAGGAACAGGGCGCCGTCCATACCATCTGGACCATGGTGACCCCTTTCATCGGCGCGATATGCAACTGCTCAGCCATGGAGTGCATGGCCCTGAGGATGCTCCGGAGCATAAAGGTAGAGACCCTGGCCCGGGCCGAGTTCGTCGCGTCCGTGGATGCCGGGCGCTGCGAGGGATGCGGGCTCTGCGCCCTTAGCTGCCAGTTCGATGCGATCGGGAGCAGTCATGAGAGCGGGCTCGCCAAAGCGGTCATCAACCCCGAAAAGTGCTTCGGCTGCGGCCTCTGCCGCAAGGCCTGTGCTGCCGGGGCCATAACCCTCGTGCTCAGGCATCGTCCGGAGACCGGCCCGTTCTGCGCCCCTTCTGCATGACTCCCCGTAAACAGCCGGGCATCACTTGCCATAAATCGCACAAATACTTATTATAAGCTTGTAATTCGCTCCGACGGCAACACTCGTGGCGCCCTTCGTTTCCGGACATGCGCCGGAATATACGCCGGAAGATATGCCGGAAGATATGGTGGAGTGGTGATATGACGATACGGATCATCCTCGTCGACGACCATACCATTGTCCGCACGGGACTCAGGAGCCTGCTCGACAAGCTGCCCGGCCTGGAGGTTGTTGCCGAGGCGGAGAACGGGCGAAAGGCACTGGAGCTGGTACGGACGATAGCGCCCGACATCGTCATCATGGATGTCTCCATGCCCGACATGAACGGCATCGAGGCCGCGCGGCGGATCGTCGCCGAAACGCCCGGCGTCAAGATCCTCGCCCTCTCCATGCATTCCGACAAGTACTTCGTTGCCGAAATGCTCAAGGCAGGGGCCTCGGGATATCTGCTGAAGGACTGCATATTCGAGGAGCTGGCCCATGCCATCCATACGGTTGCCGCGGGTCACACGTACCTGAGCCCGGGGATCACCGGAGTGATGGTCAGGGACTACGTCTACCTTTCGGCGAAGGGCCCCCCTTCGGCGTTCTCGACGCTGACCGCGCGCGAACGGGAGGTCCTCCAGCTTCTTGCCGAGGGGAAGACCGCACGGGACATCGCGGCGCTGCTCAAGGTCAGCATCAAGACCGTAGAGACCTACCGCCAGCACCTCATGGACAAGCTCGATCTCCACAGCATTGCGGAGCTCACGAAGTACGCGATCCGCGAAGGCCTCACCTCCCTCGGTTCCTGACCGCTCCCTTCAGGTATTTCGAAGCCGGATATCAGGGTCTCCCCGATTGTTTTATCCCGCACCGATAGACCATCTTAAATCGGCATAGAAAAGCGCTCCACGAACCGTGGCAAGTCGGGCCGCGGTGCGGAAACAGAAGAGGCGCCGTCCACGAGGCGACAGGGGAATGCGATATACCGGACGAAGGGCCGGGTAAGGGGCCGGACAAAGGCCCACGCAAAGGGGAGGGAACCATGCAGCTGACCATTGCAGGCAAGATCTATATCGGGATAGGGGGCTTGGCCGTTGTACTGGTCATACTCGCGCTGTTCGCGCAGCTCACCATCAGGAAGACCGCAGCGCAGCTCCAGCATATCCATGAAAGTGCCGAGCTCGTCGACCAGTTGGGAGAAAGAATCGCCGACCATTTCCTCTGGGCTCAGTCGCTCGCTGCGGAGAGCATCATGTCCGGCAGGGAGTTTACCGGGCAGCTCGATCCCACCCAATGCAAGTTCGGGAAGTGGTACCACTCCTACACGCCCGGCAGGGAGCTCGAAACCGCCTTTAAAAAGATCGAGGAGCCGCACCGGCATCTGCATGCGACGGCGGCAAAAATAACCCTTGCCGTAAAGGAAGGGAAGCTGGATGCTGCGCGGACGGTCTACCGGGAAGAGACGCTCCCGTTATTGAGCGAGACGCAGGCGGCGATCAGGGAGCTGAAGTCAGCAGCGGGCAAAACGATGAAAGAGGAGAACCGGCGTACGGCAGCAGTCCAGGCACGCATGGGAACCGTCTCGTTGATCGTCTATCTGGCGCTCCTGGGGGTGCTCGTCGCCGGCGCCCTCGTGTTCATTGCCCGGCCCATCAAACGGGAACTGTCCCACCTCAACGAGCAGGTGGAGCTGCTCGCCTCCGGGGATATGAGAGCGGCTATCGAAATCAACGGCACGGAGGAGATAAGGACGCTCGCAGAAAACCTGAACAAAATGGTGCTCTCTTTCAGGGGCGCCGTAGGAAGCATCATCTCGGCAGCGAACAGTGTCGTGCAGACCGTGGATGCGGTGCAGAAGCGGACCGACAAGACCACCGAGGGAGCGCGGAACCAGTCGCTCCAGGCGTCGCAGATAGCGACCGCAGCCGAAGAGATGAGCCAGACCATCACGGATATCGCGCGCAATGCTTCAGTGGCGTCGGATTCTTCCACGGAGGCGATGGAGACGGCCGCAAAGGGTAAGGAGGTCGCCGAGGGGGCGGTGACCACCACGAACAGCGTTTATACCGCTACCGTGGAGCTCTCCTCGATGGTCCAGAAGCTGAACAACCGCGTGGGAGAGATCGGGGACATCGTGACGGTCATCAAGGATATCGCCGACCAGACCAACCTCCTCGCGTTGAATGCGGCGATCGAGGCGGCCAGGGCAGGCGAGCAGGGGCAGGGCTTTGCGGTGGTCGCCGATGAAGTGAGGAGGCTGGCGGAGCGCACCATAAAGGCGACGGCCGAGATATCGGACAAGATAGGGGCCGTTCAGGCCGAGTCGGCGCAGACCGCCCGGTCGATGGGCGATGCATCGGGGAAAGTGACCGAGGCGACCGGCTCCATCCGGCAGGTCGGGGACTCCCTGACCCATATCGTAGGTTCGGTCGAAAAAGTGCGTGACCAGATACTCCAGATCGCGACAGCCGTGGACCAGCAGTCCGCTGCCTCGGAACAGGTAGCGAAGAGCATAGAGAAGACCTCGGAGATAGCCAAGGATATGGAACGGATGGCCGATGAGGTGGCGCACGAGATCATCGCGCTCTCCCGTATAGCGGAGGCGCTGAGGAGCTCGACAGCGGGCTTCACGATAGCCGGGGCATGAGCCTCGACAGCATCAGGAGAGAGTGCCGGTAGCCGCCCTGACGGAGCTCACCCTTCTTCATGCCGCTCCCCGGGTGCGGCGCGCGCCCGCAGCATGCTCCGCAGCTCGGTTATCTCCTGCCGCAGCATCTCGATCTCCCGCATCTCGAGGGGCGGTTCCTCCTCCCGGTCCAGGCCGACAAAGAAGGTCGCCAGCATGGCGGTCACATAGCCGAAGACCGTAAAGGCGTAGACGGCGAGGAGCAGACAGAGGATCTTGCCTTCGGGGGTCGCGGGCCAGTATTGGGAGCCCATGGTGGTCATGATCATGGCTGTCCACCAGAGGGCGGTGCCGTAATCCTTGAAGCCCGCCTCGGCCGGCGCGCCCTTCTCGAAGGAATACATGCCCGCAGCGCCGGTAACGGTAATGATCAGGGTGAGCAGCAGTACATAGCCGAATCCCCGGCGGCCCATCGTCCTCCGGAGTGTGCGCATGCCCCTGTTGAGAGAGGTGATGAACCGCAGGAGCCTGAGCCCGCGGGCACCTCTGAGCAGCTTCATCACGCGCAGGGCGCGTGCGATGCGGATGATGCGCAAGGCGGGCACGGTGAGCGACAGCGCGGTGATCCAGTTGCGCTTCATGTAGGCTCCCTTGCGGGGAGCGAGCATGAATTCCACCGCGAAGTCGAGGATGAAGAGCGCCCATACGATAGTGTTCACCAGGGCGAGAAAGGGGCTCAATCCCCGCAGCAGGTCGATGACCAGCAGGACGAGCCAGAGAAACCCCAGCACGATCATGGGGACCTCGAGCCACTCTTCGAGCTGGCTCACTACCGCGTTGCGCTCCTCATCCAGCTTCTGCCGCTCCGCTTCATCGTTCTCCCTCATGCCGCCCCTCCCGTTCTCTTTACTGCAGCAGTACATGCCCGCCTCTCTAAATAGTCGCACTGTTTGAGCGGTGACGCAATCCAGAGGCGGCAGGCGTCTTGCTGCGCCCTGCCCGGCAACGGCATTTTCCGGTTGACGGCGGCTGCATATCATGCTAATTTTGAAATAGAAACCGCGCCCGAGCTTCATTCCGCCCCTCTTGTCCCTTTCTCGCTCATCGGCACAACCGTCATCACGACATCAACGGCAGAGGTGAAACAATACCGTGAAGACAGTAAAAAACACCGTACTCATCGCGGCAGTCGCCGACATCCACTACACCAAGACATCCCAGGGGTCGCTCCAGAAGGTCTTTACCCAGGTCACCGACAGCGCCGATATCTTCCTGCTCTGCGGTGATATCACCGACACCGGCATGCCGGACGAAGCGCGTGTCCTGGCGAAGGACCTCACCTCGTACGTAAAAGTCCCGATCATCGCCGTGCTCGGCAATCACGATCACGAGAGCGGCAGGAGCGCCGAAGTCGAAGCGATACTCCGCGACGCCGGGGTGACGCTGCTCGACGGCACCGCCTGCGAGTTCAACGGCATCGGGTTCGTGGGGGTCAAGGGATTTGCCGGGGGCTTTACCAACAGGATGCTGCAGCCCTGGGGAGAAGAGATCATCAAGCACTTTGTCCAGGCGGCGATCGACGATGCGCTCAGGCTCGATTCCGCGCTGGCGAAGCTGCATACCACGGAACGGATCGCGCTGCTCCACTACTCCCCGATCCGTGCGACCGTAGAGGGAGAGCACCCCGAAATATTTCCCTTCCTCGGTTCGAGCCGCTTCGAGGAGCCGCTCAACCGGTACCAGGTGACCGCAGCGTTCCACGGCCATGCGCACGCAGGGAGTCTCGAGGGACGCACGCGGGGAGATATCCCGGTCTACAATGTAGCGATGCCGCTGCTGCACCGCTCCTTCCCCGACCGGCCGCCCTTCAAATTGATCGAGGTACAGGCAGGCGAGCGCACGTCGGGGTCAAGTGCTTCGGTCTCGTGCCAGAGCCTGACCTGAGGAAAAGGGAAAAGGAGCGGCCATGAAAGAGTGTGACCATCTCAGGAACGACCCCGGACCGTCGGCGCGCGAGGTGTATTACAAGGCGCTGACGATGGCCAACAAGTCGAAAGTCCCCTACCTCGTGGGCGGCGCCTATGCCCTGAAGAGCTACACCGGCATATCGCGGGATACCAAGGACCTCGACCTCTTCGCCCGGCCCGGGGAGGTGGAGGCCCTCCTGAAGGTCTTCTCCTCCGAGGGGTACGAGACCGAAATTACGTCGGAGTACTGGCTCGGGAAGATCTTTTTCGGAAACTACTTTATCGACGTGATCTTCAATTCAGGCAACGGGACGAGCGTGGTGGACGACGAGTGGTTCGCCTTTGCCGGCGATGACGAGATACTGGGGATACCCGTCAGGATATGCCCTGCCGAGGAGATTATCGTACAGAAGGCGTTCATCAAGGAGCGCGAGCGTTACGACGGCGCCGACGTGGCCCATCTCCTGCGGGCACTCGCCGAACGGCTCGACTGGGACCGCCTCCTCCGCCGGTTCGAGCCGCACTGGCAGGTCCTGCTCGTTCATCTCATCCTCTTCGGCTTCATATACCCCTCGGAGCGCCACCGCATCCCGCGCCGTATCTTGCGGGAGCTTCTCGACCGCCAGGAGCACGAGCTCTCCGCGCCCCCGGACGGACAGCGGATATGCCGGGGGCCCTTCCTCTCACGGACCCAGTACCGGATCGATATCGAGTGCTGGGGCTACAAGGACCCGGTGCAGCTGGTACGGACATGGTAACCGCGAGCCCCTCTTCGATTAACCGCTCCGGCCATATCTGGTATAATTAAGTACCGTGATGAGCAACGAGGAAGTCATCATCCGCGAGATCCGCGAGATCAGCACGCGCTACAAGAGCATGGTAGTGAGCGGCGAGGAGGGCGTCGGGAAGATCACCAACACCCTGTCTGCGCTCCGGAACAACGACCACGTCTACTACATCGGCAATCCCGTCGATTACATAGGAAAGCCCCGTCCCAAAGGCTACGACAAGTACATCAACTACATCACCACCCTGAAGCACGATATGACGATCATGGCCGAGGAGAGCGAGATACTGGCGCTCCCTTCCCTTCTGCCGTCCGATCGCGAAGCGACCCTGATCATCGATGAGGTCTTCGGAAGGAGCGAGGCGCAGTACGATACGCTGAGCGAGCTCCTCGGCAGGGATCCGGTGAAGGCCTTTCTCATTACCGGCTGCCTCAAGAATATCGGCAGGCTTGTCCATCATATCGATGCGGTCCTCATGCTCACCCAGGACGGCGTCCTCGTCTTCGACAAGGAGTTCGCCAGGCAGGTCTGCGCGGTCCTCAGACCCGAAGCATTGTAGGATTCCCTCCCTTCGCAGTGGCAGGTGTACTGCCGCCCTCGCGTCACCCCCTCGCCTCACCATAGTTGCATTCGCTGCATTTTGGAGTACAATTAAGATAACACGCTCTCTTCATCTCGTTGTAATACTTTCTTTTATTTTCCCCTTCGGCAGTCAGGGCCGGCTCGACGATACGGGAGAACAGGTATGCGACGGCCGCTTAGGACAGCACGCATCATTGCCGCTCTGCTCCTGGGCGCCGCTTTCCTTGCAGGGTGCGACCAGGGCTCCCGCAGGCCGGGCGGCGCAGCCCGGGAACAGGTAACGTTCGCGGTCGTGCCCTTGCCGCTCTCCGCACCGGTATACGTTGCGGCGGAGAAAGGCTACTTCAGGGACGAGGGGCTGAACGTCACCCTCGCCGCCTATTCATCGGGGAAAGAGGCGCTCACCGCGGTGATCGCCGGCACGGCGGCGTTCGGCGTCACTGCGGAGACGCCGGTCGTCTACGCCGTCCTGCAGGGGGCAGCGGTGTCGGTTATCGCCACCATTGCCGAGACCGACAGCAGCACCAAGATCGTCGCGCGCAAGGACCGGGGCATCCACGCTCCGGAAGACCTCAGGGGGAAGAGGATCGGGGTGACCTCAGGCACCAATAACGAGTTTTTCCTCTATTCCTTCCTGCTCTTCAACGAGATGAGCAGCAGGGAGGTCAGGACGGTCGATATAGGAGCCGATCAGATACCCGGGGCGCTGCTTCGGGGAGAGGTGGATGCCGTATCCATCTGGGAACCGCACGTCAGCGTTCTCGAAGAAAAGTTGGGCGACAAAGCCCTGGTGTTCCACAGCAAGGCTCTTTATGTCATGAGCTGGAATGTCGTCTCGCGGCAGGAGCTCGTTGCGCGGAGTCCCGGGACGGTCAGAAAGATACTCCACGCCCTCAGCAGGGCGGAAGAGCTCATTGCGGCGAACGGAGAGGAAGCGCGGAAGATTACTGCGTCCGCCGCCGGCACCGACCTCCGCATACTCGCGAGGCAATGGAACGCCTATACGTTCAACCTGAGCTTGAGCCAGACCCTGCTCCTTTCGCTCGAGGAGCAGGCCCGCTGGGCCCTGGCCGGATGCTGCCCCGAGGCGGAGATGCCGAACTTCCTGACCTTCATGCACGCGGAAGCGCTGACGACAGTGGCGCCGGAGGCGGTGACGCTTATCCACGAATAGGCATGCCATGAGGATCAGCACACGGCTGAAGATCACGACGCTCCTGCCCCTCGGCATAGCGCTCGTCATAGGAGTGATCATCACCTACGCCTTTATCCGGACGGACGAAGCGCTGAAGAGGGGCGAGGTCGCGGAAGAGATAGTCCTCGACGTCTCGGAGCTGAATGCGTTGACCTTGTACTACCTGCTGCACCACGAGGAACGGCCGAAACTGCAGTGGCGTATGAAATACAGCTCTCTCACCAAAACGCTCGAAAGGATCGGCTTCAGCGACCGGGAATCCCGCGCCCTGTTTGACCGTATCCGCGATAACCTCACGGCGATGGGAGAGCTCTTCTCCCGCCTCGTCGCGAGCTACGAGGCGCGCCCGGGGAGCGGCAGCCGGGCCGTGCGAGCGCCGCTCCAGGAGCGTCTCGCGGACCAGCTGGTGCTCCGGTCGAGGGCGGTCAGCTCGGACGCCCGCAGGCTGGCGCTCATGAGCACCGCCTCCCTGGAGACCACCCAGCAGAGGGCGTACCTTCTCACCTTCCTGTTCACCGTGCTCCTCGCCCTGGTGGTCGCCGCTACTTCGTCATATATGAGCAGGACGATCTCACGGTCGATCGAGCGCCTCCGCAGCGGCACCGAGATCATCGGCTCGGGGGACCTCGACTACCGCATCGGCATGCAGGCTGACGACGAGATCGGGGAGCTCGCAAAAGCCTTTGACGCCATGACCGCGAAGCTCGAGACGACGACCGTATCGAGAGACGAGCTCGCCCGTGAGGTGGCGGCGCGCAAGAGCACGGAGGAACGGCTCAAGGAGACGCTCGCGGACCTGGAGCGCTCCAACAAAGAGCTCGAGCAGTTCGCCTATGTGGCGTCGCACGACCTCCAGGAGCCCCTGCGCATGGTGGCGAGTTACGTCCAGCTCCTCGAGCGCCGGTACCGGGACAGGCTCGACCGGGATGCCGATGAGTTCATCGCGTACGCCGTCGACGGCGCCGCGCGCATGCAGCGGCTGATCAACGATCTCCTGGCCTACTCACGGGTCGGCACCCGCGGAAAGCCATTGGCCCCCACGGACCTGAACAGTGTGCTCGGTCAGGCGGAGAGCAATCTGAAGGCCGCCATAGAAGAGAGCGGGGCGGCGATTACGCACGATACCCTGCCGGTCGTCATGGCGGACGAGACCCAGATGGTGCAGCTCTTCCAGAACCTGATCGGCAACGGCATAAAGTTCCGCGGCGCTGCTCCGCCGCGCATTCGCATCACGGCGGAGCGGAGCGGCGGTGAATGGCGCATCGGCGTCCACGACAACGGGATCGGCATCGATCCCCGCCATTTCGACCGCATCTTCGTCATATTCCAGCGCCTGCACGGCAGCGGCGACTACCCGGGCACCGGGATCGGCCTCGCCATCAGCAAGAAGATCGTGGAGCGGCACGGAGGCCGCATCTGGGTGGAGTCGCAGCCCGGCAAAGGCGCCTCTTTTTATTTCACTATCCCGGCTATTCCCGAGGAGGCACGCAACCCGTCATGGCAAACAACGATAACGCGCGGATGATCGAGGTCCTCCTGGTCGAGGACAACCCCGGCGACGTACGCCTGATGCAGGAGGCCCTCAAAGAAGCAAAGGTGGTCAACCACCTCACGATCGCCACCGACGGCGAGGAGGCGATGTCCTTTCTCCGGCGGGAGGGGAGGTTCAGCAGCGCGCCGCAGCCCGATGTCATCCTGCTCGACCTGAACCTCCCGAAGAAGGACGGACGGGAGGTGCTCTCCGAGATCAAGGAGGACCCGGCCCTGAAGCATATCCCGGTAGTGGTCGTGACGACCTCGAAGGCCGAGGAGGACATCCTCAGGAGCTACAATCTCCATGCAAACTGCTACATCACCAAACCGGTCGATCTCGACCAGTTCATCAAAGTGGTGAAGTCGATAGAAAACTTCTGGTTCTCCATAGTAAAGCTGCCCCCGAAGGAGCAGTAGAGGAACGGCAGTGGAACATCTGCGCATCGTGCTCATAGAAGACAATCCCGGCGACGCCCGGCTCATCCGCGAGCTCCTGTCGGAGTCGAGGACCACCGCTTTCGAGACCGTCTCCGCAGGCAGTCTCGCCGCGGGCATGGACCTGCTGGCCGGAGGGGAATTCGATCTCGTCCTGCTCGATCTCGGCCTCCCGGACAGCCGGGGATTCGGGTCCCTCGCAACGATCCATGAACGGTGGCCCGACATTCCGGTCATCATTCTCACCGGCCTCGCCGACGAAGAGCTTGCGGTAAAGGCCGTACAGATGAGCGCGCAGGACTACCTCGTCAAGGGGCATGTCGAGAGCGAGCTGCTCGTCCGGTCGATACGCTACGCCCTCGAGCGCAAGCGGGTACAAAGGGAGCTCGAGCGGATCAGCACCCAGAACGCGCTGATCCTCGAGTCCGCGGCAGAAGGGATATTCGGGGTCGATACCGGGGGAAACTTTACCTTCGTCAATACGGCGGCTGCAAGAATGCTCGGCTATGAGGTCGATGAGCTCATCGGCAGGCATAGCCATCCCCTCTGCCACGGCCTGCGGCCCGACGGCAGTCCCTATGCCGAACGCGAGTGCATCATCTATAAGACCATACGGGAGGGGACGCCCCAGACCTCCAGCGATGACGTGTTCGTCAGGAAAGACGGCGCCGTCTTTCCCGTCGAATATACCAGCATGCCGCTCATCGAGCACGGCCGCGTCACCGGCGCTGTCGTGACCTTCAGGGATATTGCCGAACGCAAAAGGGCCGAACAGGCCATCAGGGAGAGCGAGGAGAAGTACCGGGAGCTCGTCCAGAACGCCAGCAGCATCATCATCAAGGTCGACCGGCAGGGCAGGATCACCTTCTTCAACGAGTTCGCCCAGACCTTTTACGGATACGCCGAAAACGAAGTCGCCGGCAAGACGCTCGTCGAGACCCTGGCCCCCTACTCGGATATGGCCACCCGGGACATCGCGGCGATGGTCGATACGGCGCTCGCGAATCCCCGGGAATACCACCGCAGCGAGAGCGAGACGATGAGGAAGAGCGGCGAGCGCTCGTGGGTCTCGTGGACCACCAAGGCCATACTCAACCGCGACGGAGCGGTTACGGGCGTGCTCGTCGTGGGGCAGGACATCAGCGAGCGGAAGCGCATGGAAGACGCCATGTGGCGGCAGGCGTACCACGATATCCTCACCGACCTCCCCAACCGGATGCTCTTCCTCGACCACCTGAAACTGGCGCTCACGCAAGCGCGGCGGAACAGCTATATGCTCGCCGTGATGTTCCTGGACCTCGACCGGTTCAAGGCGATCAACGACTCCCTGGGCCACGTGATAGGCGACCGGCTCCTCCAGGCGGTCGCCTATCGCATGAACAGCGTCCTCCGTCAGGGCGATACGGTGGCGCGCATCGGCGGGGACGAATACACCATCCTCCTGCCGCAGGTGATGAGCGAGGCCGACGTGGTCAAGATCGTGCGCAAGCTCCTGGCCGAGTTCCAGCAGCCCTTTACGGTCGACGACCACGTGCTGCACATCACCGCGAGCATCGGCATAAGCCTCTATCCCGCCGACGGGAACGACGAAGAGACCCTCCTCAAGAACGCCGATATCGCCATGTACCACGCCAAGGGACAGGGGAGGAACAACTACCAGTTCTACAACCCCTCGATGAACGTCAGGATCCTCGAACGGATCATCCTCGAAAACAGCCTGCGCCATACCCTCGAACGGGGGGAGCTGACGCTCTTCTACCAGCCGCAGGTGCGCATCGACAGCCGCCGGATCGTCTGCGCCGAGGCCCTGATCCGCTGGAACCATCCCGACCTCGGCCTGCTGAGCCCGGCTCACTTCATCCCCATCGCCGAAGAGACCGGCCTCATCGTGCCGATCGGCGAATGGGTGCTCAAGACCGCCTGCGAACAGAATGTGCTCTGGCAGAGGGCGGGGCTTCCCTCCCTCTGCGTGACCGTAAACCTCTCGGCCCGGCAGTTCCAGCAGCCGGAGCTCGCGGATATCGTAGACCGGATACTGCGCGAGACCGGTCTCGATCCCCGGTGGCTCGAGCTCGAGATCACCGAGAGCACGGCGATGCAGAATCTCGACATAACGGTGCCCAACCTCGTCAGGCTGAACGGGATGGGGGTGAAAGTCGCCATCGACGACTTCGGCACCGGGTATTCCTCGCTCAGTTATCTCAAAAAACTGCCGATACAGAAGCTCAAGATCGACAAATCCTTTATCAGCGGCCTCACCGTCGATCCCGACTATGAGGCGATCGTCAACGCCGTGATCGGCCTGGCGCACAACCTCAAGATGAGGGTCATCGCCGAAGGGGTCGAGACCGAGGCGCAGCTCTCGTTCCTCCACTCGAGCAACTGCGACGAGATGCAGGGGTTCCTCTTCAGCGAGCCGCTCCCCCCCAGAGAGTTCGAAGAGCTTACCGCCGTCTGCCGGTAGGGATTGTTTACCGCCGCCCCCTCCCCCGCTCATTATAGTGGACGCTGTATGCCGGATCGTGTATGATCGGTTAAGGAGGTGATGTAATGTTCGCCCTTCATCCGCGCCTCAGAGAAGACACGCTCCCCGTATCGCGGCTGCAGCTGACACAGGTGCTCCTGATGAACGACCGCTCGCTCCCCTGGCTCATTCTCGTCCCCGAGCGGGAGAGGGTGCGCGAGATTCATGAGCTCCACGAGGCGGACCGCGCGCTGCTCATCGAGGAGATAGCCCTCGCCTCGCGGGTGGTGCAGCGCCTCTTCTCGCCCGATAAAATCAACCTGGGAGCGCTGGGCAACCTGGTTCCGCAGCTCCATATCCATATCATAGGGCGGTTTTCCACCGACCGCTCCTGGCCGGGACCGGTATGGGGGACAGGGCCGATCGAATCCTATACGCCGGAAGAGGCGGAGACCGTCTGCAGAAACATACGGCACGCCCTCGTGCAAGGAGGCTGATATGCGCCTGCTTTTAGCTGTCGCGGTTCTGCTCTCGCTCCTCTCATTAGAATACGCCAGCGCCGAGCAGCCGATGCTCCGGAAAGATGTGACGACGAGACTCGGCCAGCTCGAGAACCGTATCGAACGGGGCAGGATCACCGGCGAGCTGACCGGAAACGAACTATCCCGGCTCAGGACAAAGCTGGAGGCCCTCAGGTACCGGAAGTCGAGGCTGGAGCGGGACGGCATGCCCCCGCAGGGAGAGCGGGACCTCGATACGCAGCTGTACATGCTCGAAAGGGAGACGGAACGGATGCTGAACAACCTGGAGCGGAAGTAGCGGACGGCGTAGTATAATAGTGAAGTACGCATCATGATCCAGGTAAGCGCTCTACGAAAGGCCTATGGCCGGCAGGTTATCTTCGACGATGTCGGCTTCACGATCAATGCCGGGGAGCGGGTCGGGCTGGTGGGCCGCAACGGACACGGCAAGACGACGCTCTTCCGGCTGATCCTGGGAGAGGAGAGCCCCGATGCAGGGACGATCGGCATTCCCAGCGGCTATTCGATAGGGCACCTCTCGCAGCATCTCCACTTTACCCGGGATACGGTGCTCCAGGAGGGCTGCCTCGGCCTCGGTCCCTCGGAAGACGGGCGCGACGAGTCCTACAAGGTCAAGTCGATCCTGCTCGGCCTCGGCTTTACGCCCGGGGATTTCGACCGCCCTCCGGCGGAGCTCTCGGGAGGGTACCAGATACGCCTGAATCTCGGGAAGCTCCTCGTCTCCGAACCGAACCTCCTGCTGCTCGACGAGCCGACGAACTACCTCGATATCGTCTCGATCCGGTGGCTCGTACGGTTCCTCAGGAACTGGAAGAACGAGTTGATCCTCATCACCCACGACCGCGACCTCATGGACCGGGTCACGACCCACACCATGGGAATCCACCGCTGCAAAATACGGAAGGTGGCCGGGCCGACGCAGAAGCTCTACGACCAGCTCCTCATGGAGGAAGAGGTCTACGAAAAGACCCGCATCAACGACGAAAAGCGGCGCGCGGAAGTGGAACAGTTCATCACCCGCTTCAGGGCCAAGGCGACGAAGGCGCGGGCGGTGCAGTCGAAGATAAAGGCCCTCGAAAAGATGGACCGGCGCGAGAAGCTCGCGGATATGAAGAACCTCGACTTCTCGTTCAATGCCGCTCCGTTCACCGGGAAGTGGCTCCTCGAGGCGAGAGATATCTCCTTTTCCTTTGCCCCCGGCGGAGCTCCCCTCATCGAAGGACTGGACATCGCCATAGGCAAAAACGACCGTATCGCCGTGATCGGGAAGAACGGCAAGGGAAAGACAACGCTGCTCAATCTCCTTGCCGGCGAGCTGATCCCGCAGCAGGGCGCTCTCATACCCCATCAGCAGCTCAAGCTCGCCTATTTCGGACAGACCAACATACAGCGGCTGAAGCCCGAACAGACCGTGGAGGAGGAAATCCTCGACGTGATGCCCGAACATAACCGCAGAGCGGCCCGGACGATCTGCGGCATCATGATGTTCGAGGGCGACAACGCGCTCAAGAAGGTCGCGGTGCTCTCCGGCGGCGAGCGGAGCCGCGTGCTGCTCGGCAAACTGCTCGTCAGCCCGGCCAACCTGCTCCTCCTCGACGAGCCGACCAACCACCTCGACATGGATTCGATCGACTCCCTCATCGAGGCGATCGACGCCTTCGACGGCGCCGTGGTCATCGTCACCCATAGCGAGATGATCCTCCATGCGCTCGCAACCCGGCTCATCGTGTTCGACGACGGCGCCGTACAGGTCTTCGAGGGCGCCTACCAGGACTTCCTCGACCGCGTCGGGTGGAAGAGCGAAGAGGCGGAAAAGAGGAGCGAGCCCCAAAAGAGTGATGAGAAGAGTGATGGAAAAAACAACGGAGCTTCGAAAAGCGTTCTCCGCAAAGATATGCGCCGCCTCAAGGCCGAGCTGGTAGCCGAGCGCTCACGGACGCTCGGGGCGCTCCAGAAGAGGATCTCCGAGATCGAAGATACGATCGTGGAGCTCGAAGGACGGATAGAGCACGATACCGCAGCGCTCCTCGACGCCTCGGTCAACGGCAACGGCGAGGCGATCCGTTTGCTCTCCAAGTCGCTCCATGAGGCGAGAGCGAGCATCGATGCGCTCTTCGAGGAGCTGGCCCGAAAGACCGGCGAGCTCGAGGCCCGGTCGAAAGAGTTCGAAGAAAGGCTCACCGCCCTGCAGCAGGAATAGCGACAGCTCGCTCTTTATCGCTCGTCGGCGCCTATATCCCACCCGGTGCCTTGAGGACGAAGGGTGCCGTCGATATCATCGGTGACCTCCAGGTTCACATCAGAGGGGTTCACTCCGGCACCTCTGGCTGCGGTATCCGAGCTTGCCAGGTGGAAATCATCTCCTGCCTTATCTGCAAAGGTCACCACCGTCGAGTTCTTGGAACCGACCCCTGGAGCATCAGAGGCCAGATTGGAGATATTGTACACTGAAGAGGCGCTGAAAGTTCCATAGAACCCATCCGTACAGTCCTGTGCTATTGAGTTCTTACTGACCGTACCTGTACCCGTACGCACATAAAATCCCAGGGTGCAGTTATGGACGGTATTGTTATAGATGTAGCTTATTCCTTTTGTTTGGATGCCGGAACTGTTGCTTCCCTTCATGTCATAGATGATGTTGTTCCATGCTCTCAGGTACCCGTCATCGGCGGCATTGATGCCTTTTTTGTTGATTGCTATAGTCCCTGTATTGCCTTTGATGATACAGTGGCTGATCCGGTGGTCCTTGACTCCTGACGCGGTATCGGAGAAATCAACCCCTGCAGCATAGTTCTTTCCGTCGAAATTCATGAATATCTGCAGTCCCTCAATCCGAACATACTCTTCAGCAACAGCGATGATACCCTCTGTTGCAGGAGCAGTGCTTACCACGAGCCGGTATTTGGTATTGTCCCACCTCCCCTGATGCCTCGACTCAGGAGCCGTGTAGATCTTGATATGATATTGGGCACTCGTTATCCAGCCATCGAGGGCAACAGGAGCCGTATCAGGGTTTGTCCAGGTCCCCTCGATGCGTGCCACGGCGATTTTGCTGACGCAGGTCAGGTCCCCTTGCGCACAACCGGTGAAGTCTATGTTCCCCTTGTAGGCCTGCCAGTCAGCAAGAGACTGGAAGCACCTCGTGCTCGGTGAGTACCCGGTGCAATCTTGTCTGATGACACTTACATCTTCTCCGGGGTTGCCGGCCTGGGTCGTTACCAAGACTTCCGTCGATGGTGCCGAAGCATTGTTTGCCGCATCGTAGGACGCTACCCGGTAGGCATACGTTGTTGAATGAGTAAGCCCCGTGTCGGCGTATGAAGTCGCCGTCACCGTAGCTATCGGGGCCTGACTCCCGTCGCGATACACTCGATAGCCTGCCACTCCAACATCATCGGTCGAAGCACTCCAACTCAGATCAACCTGAGAGGCCGATACCGCTGTCCCCGTCAGCCCCGCCGGCACGCTCGGGGCCTGCGTGTCCGGTAGAGGCGTAGTCACTATGACATACTCCATACTTTTCACTGCTTCGTGATTACCCGCCTTGTCAACACCAAAAAACTTGAGCGTTGTTGTCTCTGCAATATAAATCTGACTTGCATACGTAGCGGAACTTGTTGTTGGCGTACTCCCGTCAGTCGTGTAGTGAATCGCTGCCTCCTCATTCGCGGTAAGCGCAATACTCTGCGGCTCGCTGTACGTCCCTTCCCCAATACTTGCGGTGGTTACCGGTGCAGCCGTATCGAGCGTGATCGTGTCGCTATAGACGCCAGACCAGTTGCCCGCATTATCACTGAACTTGGCATAGACGGTCTTGATGCCATCACCTGCGCTTACTGTCCATGTCTTTACCTGATTATACGCCTCCGGAGCAGTCCACTGATTATTATCGTTGCTGAAGCTCATATGCGAGCAGCCGCTGGCCCCGCTGCAGGAAAGTGACAGCGTGACAGAGGCGCTTCTCGTAGAGCCCGCGCCCTCATTGATGAGGACAGTACCAGCCGGTCCGCTTGCCAGAACATTCAACCATAGTTTCGCCATCGAGCGATATCCCATTCCGTTAGGATGATAGTTATCGAACAGCTCTTCGGGATAGGCAGAAAAATACTGGTAAAAGTCGGGTCCGTCCATTATTAGCCGGTTCTCCAGTACAAGCTCGTCAATGACCTGATTGTACTCTCTGATCAGGGCGTTTCGGGGCTCATAATGGGGGTCGGAATATGAACCGCAGTTCTCGGGCTCAGCACAGTCACCGTATACAGGGGGGAGCTTCGCCAGTATAGGCGTTTTACCTGCATTGAGAACGGCAGTTATTATGCGCTGCATATTCTCCTTGTACGAGCCCGTGTATCCCGCAGTTCCTGAGCGGTGTCCGAGACCGCTCGGAACATCCGCTTTTGAGTCATTCGTTCCGTACATGAGCAGTATGAATTCCGAACGGGGATGTTTTGACAAGACGCCGGAGATGTATGATACGCCGTCGCGGGACTTCGCGCCCCCTATCCCTTCATTCGCTACAACGTGCGGATAACCCCGCGTGCTGGCGAGCATATCACTCAGGACAGGCTCAAACCCTCCATTGCGACTGCGACGATCGTTCGATACGTCATCAAGAGAATAATCATCGTACTCCCCTGGATAACTATGGGTAATACTATCTCCCACTGCGACAAGATAAGTACCGACACCGATATGCTCTTGTCTGTCATGGACAAAACTCCCTGCTATAACGTTGCCCCCGTTATCGACCGCAAAGGCATCAAGGGTATGCTCTCCTCTCGCCGGAGAGGAGAAAGTCGCTCGGTAGGGAGCTGCCGTATCGATTACAACCTGCTCACCTGGAGTATTCATATCAAGGATGAATTTAACTCCTCCTGCTGCCAGTCCTCCCGCGACAGCCTCAACAGTGAGGTCACCCGTTCCTTGGAGATGAAAATTATCCGGGGTGGAAATGCTCACGAACGGATCACCCTTGTATACGAGCTTAACGGCATCAGCATTATAGTAATAGGAACTTTCAGCAGTAAGAGTAACTGACGCACTCCCCCCTGCATCAAAAATATAGGTTCCGAGCTTGTTCCATCTCCCGCCATTCATCCTCTGGTTGATACGGACCCGGTGTAATCCCTGGCTGTCTGCAATATCAACCGGAGCATTATCTGAGTTGGTCGGATTCTCCGTCCACCACATGAACACATCGTAAATTCCGGGGCGCGCTATCACAGGCTGCCACGAATAGGTTGATCCGTTGCTGTTACTCGAAAGAGACTTATTACCGTAGTAACCGATATTTCCCGATACGAGCCAGGTTCCGGTATAGGCGGCAGCAGCACTGCCGTTGTCGACTACCAGATCTCCCGGTACGGCGGTATCAATGACATACTCTGCCGTCCTGATTTTCTCCACATTTCCCCTCTTGTCAACAGCATAAAACTTGATTATTGTCGTTGCTGGAACTGATATAGGATTATCGGGCATGTAGACGGATGAGGTCGGCACAGGATCTGTCCCGTCGACTGTATAGTAGATATTGTCGCACCCCGAGCCGGCCCCGTCACTGCACGTCAGACGTACCGCCTGCGCTGATGAGTACGAGCCCCTTTCCGGTTCAGCTGTGGTCACAGGGGTAGCAGCATCGATTCTGCTAAGCAGGATATTTGTACTGATGACGCCCGACCAGTTACCGGCCCCGTCCCTGTATTTGATGGATACCGTTTTATTGCCGTTTTCCGGAGGTACAATCAGTTTAAGGTTATCAAGATAGGCATTCTGCCTGCCGAACGACATACTGACTTTACTTACGGCAATGCTGTCTTTATTGCTCCCTAACGTAATTGTCTTCCCGAAGGCCTCTACGATCAGTACCGCAGGATGATATGTCACCTTTATAGGGTAAGTAACACCTGAGCTATACTTAGTGCCGAACGAAACGCTTTCTACCACTATTCCGTTTACAATCTTCTCCACCCGCCCGTTAGTATACACATCAGAGTTGTACACCTTGTAGTAGGTGTTATCATCCTGCATCAGCTCCAGCCAGAACATCCCGGCAGTGCCGTAATGGCTTGTAGGTGTAAAATCGACACTATAGCTTCCATCCGGAGATACCGGCAGGCTCCGTGAGACCGCCATGATATTCTCTCCCGGTACAATCGCAACTTCTGCTCTCTGGTTCGGCCAGTCGTAGATGAACTGCCCCCCTGCGGTACCATCCAAGTCAATGGCCGTGTACTGTCCCGTGGTATCGGTGATGAAGTCGTCGAGCATGGTATCGCCCAGGAGCCATACTTTTGTCTGCGTGTACGGTTCCGGATCTGACCAGCTGAAACCGTCATTGCTCAGCTGCATCTGCACCACGCCGCTGCCGTTATTATCGCTGGCCGAGAGATTTAATCGCACCACTCCGATATCAGTCGTCCCGTCTCCTGTTACCGTTATTGAGCCCGAAGGAGCTGTTGGATCGATGATATAGTACGCCTCGTTTGGGACTTCTCTATTGCCAAACCTGTCCACTGAAAAAAACCGTATGGTCGCGTTCGTATCCACAGGGATCGGGCTGCTTGAGCTATAGACCAGGGGCGTTAACGCCGGGTCGGCAGGATCTGAGCCGTCGAGGGTATAGTAGATATTGTCACAGCCCGAGCCGGTCCCGTCACTGCACGTCAGCCGTACCGTCTGCGGGGTCGTGTATGCCCCCGGCACCGGCGATACCGTCGTCACCGGAGCAGTAACGTCGATGATATCCAGTACGATACTGTCGTTGTACACCGGCGACCAATTACCGGCCCCGTCCTTGTACTTCACATAAACCGTCTTATTCCCATTGGCCGGAGGCACCATCGCCCTGATGTTATCAATGTAGGAGGGCTGCCTGCCGAACCCCATCTCAACCTTATTCACCATGATTGCCGTGTTGTTCACCTTCAAGGTGATCGTCTTGCCGAAGGCCGTGACGGTCGTCTCTGCCGGGCTGTACGCTACCGTGACCGGGTACGTAGTCCCCTGAACATACTTGGCATTGAAGTTTATCTTCTCCACCACTGCTCCGTTGATGACCTTCTCCACCCGCCCATCAGTGTAAACATCGGAGTTGTACACCTTGTAGTAGGTGCTCTCATCCTGGATCAGTCTCAGCCAGAACATCCCGGCAGTGCCGTAGTGCAAAACAGGTTTGAAATCAACGCTGAACATACCGCTGGTCACCGGGGCGAGGTCGCGGATGATGTCCACCGCATTCTGACCATCCCTGATGACTACCTCTCCCCTCTGGTTCTGCCAGTCATAAACGAGCTCCCCGCCCTCACCGGCATCGACAACGGCCCTGTACAGTCCCGTGGTGTCGGCACTGAAGTCGTCAAGGATAGTGTCGTACAACCTCCAGTCCTTCACCGCCTGATAGGCCTCCTGAGCCGACCAGTTGGTCCCGTCATTGCTCAACTGCATCTGAGCCACCCCGGTGCCCGTTGCATCGCTGGCCATAAGGCTCAGATGTACCAGGGTGTTATCCGTCGCCGGGGCATCGTCGTTGATCACTATGGAGCCGGTCGGCGCCAGGCCGTCTATGGCATAGCTTGCCATCTTTGAGGGCTGTTCACGATTGCCCGCCTTGTCCACCGAGAAGTACCGGATGGTCGTGCTCGTGTCCACAGGGATCGGGCTGCTTGAGCTGTAGACCAGGGGCGTTAACGCCGGGTCGGCAGGATCTGAGCCGTCGAGGGTATAGTAGATATTGTCGCAGCCCGAGCCGGTCCCGTCACTGCACGTCAGCCGTACCGTCTGCGGGGTCGTGTATGCCCCCGGCACCGGCGATACCGTCGTCACCGGAGCAGTAACGTCGATGTACACTATCGAATCATTGTAAGTCTCCGACCAGTTCTCTAAGGTATCCTTGTAGCGTACATAAACTGTCTTGGTGCCGACGGGAGCGGAGACGAGTGCACGGACGTTGTCTATATAGGCATCCTGCCTGCCCAGCCCGATCCTCGCTTTTTTGACAGTGATGATACTATTGTTCGCCTGCAGGACGATAGTCTGGCCAAACGCCGATATCGTCGTCTGCGAGGGACTATAGGTAACCTTGATCGGGTAAGTACCGCCTTGCGTATAGTTTCTCGTAAAGGAAACCTTTTGTACCTGAACGCCATTCACGTATTTTTCGACGTAACCCGGGTTATATCCCTCGGCATTGTATATTCTGTAGTAGTTTTTATCATCCTGCATCAGGTACAACCAGAACATACCGGCAGCACCATATCGGGCGGTGGGCGTGAAGTCCATACCGAAGCTGCCGCTGCTCAGAGGCGCAAGAGGGAGTGATATGTTCATTGAGTTCTCTCCTTCACCCACCACAGCCCGGCCCCTCTGCCCTTCCGGATCGTGAAAGAAGATGCCTCCGGCGCCGTCTCCATTGGCAACTGCATACTGTCCCGTACTGTCCGTTCTAAAGTCATCGAAAAACATGGCGCTCAGCACCCAGTCCCGCCTCGTTGCATACGCCTCCGGAGCCGCCCAGTTGGCCCCGTCGTTGCTCAGCTGCATCTCGGCAACACCGTCAGGATCAGCGGCCGAAAGCGACAGGTGCAGCACAGGATTATCGGTCGTCTCCGCACCCTCATTGATTATTACTGAACCTTCAGGAGCTGTATAGTCCAGCAGAGCAGTTACGCTCGTATCGGCATTCAGTGCAAAGGTGCAATTTCCGGCTCCGGTGCAGCCTCCTCCTGACCATCCGAGGAACACCGAGCCGGGACCCGGCACAACAGTAAGCGTCACTTCTGTTCCCTGGTTGAACCTCTCGGTACAATCCGTCCCGCAATTGATGCCCGCAGCGACGGGGGACGTGGTGACAATCCCTTTTCCGGTGCCCGTTTTAGAAACGGTTAGGGCATATTGAACAATATCGGAAGAGGCTTTCTGAGTTCTGTTCCCCACCTCATCATAGATGTATTCGATCGCCGTCCCCCCGTACTCAACACGGATCAAGCAGTTCAGGTCATCGTAAACATACTTGAT
Organism: Nitrospirota bacterium; assembly: GCA_040752355.1. Classification (NCBI taxonomy): domain Bacteria; kingdom Pseudomonadati; phylum Nitrospirota; species Nitrospirota bacterium. Next base: position 135,961 of record JBFMHE010000001.1, on the reverse strand, counting down.
GACCTCCGCATGGGAGGCAAAGCCAAGCGCCAGGCTTAATGCTACGATGACGAGACCTGCGACAACCGTTGGGGACAGTTTTAACGACATTGTCTCTACCCTCCGCATTCTATGATTGAGTTTTCTATCTGCCCTTATCACTTCTCGTTCTCTTTAGTTCTAAGTTCCTTAATCGCACTTTTAACGGGCTCGGAAAGAATCATCGTTTTCTCATCCAAACGATCAAGCCCGCTAGTGACACCACAGGGTCAAGTGACACCACAGGGTCAAACCTTCATTATTCATTTACTATTCTTTTCCTCAAGCACTTATTTACCTTTTGGGCCTTTTCTATTGCTCTCAACTTTTGTCGCTGTTAAATGACTTTTGAAGGTTTGACCCCGCCAGTCTCTTCTCGATGCCTTCCTCGGTAGCGAGAAGGCAAAGAAGAACTGAGCTTTAATAGGCTCTGTCCCTTTCAGGCCGATGCTATGGGCGTTGCCAAGAAGGCGAGGAAGGAACCGGCCTAATTTAATTCCCTCTTCGGTCAAGAAGCTCTATTTTCTCATCCATCTTTTTTACAGCAGCATGATCGCCAATTGATTCGTAATAATCTCGCAGCATAAGATAAGCATCGCGAAGAACAAGACCCTTCTCTATGGCACTCTCAAGAAGCTTGGCAGTATCTGCATATTTCCCCCAAATGCTGTATATGTGAGCTAAGTGATACATGGCTATGTAATTATTTCTGTCGATCTCAAGTGCTCTCTTCAAAGAGCTTTCAGCTTTGGTATAGTCGCTATTATCCATTTCTATCTGAGCAAGTCCAACATGCGCCTGATCCATTGTGCTATCTACAGATAACGCCTTCATGTAAAGTTCTTGGGCCTTCCCCTTATCCCCCATTTTGTAATAACACTCGCCCATCATTGTAAAGGCTACAGGAGGACAGTGCTTCTCTATTTTCTTGAGCATGGACAGCGCTTCTTCACATTTGTCCTCTGCTATGAGATCATGAATTTCTGAAACTTGTTTTACTTTTTTATAGCCTCTCCTTTTTTTATACATCTCCCAAAGTATGATGATAAGCACATTAATCGATATAACGATCAATACATACCCAACGCTCATTTCGAACATCTCGAATTAGTGTGCGTATTGTAATAGTTCCGAAGCATTGCATCCTCATTCTCATTGGCAACATCGGGGTGTAAAAGTATCCCCAAATAGGTCGTTGCTCCAAGCAGCTTTGCAGCAGCTCCTTTCAGGATCGTTTTCTCTGTCCATTCTATTGCTTTATTTACAAACTTAATTTTATCGAGAGTATTTTTTAATGCATTTATTGCCTTGCTGTTGTCCTTAAGGTTATTCGGATTGAACCTATCAAACGGTTTGTTAGGATCAACATTAGGGAGAAGACCGGAAGGGTCTGTAAAGTTCACGGGGTTCGCACCGACGTATTGGTAGAGGTTTATGTCACCTCCGTCGAATCCTATCGGGTCTTCGCTTATGAACCTCCCGACTTGAGGATCATAGTACCGTGCTCTCATATAGTAGTAGCCATTGGGCTCCGTCATTACTCCGAACTGGCCCACGAACGTGAACGGCTGATAGACTGTCTCCTGCTGGTTGGCAACGGTGCCGAACTCGTCATAGGCGTACCTGTTCACCATAGTCTGGCTTTCATCCGTCATCCCTACCGTGCTGCCGATCGCATCGAAGTGGTAGCAGTACACCCTGTCTGCCGGCGCCGAAGGCTCCACCATGGCGATCAGTCCCATGCCGTGGAGATAATATCTCGTGATGACATTATTGCCATCCGCCTCCGCCAGCAGATTCCCTGCTGCATCATAGATGTATCTCGTCTCCACTCCGTTACGTACCGCCCTGAGGCGGCTGTCGCTGCCGTCGTAGAAGTACTGCGATGTCCCGGCCCTGGTTAGCCGATGCTCATGGTCAAAGGTGTTTGCCGCAGCTCCGTTGATGGTGGTCAGCTGCCCCTCATTGTCATACCCATAGCTGTTTGCCCCTGCACTAAGCAGACGGTTCCTCTTCGGATCGTTGTACCCATACATGACCGGGCTCTTATCCAGCAGGGGCGTCAGCGGCTCGATCTTTGCCGTCTCCACCCTGTTGCCGTTTCCGTCAAGAGCGAAGTGATATTGCGCTATCGGGCTGCTGAAGCCGGTAAGCCGGTTGGCAGCATCATAACTGTAGACCGTCTCGATTCCGTTGAAACCGGTAAATGCAGTAACGCGCCCTGCCTCATCGTACGTATAGGAGGCGACCTGATCGAGCCAGTTGACCACCGCCACCAGGTGGTTCAAGACATCATAGAAGTATAAAACCTTTTTATCGCCCGGATAGGTAAGCTCTATGAGATTGCCCGCCTCATCATATTTGTACTTCACCGTAAAACCATAGGTGTTGGTGTGAGAGGTCAACTGACCGGCCGCATCATAGGAGTAGCTCGCAGCGCCTGTCGGGTCGGACATCCTGACAAGCCGGTCGTGCTTATCATAGGTTAAGGTGACGGTCGAGCCGTCATGATAGGTGATACGCTCCACCTTGTCAGTCGCCGTGTATGCGAACGTCGTTATGGCGCTGTTCCGGTCGGTGATAGAAGTAAGCCTGCCTGCATCATCGTAGCCGAAAAGGGTCTTCCTGCCGAGCGGATCGGTCTTCTCCTTGAGCAATCCCCGCTTATCATAGACGAAGCTTGTGCTTGAGCCCACCTGATCTCTGAGCTCCGTCATCCTGCCGATGAAGTCGTAGGTATAGGTGACTGCCGGACGCGCAGCGGTCTTTGTCGTCCGGGGATTTCCATACGTATCGTAGGTCAGGGCTGTTATAATAGCGCGGGCATCGGTAGCGGATTCCTTTAACCCGTTCGCATAGTATGCCGAGCCTGCCGTGTTGCCGAGCGCGTCCCTGGTCTGGATAAGATGGTGCTCGGCGTCATACTCAAAATGGGTTGTGTGCTCAAGAGGATCTATGGTAGCGGTGAGCCTGAACTGAGAGTCATATACATTGGTAACGGTGTAGCCGAGCGGGTTTATCGCCTTCTCGAGGTTTTGATTACCGTCGTAAAGATAGCTGACAGAAAAAATGAAAGGAAACCTCGCGCTGCCCGACCGTGGATCAGTTATAACCGTGACATGGTTCTGCCCGTCATATCTCTTATACGTCCTGCGGCCGAGCTCGTTGATCTGGAGTATCGTCCTTCCCTTGTGATCGTAATAGTCGACAAGGGTGTTTCCGTCGGGGTCCTCTTCAACGCTCCGGTAACCCGAGAAGTAGAAGTTATAAACAGCATTGGACACTCCCTGGCGGGGCACGGCCTGTGTCTTTACCCTTCCGAGTGCATCGTAGGTATTTGTTGCCGTAGTGACAGCAAGCGGATTGATGAGCGTGGTCATGAGATGGTTAGCATACCCGTATCGCCATATCTTGCCTTCCGGATCGGTATAACTGGTGAGGTCGCCATTGACATCGTAGCCATAGTATACTGACCGGTACGACGCCGAGTTTTTATCCATGTCATAGACCCTGCCGATTCTGCTGCCGGAATACTCGAAATTAAGACTGCGGCCGAAAGCATCGATCACTTTGGACAGGTTATTGCCGCCGTCATACGAAAAGGTCATAGCATTGCCGTCCCCATCAGTTAAACGACTGACTTTCTTGCTTGCATTAAAATCGATACGCGTTCCGAACCGCTCCTTTAAATTGTAGGTTCCATCACCGTTCTTGACCAGCTGTGCGGTAATTCCGGGGGGGGCAGAAAAGGTCCCGTCTGCTTGTTGTACGTACACCAGGGTCTTGCTTCCCATATAGACGGTAACTGTATTATCGATCAGCTGATCTATAGCCCATTTGCTCGTGAGGGACGCCGTCACCCAGCCGGTTTTATCGTTCCTGCTCTTCATGATATCCGCAGTTGCATAGAGTGCCGCAATAAGAGAGGCGGCATCGACTGCCTGGCGTTTGCCCAAGCCGGGATCGGCGTTGCTGCTCGGCACCAGGTAAATATCGTAGCTATGGGTCCAGCCGTAGCCGAGAGGACGCTCATAGCCGACAGGCCTCTTCTGAAGAGACTGGCTGCTGTTATATGAGCGAACAAGCGATAGCCCTAAGGGCGCCTCATCGCCGATATCGATATCCGTATGATCATAGAGAAAGGCGCCGCTTGCCATATCGACAGGGTCTTTAGAGCGTCGGGGCGGAGCGGTAGTGACTTGTTTGTTTATCGTTTTGGGACTGGAAGTGCTCCACTGAGCGGTAGTGACATTCCGTGTTACCGTAGGGATATGAACAGGGGTTCTTGCGCTGCAGTACCCTCCGTAATACTCACCGCCGATAATCATGCCCATCGAGCCGGAAGATAATGATATGTAGCCTTTTCCTTTCCACCTGTCCAGGCCGAGCGATCCATTTTCAGGTAGTATAAACGTATACCCGCTATTCGCCTTGGACTTATAGTAGCTGCGGTCTTCCGATGAGTAGTTCTTGAGCTGGTCAATCCTGTAGGTGTTTTCACTCGTCACTTTGAATATTCTCTCGCCGGTGGCATTGGCGATCTGGAGCAGCTTTATCGTCGACAGACCCGGTTTGTCCGAGCCCATCAGCTGCTCCAGGATACCATGTTCATAGGCGCTCGAAATCAGAGCAATTGCATGAAAATGCAGGGAACTGTTGTCCACTGCATTATGTCGAGGGCGCGTGTTTATGAATGCAGCGGGCACATCAATATAATATCCGGTCTCCTGCGCCACCATCCCTATGATATGATGATAAAAAGAGAGGGTATCGTTCAGCTCGGATAAGAGATCGCTGGTCAGCATGACTTCTTTTATCCAGGTGAGCCCCATGACATTCAGTGTTTCCCCAAGGACCGCCTCGGAAGAATCGGACAGTCCTTGTGCCTGAGAGCTCTCGAGCTGCTGCTGTCGCTTATGCAAAAGGCCATCGCCTAGCGTGCCAAAAGAGTAGAAAACAGCATAGGTGCTGCCGCTGATGGCTTTAAACGTTACTGTCTGATCAGCGTACGTAGCAAACGGTTTAACATAAGGGTGATTGATGTAGACCTTGAAATCATTGTAGTATCCCGATTCGGCATATGTCGACCCCGTTACCTGGACAACTCCGTCCAGACGGATCTGCGGGTAGCCGTTCGAATAGGTGAGAGTAAGGCGTCCGCCGTTAAGGTCCGGTGTGTTAAATGTATGATCAATGCCCAAATGCCTGATGTTGAGCTGAGCGGTGTACTCGAGAGGGATATCATCCCATAGAGCGCTGACCGTTGTTGTGAAAGGCAGTGCCGAAGAATAGCTTTGCAACTCTGTCCTGAGAATGGTGCGACCGCCGATAATCTCTTTTAGTTCGCTGTTGGGGTACTGGGCACGTATATGGTTGGAGAGATTCGTGGAGTATGTCGCAAGTTTGCTTCTGATGTTTGCCTCGTTCATGTGCTGGACGTAATCGCTGCCCACAGTTGCCCCGGCTGTCGCGACGGCAAGAAAGTCGCTCTGGTCATATCCCATCGCCTCACCGATATTGACAGACTTGTTTTTATAAATGTATGTTTTAAAGGCCGGATCAAATAGGTACTCCGTACCGTTGACGGTCGCTTTGACCCAGACACGACTTACGCTCGAGGTCCCGATATCTTTTCCCCACGTTGATATAACAGTGAATGGAATACCGCCGTATTGAAGCGCCAAGCTGATCGGCCTCGTGTCCTGCTCCACTCCAAGCCAGCTGGCGAGCTCCCTGCCTGGGATCGTCATTCTACCGTAGACGTACTGAACAGGACCGATGCTGCTGTTATGCCTGCCGCTCTCCCTTAAGAGTGCTACCATCAAGGATGCCTGATCGAAATCATTGCCCTTGCCGTCGAGAAGCGTAGCTGTTGCTCCTTTATGGAATCCGAAGTAAGGGATGTAGTCAATGTAGTTATGCACATAATCGTAGATCAGCTTAGGATCGTACTTGAGCGCACGGGCGAGCTCCTGGATCTCGGTTGTCGTGGATATCCCCGATGCGGCAAGGGGCACTGTGTTCAATTTTGCCTGACGCTCGGCCCTTCTCTTGGAAAAGTATGCCTCTGCTTCCTCATGGCTCACGGGATCCGCTTCAAATTTGAACCATCCCGGACCCACAGCCTGATCCTGGTTGTCCGTGTCATTCTTTGGATTGTTGGGGCCCTCTTTCCCGTCAGGGTCCTTGTCTTTTGAGCTATCGGAAGCAGGAGAAAACGTAAGGGTAAAATCTTTAGTTATGGCCGTGGTTGAAGGTATTATGACGTTTTCACTCAGTGTTACATATCCTGTTTTGCGAACTGTTACTACATAGCTTCCGACGGGGATGCTGCCGATACGGTACTGCCCGTTTACATTGGTAATCGACGAATAGTTCCCGCTCTTCACCTCGGCGCCTGCAAGAGGAACTCCTTTCTCGTCACGAACGGCGCCTATGAGCAAAGCAGCGTCTTCAGATGTAACACTGTTCTCCTGTCCGTTCCCCGACCCCCCCGGGTTCGAATTATCGGTATCTCGCGGAATGCCGTCAAGACTCGGGAAGTCGGCCGGAACAGGATTCTCGTACGCAATGGTCCAATGACCGAGCAGAGAGTCTCCATTCACCTCGCTGTAAGCGATCATGAAATACCCTGACTCTCCCCAGTCAGTGCCCCAGCTGCTTTTGACAATGAAGTACTGTTCCGCATCGTTATATCCGACAATTGCCGCTGCATGATATCCCTCGAAGCTCCCCCAGCTATGCGTATATATGCCGGAGCTGTAGTAGAAAAAGTCCGTGTGTACTGCTATGAGGGTTACCAGGGGGCCGTAGTTGTACAGGGCATGCTTGACGGCATCGACAGTCGGCTCGACTTTATACCAATTATCAATCTTGTAAGCCTCACCCTGCCAGTTGGAGCAGGCGCCCACGCAGCCACCCTCGATGGCGAGGTAAGGGAAACAGCCTTCGGACGGCAGTCCTATATTACTGATGAAATCGGATGCGCTGTCGATAAGGCCGCCGTAGCAGGAACCTGCGCCGCTGCACGAGAGCGCTGTTTGTTCCGAGAGATCGAGATCGATACCCGGCATATTTTTAGATATGAGTGTTGATGATTCAAGAGCCGCTGTTGTCGCGAATGCCCAGCAGCTCCCGCAGGCGCCCTGGTCCTTGATCGGCGTTACATAGCTGCTGCCTCCGTAATTCCTCCAATCGAGGGCGGCAGGGAGCGCACTATACGGAGTGGCCACTATTTTCTCCTGTCCGGTAGGCGCCGGCACACGCCCGCCGAGACGCCTTTTCCGATCTTCGGGTCTCAATTTCGAAACAGCGGTATCCTTAGCAGACCATCGGGCTTTCTTCTCTTTAACGGCCTTCGATACCTCACCGAGCTCACCGGCATGCACCAGAGAAACCATCGCGCACACTAAGAAAAGAACGAAGAAGCCCGAAACTCTGCCGATTCGAGTCAGTCTCTTCTGCATTTCCTTACTCCTCTTCATAATATTTTAATCTCTCATCACTCGAAGTAGTGCCGCTTTTACCTACGGCACCGCCTTAGCGGCGCGCACTGCAACGGCAGGAACAGACCACAATCTGTCCGATACGGAAGGTACGGTTCCCCCAAGCTAAAGATTAGCAGGACTGAAGAGAACTTTCCTTAATTTTCTTCCAAATCTTCTTTGTTTTTTTCCAAAAGTTTGCAGGTGAGTTGAAACTGCTTCGGGGAGAGACCGGTCTCTTTTTTGAAGAGTGCAGAGAAGTAGTTCGAATCGTTGTAACCGACCAACTCTGCGGCTTTCTTGACGGAAACGCCTTGGTGCTTGATGATATCCTCAGCTTTCTGAATTCTGATCTTGTTGTGATAGCTCTTAAGGGAGCAGCCTGCAACACGTTTGAAGAAATAGCTGAAATATGTTTTGCTGAGCGAAGCCAATCTGCAGGCTTCGGCGAGGCCTAACGGCTCTTTATAGTTCCTGCAAATGAATTCCATTACGGCTAAAACCCCTTCACGCTTATCGGGATCAATCTCGCCATGCAGGCTTTCGTTGCCCTTAGTTGGCAGGGACAGGTGTCTTCGATTGTGAACAGTATTTTCGACAGTTGACAACAGCTCGACCGCCCGAAACACCTCCTCTGCGTTGAGAGGCTTCTTCAGGTAAAACCGTGCGCCTGCCATGAAAGCGCTCAGGCACTTTTCCTCAGTGCCGTGGGCCGTGGTTGCGATTACAGGAATAGAGGGGTGGGTCTCTTTGATCCGGCGGATGAGGACAGCACTATCTATCCCGGATACCGAGAGGTCGAGAAAGATGAGGTTAACCATCTCCGAGAGGGCATCAAGTCCCTCCCGATCCGTTGAGACACAGAGCAACTCGTAACTGTCCCCCAGGATAGTCGATAGGGTCTCTTTTGCGACCGGACAAGTGTCGATGATCAAGATGCTGTGGATAGCGCGTCCGATGTCTCTATCCCCCCTTTAAAGAACTAAAGACAGCAGATAAGGCGTTCAGCTATAAAGCAACTGACGAATTGTATCTTATACCGTTTTCGAAAATGTTGTAAAGGTGAGCCCTGCCGGGGGTCTTGCATCCTGCGTCTCCAGAGCCTAGAATTATAGTGTACGCTTTTTCGATCCGAAAGCAGAGGCGGAGCTCATGGCACGACACCTTGTCTTTGTCGGCGGCGGTCACGCGCATATGACCGCACTTCTGAAATGCAGCGAGTATGTGCAGCGCGGCCACCGGGTGACGCTCGTCAGTCCCGATGCCTACCACTACTATTCGGGGATGGGTCCCGGCATGCTCTCCGGCATCTACCGGCCCCGGGACATCCGTTTCAATATCAGGAAAATGGCCGGAGACCGCGGCGCCTCGTTCATCGAGGACAGGGTGGTGCGGGTCGATCCTGCCCGGCGCTCGCTTATGCTGCAGTCGGGAAAGACGGTATCCTACGATGTCGCCTCTTTCAATACCGGCAGCTCCGTTCCTGCCGGAGCTCTCTCCGGAGCCGTCGGGGGCTCCGGAGAGAACGTATATCCCGTAAAGCCGATCATCAATCTCCTGAAAGCGCGGCAGCGCATTCTCGAGGCCCTGTCGTCCTCCTCGTCTCCCGGAGCGCTCGATATCGTGGTTATCGGCGGAGGACCCGCCGGGGTCGAGATCGCTGCGAATGCCTGGAGGCTCGTGCATGACAACGGCGGAGCGGCCCGCATCACGATCGTAGCAGGCAAACGCCTGATGGGCGGTCTCCCCGAGAAGGTCTGCTCGCTCGTAAGGCAGTCGTTCCTGAAAAGGGGCATCTCGGTCATCGAGGGCTTGCGGGCCGAGAGGGTAGAGAAAGATACGGTGCTTCTGTCAGGCGGAGGGGAGCTCCCCTTCGATATCGCGTTCATTGCGACCGGCGTCAGGCCGTCGTCGCTCTTCAGGGATTCCGGCCTCCCGACAGGAAAAGACGGCGGGCTGCTGGTGAACGACCGCCTGCAGTGCGTCGATTACCCCGAGCTCTTCGGCGGCGGCGACTGCATCAGCCTGCAGGGCCATGACCTCGCCAAGGTCGGCGTCTATGCGGTAAGGGAAAATGAAATTCTGTTCCACAATCTCCTGGCAGCGCTCGAGGGGGGTACTATGAGGCGCTTCGAGCCGCAAAAGACGTATATGCTCATCTTCAACATGGGAAACGGCAAGGGCATACTCTGGAGAGATACGACGGTGCTCGACGGCAGGCTCGCGTTCATACTCAAGAATTATATCGATAACAAATTCATGAAAAAATTCCAGGTCTCGGGAGAACGGAAAGAAACGGGATAAGGGAAGGCGACAGGATATGGGAATACTCGACTATTTCAGACCGGTAGAGACGATGACTGCGGAAGAGGTGAGGAAGCTCTTGAAGGAGAAACGGCCGGACGAATACAATCTCGTCGACGTGCGCCAGCCTAAGGAGTACGAGCGGGGCCATCTCCCCGGAGCGCAGCTGATACCTGTCGGGGAGCTGCCGGAACGCCTCGGCGAGATCGACCGCAGCAAACCCACAATCGCCTATTGAGGATCGGGCGTACGCAGCCGTGCCGCTGCGTCGGTCCTGGCGAACGCCGGTTTTACGGAAGTCTACAGCATGGAAGGAGGCATCAGGGCATGGGAGGGGTTGACTGCTGCGGGAGCGCCCGATTCGGGCATGGCCTATTTCGGCGGAGCGACCCGTCCCGACGAGCTCATCGCCCTCGCCTGGGTGCTCGAGGAGGGCTCGCGGAAATTCTATTCAGAGGTCTCCGTTCTCCTTGGCGATCACGAAGCGCGTCAACTCTTTACCGATCTCGCCGCTGCGGAAGAGCACCACAAGGAAGCGCTTTCGCGCCTGTACCGGGAGCGCTCGGGCAGAGCTCCCGGCCCCGGCTTCCCCGGGGAGCTCCTGCCGGCCGGGGCATCGACGCCGGAGACATCGATAAATGATCTCATGGAAGGGGGCATGAGGATAAGCGACGCCCTGTCATGGGCAAAGGGGAGCGACGCCGGAGGGATCCTCGAGCTCGCCATTTCCCTCGAGACGAATTCCTACGATCTTTACCTGAAAATGGGGCGTGAGGCTGCCGACGAGGAGTCGAAAAAGGTCTTCACCGCCCTGTACACCGAAGAGAAGGGCCACCTGAGCAGACTCGCGGGATTATTGGACAAGAAGTTCTAATAAAAAAGCCGGGAGCCGGAATTCGGAATGAATTCCGGCTCCCGGCTTCTGAACTCTTCTTTATTTGAAGGTTATATTCTTTTCCTTCATCTTCGCCTGGAGCATCTCGCCGAGGGTCCCCATGCCGCCCGAGGACTTCTCCTCTTTCTTGACCGACTCGCGGTACTGCTTGTATTCATCCTCTTCGACCCTGTCCATGATCTTCTTGCGGCTCAACAGCACTTTGCCCTTGTCGGTATCCACTTCGAGGACTACCGCCTGCATGGCCGACCCTGCAGGGAACATCGAGCCGTGGTCCGCTCCCCGCGCAGTGCCCATCTCGGAATTCGGCACGAGCCCGCTCAGGCCATCGCTGTTCTTCACGAAGATACCGAACGGCATCACCTTCTCGACGGTCCCTTCGAAGCGCTCCCCTGCAGCGGGCAGGACGACCTTCTTCGGCTCCTGCTTCGGCTGGAGCGAGAGCGAGAGCTTCCTGCTCTGGGGATCGACGGCGATCACGTATGCTTCGACCTGCTGACCGGTCTGGACCACCTCTTTGGGATGGTTGATTCTCCTGCCGGCGCCGAGGTTCGAGACATGAACGAGCCCGTCGAGCCCGGGCTCGAGCGCGACAAACGCGCCGAACGGCGCAAGCCTCACGATAGTGCCGTTCACCTTGCTCCCTACGGGATACCGCTCTGCCGCAGCAGCCCAGGGGTCTGCCTGGAGCGCTTTGAGACTCAGGGTAAGGCGGTTGGCCTCCCAATCGATGGCGATCACCTTCGCCGTCACTTCCTGTCCCGCAGCGAGCATATCTCCCGCCTTGTCCACCCTGCCCCAGGAGAGCTCGCTCATCGGGATCAGGCCGTCGATGCCGCCGAGGTCTACGAAGGCGCCGAACTTCTGGAGCGACCGCACCCTGCCGGGCACTTCCATTCCCACGGCGAGCGTCTCTTTCAACGCAGCGACGCGGGCCGCCCGCTCCTGCTCCAGCACGGCGCGCCGCGATACGACCACGTTGCGGCCGTCATTCTTGTACTCGATCACCTTGAAGGGAAACGTCTGCTTCAGGTAGGAGCCGCTCTCCTGCCGTCCCCTGCCGTCGATCTGGGATGCGGGGCAGAAGCACCGGACACCCCCGATCGAGACCTCGAAGCCGCCCTTGACCTCGGCCTTGACCTCTCCCATGATCGGCATTCCGGACTCGTAAGCCTCGCGTACCGCGGTGAGCTTCACCGAGGAATAGCCGTTCACGAGCGTCGTCAGGTGCTTGACGCCGTCCTGGACGGAAAGGAAGAAGGCCTCGATCTCGTCGCCTTCCTTCACTTTGGGAGCGCCCTGCTCGTCGAGGAGCTCGCTCAGCGCGATGACTCCCTCGCTCTTGCCGCCGAGGTCGATGTAAACCGAATCGCCGGCGACGCTGATGACCTTTGCCTTTATCTTTGCACCCGGCTCGAGCCGCACGGCAGGCTTGGTGCTCTGCTCGAACAGCGCTGCGAAGCTCTCCTCCTGTCGGGGTTCGGAGCTCTCCGCCGGGGGAGCATCGTTCATGGTGATCGGACCGGCCTGCTGCGGAGCCTCGGCTGACGGGCCCGCAGGCAGCGCCTCATTGGTAATGGTTTCTTCTGACATGGTGTTACCTCTCAGTTAGTTTTAGCATGTATGGCTTGATCCCGCCACTGCAGCGGCGATACTGCCCGCACAGGGGAGTTTCGCTGATCGAAACGGTAATCTAAAGTTTAATGTATTTGAGCATATCGAGTCAAATGCGCGCGCGACCCGCTGCCCCGCGCTCCTCTTGAGTACGGGAAAAAGTAGTGTATAATTGAGAGAGCATGGACAAAAAAGAGCAGGAGCCCCGGAAGAAAAACCCCTGTCCCGACTGCACCTTCTGCCAGTGCTGCAGCGAGTCGCGCTGCGCCCTGTGCCGTCCTCCGGGAGATAAAAAGAAGAAGCGGGAGCAGAGGCCGAAGGTGCACCGGCCGCTCTTTCGCTCCTCGTGAGCAGCGCCTGCCCGCGGCATGCGGCGGGCAGGCTTGCAAATTTGTTCCCGCACTCTTTACTATGGGGAGAACGGCCGCGATACCGGCGTCCGCAGCGCAGCAGCAGCCGATCAGAAAGAAGGACTTTGTATACACGATCCACCACCAAACGAAAGGAGAAACTATGAAACGTCTCATCACCGCAGTCGTCGCCGTCGGCCTCATGGCATCGCAGGCCTGTGCAGAAGAAAAGACGGTGCTGAAGGACCAGAAGGACAAGGTCAGCTACAGCATCGGCCTCGACATCGGCAAGAGCTTCAAGAAACAGTCGATCGAGGTGAATTCCGATCTCCTGTTCAGGGGCATCAAGGACGGCCTCGCCGAAGCGAAGCCGCTCATGACCGACGAGGAGATGCGCGCCGCCATGATGGCCTTCCAGCAGGAGCTCATGGCGAAGCACACCGAAATGCAGACGAAGCTCGCAGAGAAGAACAAGAAGGAGGGCGAGGCCTTCCTGGAAGCGAACAGGAAGAAGGAGGGCATCAAAACGACGCCGAGCGGCCTCCAGTACAAGGTCGTCAAGGAGGGTGACGGCCCGACGCCGAAACCGACCGATACGGTCACCGTGCACTATACCGGCACCCTGATCGACGGCACCGAGTTCGACAGCTCCTACAAGCGCGGGCAGCCCGCGTCGTTCCCGGTCAACGGCGTCATCCCCGGATGGACCGAAGCGCTGCAGCTCATGAAGTCCGGCGCGAAGTGGCAGCTCGTCATCCCCGCAGACCTCGCCTACGGCGAACGCGGCGCCGGTCAGCAGATCGGTCCCAACGCGGTGCTCGTATTCGATGTAGAGCTCCTTTCGGTCAAAGAGGACAAGCACCCGTAACCGCAGTACACCCGCTGAAGACAGCAGGAGCCGGAGAGCGGCCTCCTGCTGTCTTCAGGCGCTCCCGCCCTTCCCTTTTTAGACCGGACCTTTTACAATAAGTCATGCTCAGGGCAGGTGCAGGGTCGCGTCGATGATTACGAAGCTCAAGAAAGACGGCAGAGCATACCTCGCCATACATCCCGAGCTGCTCATCATCGGCTCATCCCTTCCGTTCGACGTCTATGTACGGGTGGACGACGTCATCAAGCCGCTCTTCAAGAAGGGGATGCGCCTCGCGCCGACCACCCGGACGATCCTGAAACAGAAGGGCATCGCCGAAATCTATGTCGACAATTCCCAGAGCGCGGCCCTGCTCCTCTATCTCAGGAACAAGCTCAGAGGAAACCTTCCCGATTTCGATCTCCGCGAGTTCCTCCGCTATTCGTCGCTCAAGGAGGAGCACCACCAGATCGAACGGGCGCTGCTCTCTCCCGGAACGCAGATCACCTTCAGCCTCTTCCTCCTGAGCGGGCTCTCGGTCATTCCCCTCGTCGAGGCGACCGTCGCGAATCCCGCGAAGATCGACAAAAGGACCGTCAGCGCGCAGGGAGACCTCATCATCAAAAAATCGGATATCCCCCTCTACAATAAATTCATCGATACTGTTCTGTCCTCAGCGCTGGTATCGGAACGGGGGGAGTGGAGCGTTAAGGAGATCGCCCTCAGGGAGAAGTCGAAGATCGTCATACGGAATGTCATCGACGATCCCCGGAGCGGCGAACGCATCAAAGAGGCGCATGTCCTCGTGACGAGCATCGTCGATTGCATCCTGAACAGGAGAAGCGCCCTCTACAACCTCCTCTCGATCGAGCAGTACGATTACTACACCTATACGCATTCGGTGAACGTCGGCGTGCTCTCGATCGGCCTCGGCATAGAGACCGGCATGGACAAGAAAGAGGCGCATTTCCTCGGGCTCGGCGCGCTCCTGCACGATGTCGGAAAGAATACGATCCCTCCCGAGATTCTGAACAAGGAGGGAAAACTGAGCGATATCGAGTACCAGCTCATACGGACCCATGTGGAAGAGGCGCGGAGGATACTGTCCGGGCAGAGGGCCTTCCCGCTCGAGTCCTTCTCTGCCGTGCTCGAGCACCACGAGCGCCTCTCCGGCAAGGGCTACCCGAGGGGACTGTCGGCCGACCGGATATCGCTCTTCGGCAGGATCACCGCCATAGCCGACTGCTATGACGCCCTCACCACGCAGCGCCCCTACCGGACCGCCTTTACTCCCTTCTACGCCCTCTCGGTCCTGGTCAACGAGATAGAGGATTACGACCCGGCGCTCCTGGAGCGGTTCGTGCTGATGCTCGGCAAGCTCTGAGCGCGCCGTGAACCTCATCCTCCTCTCCGAAGACGATTTTATCGAGCCGCCGCACCGCGTGCGGCTCCGGGGCCGGCGCTTCACCCATATCGCCGAGGTGCATCGCGCCGCTGCCGGCGACGAGCTCGCAGTCGGGCTCCTGAACGGTCCGGCCGGTACGGGCCGCATTGTTTCGGTTGCTCGCGATTCCATCGACATGGAGCTGCATCTCGACCGCACGCCGCCTCCTCCCCTGCCGGTGACGCTCGTCCTCGCCCTGCCGCGGCCCAAGGTGCTGAAGCGGGCGCTCGTCGCCGCAGCAACGCTCGGCATAAAGCGCATCTTCTTGATCAATGCCTATCGCGTCGAAAAGAGCTTCTGGAAAAGCCCCGTCATGAGCCGCGAGAACGTGCGCGAGTATCTGATGCTCGGGCTGGAGCAGGCGCGCGATACGGTCATGCCCGATGTTTCGCTGCGTCCGCGCTTCAAACCGTTCGTAGAGGACGAGTTGCCGGAGATCGCGCGGGGCAGCATCGCCCTTGTGGCCCATCCCGCTGCATCCGATCCCTGCCCCCGGTCCGTGCAGCGGCCCGTCGTCGCTGCGATCGGTCCCGAGGGGGGCTTCATCCCCTACGAGATCGACCTCTTGCGCGCATGCGGGTTTACCAGCGTCTCGCTCGGCGCACGCATCCTCCGCGTCGAGACAGCGCTCCCCTTTTTCATAGCAAAGCTGTTTTAAGCCTCCTTTAAGGCACTAATTCCTTGACATCATATTTTTTTCAAACCTCTGCGTCACTATATTGACAGTCACTATTTTTGTCTGTATAGTTTGTAAATATAGCCTCTGCAGAAGCTCGTGCATCTTCAGAATTCACCCAAACATCACTTCCGCCTCACCAAACAAGGAGACGACCATGGACCCCAAACGGAAATCAAACCTGATGGCTATTCTGCACCATAAAAAGGACGAGCTCCTGAGCAATTCGAAGAGGGAGATGACCAAGTTCATCAATGTGGACTGCCGGCAGTCGTACGGCTCCGGGACCGAGGACGGTGATGTTTCGGCGTCGCTCCAGATCGAGGATGTCAGCATCAGCACCATGAAGGTACGGAACCGGATGCTGCGGCAGATCGATAACTCGCTGCAGCGATTGAAAGAAGACAGGTACGGCATCTGCGAGGAGTGCGGCGAGGATATCGACGAGAAGCGGTTGAATGTCATGCCCTTCGCGCTCCTCTGTATCGATTGCCAGGAAAACCGGGAGATGATGGAAAGGATACGCTAGCGGTTCTCTCCATCAGGCACCCGGCAGGCATCCGGCATCACGGGACACAGCTCTGCAAGGCTTACCGCGTACCCGTCTCCACGCTGCCGTTGCAAACAGCATCTCAGGCATTCTTCTGCGCCGATGCAGTATAATGAGAACGTATGCTATTGCCTGCGCAGAGGAGCACACCGCCTGCTCACCGGACCGGTGGCCTTTGTGCCCTGAAGAGCTCCCGGAGAGGAGCGCGCTAGGGTGCTGCAGCCGGTCCTTATCATCGAAGACGATCATAAGATCGCCCGCGTCGTGAAGGTCTACCTCGAAGGCGCGGGATACCGCGTCATCCACGCCGGAACCGGCAGAGAGGGGCTCGCTGCAGCAGAACGGCAGACGCCGCTGCTCGTTATCCTCGACCTGATGCTCCCCGATACTACCGGAGAGGAGCTCTGCCAGAGCATTAAAGAGAGGGGGGATATCCCCGTCATCATGCTCACCTCCAAGGCTTCCGAAGAGGAGCGCGTGGCGGGCTTCGCCCTCGGCGCCGACGACTATGTGGTGAAGCCCTTCAGTCCCCGCGAGCTGGTCTACCGGGTGAAGGCTTTGCTGAAGAGAGTCCAGAAGGCCGACTTCGATGCCGCTGCGCCCCTGAGCTTCAACCGGGGGGCGCTCGTCATCGACGGCCAGACCTATGCGGTCACCCGGAACGGCGTCACGGTCGACCTGACGCCAACCGAGTTCAAGATCCTCCACACCATCGCCGCGCACCCGGGAAAAGTCTTTACCCGGGAAGAGCTCGTCGATAAGGCGCTCGGCTATCAGTTCGAAGGATACGAACGGAGCATCGATGCTCATATCAAGAATATCAGGCACAAGATCGAAGCAGACCCGCGAAACCCCTCGCTGATACTCACCATCTACGGCGTCGGTTATCGCTTCAGCGGAAAGCGGGATGATTAGAAGCCTCTGGATAAAGTTCTTCCTGCTCCTCGTCGCCGTCTCGCTCATCGCGATGTCCGCCTCGCTCCTCCTGCGCGAGCTCATGCTCAGGGACTTCCGCGAATACCTCGAAGGAGAGCGTGAGGACCGGGTATCCTGGGTCACCGCGGCCCTCGAAGGCGCCTACGAACAGCGGGCCGGCTGGGATCGCGAGCGTGTCGTCGACCATACCCTGTGGGCGCTCATGCTCGGCGTCACCATGCGGCTGTACGATGCCGACGGCGCGCTCATCACCGACACCGACCGGGCCGTCGCCTCGCTCTCGCCGCTCGTCAAAAAGAGAATCGCCTTCCTCTCGGCCCCGGACGGCCTTGGCAGGAGCGGCCGCTTCGTGCCCTATCCGCTCTTCCTCGGCGGCAGGGAGATAGGCAGGCTCGAAGTGCAGTTCCTTCCTCCCCGCAAGGAGGCGCTCTTCGTGAGGAGGTCCAACTGGTTTCTCCTCGCCTCGCTCGCCGCGCTCGGCGGCAGCGCCATACTCCTCAGCATCGTGTTCTCGAAGCGGCTTACCAATCCTGTCAAAGGGCTCACCGATGCGGTCACCTCGATCAGCGAGGGCAATCTCAAGAGCAGGGTCGTCGCCTCGGGAAGCGACGAGATCGCCCGCCTCTCCGACGCCTTCAACCGGATGGCGCACCGCCTCGAGATGCAGGAGTCGCTCAGGAAAAAACTGACCGCGAATATCGCCCATGAGCTGCGCACACCCCTGAGCGCCATGAGGGGAGAATTGGAGGGCATGGTCGACGGCCTCATTCCGGCGGACCGGGAGCACCTCCAGTCGCTCTATGCAGAGATCGGCAGGCTCAGAAACATCATCGAAGGCATCGAGGAGCTTTCCCGTGCCGAAGCGAGCAGCCTCACGCTCCACCGCCAATCCATCGAGCTCTGCCCGTTCCTCGCGAATATCGCGGAACGGTACAGGAAGATCTTCAGCGACAAGGGGATAACCCTCGAATGCCGCTGCCCTGATGCGATAACGCTTAACGCCGACCCCGAGAAGCTGAGCCAGATCGTGATCAACCTCCTGGGCAACGCGCTCAAAGCTACGGAGCGAGGCGGTACGGTCGCTGTTTCTGCTTTCGTTAGCAATGCGGCTGCCGTCATCGAGATCGCCGATACCGGATGCGGGATTGCCGGAGAAGACCTGCCGTATATCTTCGAGCGCTTTTACCGTGCGTCGAGAGGCGGCCTCGGACTCGGACTCACCATCGCCAAAGAGCTCGTCGAGGCCCACGACGGAACCATCGCCGCCCGGAGCGAGGCCGGAAAAGGATCGACCTTCACCGTAACACTGCCGCTATAATCATTATTGGGGGATTAGAGATAAAGCCACAGTAACGCCCCGAGCCCGAACAAGCAGGCGAGGACCACTGCTGCAAGGATAAAGAAGACGGACTGCCACCTGCCCGGCCTCTTTTTGAGCTTCGAGGGGTTCCCTACCATCCCGAAGGTTTCGTGCTGCTCCATCTTCATACCCGTAGTATATCCTATTCAGGCCGCTGTTGGGGTACTGTTTTATTAGTTCTTTATGTTACCAGGTCGAAGCGGAGGCATATAATCGCAGGCACGCAGCAGCCGAGGTGACCTCTCCTCACTATCGCGTACTAGGATTGCTTACTGAGGTGCGGACTGCCTTGAGAACTCTCCACTGCTTATGGCGCCTCATTATTGGAAAAGCTCTTCACTACTGAGACAACCCTCCCTTTGATGTGGTCCGAGGAGATGAGCCCGAGCCTGCCGCTGTCTCTGCTGTTGCGGGGATTGTCGCCGAGGATGAGATAGTACCCTTCGGGTATGCGATTGCCGAAATGCTCGATCTGTTTGATAGTCGATTGCCACCGCTGTCGATCGATTTCCCGGACCTTCTGCCCGTTTACCCACGCGGCATTGTCCCTGAACTCCACCCGGTCACCCGGAATCGCAGCTGCCCGCTTCACCATCGGAACCGGTGAGGCGGTGAAGCTGATCGCTACAAGATCGCCGCGCTGCACAGGGTCTTTTGCGTCGGTGTCGACGATGACTTTATCACCGGACACAAGGGCAGGGGACATCGAGTCCCCTGCCACCGTGTACTCTTTCACTTCCGCCCATGAGGCCAGCGGAAGGTGAAGCATCAGCGTGATCCACAAAAAGCATTTCATGACTGCTCGAACCGTTGACTGTCGTCTGCTTCTGTTTTCACCTTGCACGCTCAACAGCTATTTTACGTTCAAGCCGAATACGCACGTAGTGCAGGTGCTTATATTTGTGTAGCCGCCGTTCGAATCATTATTGCCGTACGCCGTATTGCCCTCGACAAGACTATGGCCTATTAGACGAATACCGTACTCACCGTTACCGTTCGCTGCGTTATTCCTTACAATTGAGGTGCTGCCTGCCGATATGCCGTCGCCGGAGTTGGATCTCGCCGTATTGCCGCTTACTGTTGAGCCCTCAGTTACATATATGCCGTCATTCCCATTACCATATGCTGTATTGCCGCTTACTGATGAGCCATCTCCTGTAGCTATGCCTATGCCCGTATTACTATATACCGTATTGCCGCTTACCACTGCTGCTCCATAAGCTGCATATATGCCATTTGCCCCATTGTCATTTGCAGTGTTGTTGCTTACAATTGAGCTCCTTCCTACTAATATGCCGTAAGTCCCATTACTATATACCGTATTGCCGCTTACTGTTGAGCCATCTCCTGCATATATGCCGGTAGTCCCATTACCGATAGCTAAGCACTCATGGATAAAATTAGCCCGCCCCTCTAAGAAAATACCATAAGCTCCGTTGTCCTGCACCCTCATACGTATGATCCGGTGTCCATATCCGTCAGTATATAGCCCAGATATTCCATTATTTCCAAATCTTACAACCGTCCCGTTTTTGATCTCGACATTGCGCGATACATTCAAAATACGGATTCCATTGAAGCTGTTGCCTGTTTTCCCGGGGCCGCTCATAGTGAATCCGTTGAAATCGATGGTCACATTGTGGACATATACAGTGATGCCCTCCACAGCAGAGGAGAGATTAGCTGTGAGATAGTATGAGCCGGGAGCGCTGATATTGTAGGGCAGGGAAGAGATCGGGGTCCTCACCTCATCAGAAGCAGCGGTAATGATGTCCGCTGCACGCTTCCCTTCCAGGGTAACTGCATTCACATTCGTGACATTCTTTCCATCACCGCTGAATGCATTCCCTGTAACGGTGCCGGTAATGGTAGCACTCCCTGTAATGGTAGCATTCCCCGTCACGGCAACGGTGCCCGTAACGTTAACATTCCCACTTGTCGTCTGGTCGCCATCAATATACGTATTGCCGAGAAAGTATCCTGCATAGCCGGTCGTTTTAGCAGCATAACCAAAGACACCGATGCCTTCTGTGGTAAAGCCGGTAACGCCATTGCCAACGGGAGATGTTCCCCGTATGGCGTCGCCGCCGCTATTATGGAGATAGAGGGCATCCTGACCACTTGCTATGTTTGCTGCATAAGGAAACGTCATAGTTCCTGCCGGTCCTTGCGGTCCTTCAGGCCCCATAGGACCCTGCGGGCCTGTCAATCCGGTATCTCCCTTCGGTCCTTGCACTCCCTGAGGTCCGGTCGGTCCAGCAGGACCTGTTAGACCCTGGATTCCTTGCTCTCCCTGAGGACCGGCCACTCCGGCTGCACTGAACAGGGCATAGGGCACTACGCCCAGCTTCTCCCTGGTCCCGATCACCGCTCCATTGCTCTCCACCTGTACCCATAACTGCTCTGAGAAGTCCACCATCTGTGAATCAAATGAAGCAGCATCTCCCAAATAGGTACTGATGAGCCGTGTCGTGTTCACTACCGCTATGTTCTTGCTCTCCACCCATACCCTCATGCCCCCTGTCTCCGCATCCCAGAGGCTGAAGGTGAAGACGACCGGTGTCGCCGTCGCGCTCGTGGTGGGAGCGCTGCTGAGCTTCTTCTGATAGTACAGCTGCTTCGTCACTGCCGCCGCATCCGCCTGTTCCACCGACCCTGTCATCATGACTGCACAAAGAATGAATAGACTGAGTAGTGCAATTACCTTCTGTCGCATCGTTCGTTTCTCCTTTTTCCTTCTCGTTGTATCTGTATCACTATATCTCTCAGTCATTGGGGCAACCACCCCATTTCTGCGGTGACTGCCCCAGACGTTTACTGCATGCTACCCTTTAGAGAAAACACCACTATGGCATGGGCGGTGTGCTTTGTCCATCGCTATTATAGCCCCAGCAGGCGACGGTGCCGTCGGTCTTCACTCCGCATGTATGGCTGGTACCAGCAGTCACCTGTAAGAAAGTGCCTGCACGCGGTGTGCTTTGACCATAGTTATCATTTCCCCAGCAATCGACGGTACGATCGGTCTTTACTCCACAAGAATGGGTACTGTAAGTAGCCACCTGTGTGAAAGCGCCCGCAGGCGGTGTGCTTACCCCATAGGCATTATTACCCCAGCAATCGACGGTGCCGTTGGTCCTCACGCCGCATGTATGGCTGCTCCCGGCAGCCACCTGTGTGAAAGTCCCCGCAGGCGGTGTGCTCTCGCCAGCTAAATTAGCTCCCCAGCAGGCGACGGTGCCGTTGATCCTCACGCCGCATGCGTGAAAATCACCAGTAGACACTTGTGTGAATGTACCCGTAGGCGGTGTGCTTTGACCATAGTTATCATTTCCCCAGCAATCGACGGTGCCGTTGGTCCTCACGCCGCATGTATTGCCAATACCAGCAGACACCTGTTTGAAAGTCCCTGCAGGCGGTGTGTTTTGTCCATAGTTAGTCCATCCCCAGCAGGCGACGGTGTGGTCGGCCCTCACGCCGCACGTATGGAACACCCCAGCAGACACCTGTAGGAAAGTGCCCGCAGGCGGTGTGCTTTTACCAGAGTAATTACTTCCCCAGCAGGCGACGGTACCGTCGGTCTTCAGGCCGCACGTATTGTCATCCCCTGCATCCACCTGGGTGAAACTGAGCAGTCGTGCACGAAGCATGGCATCTATCTCTGCTTTTGAATAGTATTGCGACATGTCTGGAGCCGGCCCTTGTGGACCCTGAGGGCCTTGCGGTCCCGTATCTCCTTTGTCTCCTTTGTCTCCTTTATCACCTTTGAGCCCCTGATGCCCCATCGGCCCTGTTTCGCCCTGTACGCCTTGTGGTCCCTGCGGTCCTGCAGGCCCCGGTACTCCGGGCACATCGCTCTGTGCGCTCCACAGTGCATAAGGGACTACGCCCAGCTTCTCTCTCGTCCCTACCGCTGCTCCGTTGACTTCCACCTGCACCCATAACTGCTCCGAGAAGTCCACCTGGTAGTTGTCGAACGCTGTCGAGTCTCCCAGATACGTGCTGACCAGACGTGTCGTGCTCACGACCGAAATAGGCTTGCTCTCGTACCACTTTACCGTCCCTCCGCTCTCCGCATCCCAGAGGCTGAAGGTGAAGACGACCGGGGTCGCCGTTGCGCTCGTGGTGGGAGCGCTGCTGAGCTTCTTCTGATAGTACAGCTGCTTCCCCACTTCCGCTGCCCCTGCACTCTCTACTGCTCCCGATATGAAGACTGCACAAACTAAAACTAGACTGAGTAGTACCGCTGTCTTCTGCCTCATCGCTCTTTTCTCCTTTTATGTAATTTTTCAGTATCTACAGTAATAATTCTGAACCGCTTTAACCCTGCCGCTTTGCCCTGACCATTTTTCTTGCTCCTATAATGCCGATCAACCCTACCCCCAGAAGCACCACGGTGCCCGGCTCGGGAACGGCAGTTGGAACATCGGGACCCGTCACCGAGACGTCATCAAGGTTGATGAACGACTGTGAATCGAAGAGGCCGAAGGTGAGCAGTGATCCGGTTGATGCTGCCTGCACGGTGAAGGAATACAACATATACTCCTGCTCAAAGAAATTCTCCATGTTCAGAACAGGAGCGTCGTCCCACAGGGCCGTGAACCAGTTGAACGGCTCTTCAAAAGGATTGCCCTGCGTGTCCCTGCTCATCCAGAAGCTCAGTGTATACTGCTGCCCTGCAACGGTCGGAAGGCTCTGCTTTATGTAAGTTGCATCGGACGTCGGGCCGGCGTAAAAGCCATAACTCCCGGTGTGCGGCATGAAGCTATCCACACCTGAATAACTCATATCGCCGTAGTGGGACCATCCGCTCACGTCCCCTGTCTCGAACCCGCCGTTTGTCATCAGCTCAAGGGCATGGGCTGCTGTTCCCTGCATCAGGATAGCTACAGCAAGGATGAATAAAATCTTCTTCCACATCGTAATAATTCCTCCTGGTTTTTTTCTTTGCTCCGCTCTCTATCCGGCTCTGCATCTCTCCCTCGCTGCACTTCTTCACCTCTTTGCCCGTATCCAAAAAATGAGCCTGAAACGGCCTTTATACGGTATCACACGGCTGCTTACGGATTGGTTACATATCTCTGAGAGCGTGTCTTAAAAGTCCATCTACTGCGGTCGGCTACAGATTTCCCGTGCTGCGTTGTCGGGGAGAAAGAGTCCTCAACGTAGCTCTGCTACGCCTCCGGGCTCTTCTCCCCTGCCGCCTTGCCCGGCACATCTTCGCTCGACCTCGTCACGAAGGACTTTTAAGACACGCTCTGAGTCGCGGAGAGAGGTATGGTGCGAGGAATTATGGAATTGCGTTAAAAGGAGAGTACTTATGAGATGGTCAGCTCTTCAGGATGTCGTCTCGAAGCGCATCGGTCTGGGGCAGCGGCATTACTCCCAGCACCGCCTCGAGCACGGCTTTGCATCGCTCATATACCGACAGGGCATCCGACCTCCATCCCAGTCGGTGATAGCACAGCATAAGACCCTGATAAAGGTCTTCGGCAACATCGACGATATCGATCCCTTTCCGATAATATTCCGCTGCCTTCTCCCATTCCCCTTCCTTACTATACGAATGAGCTGCCGCTCTGATGCCGGCGAGAAAGGAGCCCCTGAGTCGTTCGCGAAGGGAGAGCGTCCAATTCTTGTTCAGGTCGCCGGGCAGGAAATGCCCCTTGTACAGGGAGATCGCTTTATCGATGAGGTCCCTTGCCGTATCTGTCGGCGCTCCGGCGTCTGATGGTTGTCGAGTGCTCTTTTCGAGGAGGTGCTCGAATGCCCACGCATCCACCCAGCAGTATTTCCGGTCAAGACTGACTGCATGCCCCTGAAGCTGAATCACCCTTTCATTTCCGATCAGCTTTCGCAGGCGATGGAGCGTTGTGGTGAATGCCACATGGGCGGTATCGCCGTCGGCATCCGGCCATAAGAGGTCGGTCAGCTTCTCCTCCGATATCTCCTTGCCTCCGAACGCTATGATCGCCTTGAGCATGGCAAGGGGTTTTTTCTGCACCTTTCCTGAAAAGAAGAGCGGCTTATCATCTTTCACGATCTCGAACTGCCCGAGAGTGTATATTTTCAAAGGCCACGGCCAGTATTCGAGTCGGTGCACTGCTTCCTCCTCGGGAGGTTCAAGTTTGCATGTTCTGATGAGATTCCGCACATGCCCGGTCTCTATGCCGGCCTCAAGCGCATGCACGCACAAGCGTGACAAAACCTTCGTCGGGAACCACCACGTCATATAGAAATATCTGTTTTCCCTTCCCAGGCGCAGCGCAGCTTCCAGAAACCCCAGACCCTCCGCGTCCCTGCTCCCGTCAAAGGCAAACTGGGTCTTAACCAGGAGGCATGCATAGCGGAGCTGAACACTTTTTGCCCGGTTCGCTAATTCATATGCCTTGGCAGTTAAGGCATTCGCCTCCTGATCCCGACCCTGCTCATGAAACAGTTGGGCTGCAGCCAGACGGGCCTGTATGATGGGGAAAATGTATCCGGTCTCCTCGGCTAGCCGCAGGGCCTCGACTGCATCTGCTGCGGCCCGTGACATATCTCCTTTCAGGTAGTAATACCAGCTGGAGAGGTAGAGGTAGTGGGAATAGCCGTTCCCCTGCCGGTCACGAAGGACACTCTCTTTCTTCCTGAGAAAATGGGATGCTGTTGCAAGATCATTTTGAATAAGGGAAACATAGACCCCCATGGCAAAAAGCATGTGGTCCCATACATGTATCCCTGTCGTCTCGGCAAGCTCAAGGACCCGTGAAATTTGGCTGAGCGCCGAATCAACGGATGCTCCGGAGGTGATGGAGAACGCTGTTTCAAGCCAAAGCCAGGTGATTGTCGTTAGAGGAGACACGTCCGGTAAACTGGCAGAACCGCGGATTTCTTCAAGTGCACTTGTCGCCTTGCTGAAATCGCCTACCCATGCGTAATAATTGACTGCAGAGGAAAGGGTCCGGATACGGAGATTGATGTCCGGTGCCTGCCGCGCAAGCGATAACGCCCGCTCCAGCCATTGCGGAAGGTCGGACCTCCAGGGCTGCCGTATCATCAGCGCGATAGTCATGCTCAATGACACCCTCAGCTCGACTTCAGGAGATGAAAAGGACGGCCCGCTCTGCATATAGCTGGAGAATTGTTCGATCCAGTAATCGAGAGGCATGGAATCGTTCCAATCAAAAAGTAAGGTATCCACGGCGCCTGACCATGACAGAAAGATTCCTGTCGAATCCTTCTGCTCTTTGAAAAGGTGAAATGCTTGCTCAAAAAGCCTGCCGCTTTCCCCAGGGGTGAAAGGCATCCGGCAGATGCCGAGCCAATAGAGGAGCCAGGGTGAAGCGTTCAGCCGCTCTCCGGGAATCCTTTCAATCCACTCCTGAAGGGTCCCGCTCCTCCCCTGCACCGCAAGGAGCACGGCGCTGCCGAGGATTAATTGTTCAAGCCCGGCCCAATCTTCCGCATCTCCGAGCAGCACGGCAGCGTCCTCCACATCTCCTGATTCCCCCAATAATCCGGCTGCAGTGCTTCGCAAGGCGGACAACTCATCGCGGCTGAAGACATCGCCCGCTTTGGCCAAAAGAAATTCCCGGAATAACGGGTGATATTGATAAACGGGATGGTGATGAGAATGCCGATCGGTAAAATAGTTATTCTTGTTCAAATCGGATAAAAGGCGACCTGCGTTATGCATCCCGGTTAGCCGTTCTGCCGTACGGGGAATCATCTTTGGCAACACCGAGGTTTTGAGGAGAAACTCCTGCACCTCTTTCGCCGCTTTACTAAATATCTCTCCGGCAAAATAGTCGAAAATTACGGAATACGACTGTGTGCCTGTCTCACGGTAATCTATACCCTCTATCTTCGCGCTTTCGAGCATCAGTACCATACCGGCTGCCCATCCCTCCGTCTTTTCGTGCAGCGCTTTAATGGATTCTCGATCCAGCACGCTATGCCTGAGAGCAAACTGCAACGACTCATCAAATGTAAAGCGAATATCACCGTACGAAAGGAAACTGACCTTATGAGCAGCACGGAGACGGGCAAATGCAGGCGGCGGTTCACTTCTGCTCAGGATCATCACGTTTATTCCATCAGGGAGAGCGCTTAGGCCGCAGCTGACGATATCGTGAAACGTGGACTTGTCCTGCACCTCCTGATAGTTGTCGAGGACGACTACAAAGGGGGTTTTAAGACGGCCGTACAGCTCTTCAAAATAGCGTCTCGTGAAGACCGGGAGCCCTCCAAGGTATTCCGGGGTCAGCAGCGGCAGCGGCTTGTTCTTTTTCGGCGCCACTGCTCTTGCCGCCACTCCCATATAATAAAAGAACGTAGCGAAGTCCGTATCCCCTTCATCCACTTGATACCAGAGGCAGGGTAGCCTGCGCGTATCGAGATAGCTCGCGACAAGGGTGGTTTTGCCGGAGCCGGCAGGCCCCTCAATCCAGGTAATCGGTTCATTACGGCGTCCATCAAGCAGACGGAACAGTCGCTCTCTTGAGAGGGCTCCGGAAGCTTTAGGACGTGTTATTTTTGCTACAGAAGACTGCTGCACAGACATATCCCCAAGTATGTAGTCCGTCTAGTTTACAAACCATTTGCACTATTTTCAATGGCCCAAGCCGGGTGACCTCTTTTCTCCCTCTTCACAATTCTTCATACTCTCTTCGCGCTCCTTTCATACCGCTCTGGTATTCTGGAATCAAGAAAACGCAGCAGGCATGGTGAGCGGAGGTGAGCATGAAAGGAGGTGGCAGTGAAACGGTACCGCTCGATAATGCTGCAGCACCTGTCCCCCGGAACAGCCGGGGGCAGAGAATAACCGAGAGGTGGACATCAAGAAGGAGGAATATCATGAAGACGATCGTATCATTCATCCTGGTGGCGGTCCTGGCATGCGGGTTTCTCTTTATGGGAAGCGCGGAAGCAGAGGCGATGAACAATGAATCGGCGGCGATGCTCGCCGGCGCCATCGCTATCTTCGGGAAACCCATGCTCCAGGCGGTGGTAAGGGAGATCTCGCCGGCGCAGCCGGCCTATGCCGCGTCCTACCCGTCGTATACGGAGACGAGGGAGATCATCTATGTAACGGATGATCGTCCGCACCACAAGCACTACCGCCATCGGAATAAGGCCTATGAGCGCGGATGGCGTGACGAGTGGCGGGAGCGCGCGTATGAGCGGGGGCGGGCGGACGCCCGGAAGAGATATCGCCACCACGATTGCGATGATTAGGAAAAGAGCAATAAAACCGAAAGGAGAATGAGATGAAACTGGCAGCAGCAGTGGCTCTGGGTATGGCATTGATGCTCGTGACCGGGAGCGCCTTCGCGGTCCCTGCAGGGAAGACCCTCGAATGGAACAGCACGGCGGGCAAAGTAGTCTTCGACGGGAAGTCGCATGCCGAGAAAGGGATCAAATGCGCAGAATGCCACACCGGCGTCTTCCCGATGAAAAAGGGAGGGACGACGATGACCATGGAATCCCTCAACAAAGGCACGTTCTGCGGCGCCTGCCATAATGGGACAAAGGCGTTCGGAACGAACGATCCGGCCTCCTGCGCCAAATGCCATAAGAAGTAAGAGCACTAGAGGAAGGGGGCGGGGCGCCCCCTTCCCGCATACCAAACCCGGTATGCATTGACCTGGACGCAAGCACCTTCTATAATGTACGAAACGCAGCCGAAGCGACCGATTCCGCCGTCGAAAGGAGAGAGACGCCTTCATGAAAGGGATAGCGTGGAGACAATGCGGCCTTGTCATCATGCTGCTGCATGGGGCGGGAATCGTCCTTCCGGGCGCTGCCGACGCAGCCGGCCCTTCCTTCCCCGTACTGCTTCCCCCGGCCGTCCATGCCGCCGACAGCAGGGCCGAGCGCTCCCCCTATGGCGGCTCCAGGACCAGCACCTACGGAGAGAAGCGCGCCGTCACCTCGGCCCGGGAGGCTGAACAGATCATCAGGGAATACTTTTCGAAGAGAAAGGTTAAGATCGGCGAGGTCAGGGAGCGCGAGGTCTACTACGAAGCAGAGATCAGGGACGGCAGCAACGAGCTTATCGATAAAGTCATCGTCGACAAGAGGACCGGAAGAATACGATCGATCTATTAAGGCAAACTCGAAATGTGAAACTCGAAATCCGAAACGCTGAACTCGAAACGCTAACCTCGAAACCCAATCCGTGCTTAGGATTTCGTGCTTAGGATTTCGGATTTGCTTTTAGAGGATGGTAATGCCGAATTTCTTCAGTCCTTCGGCGAGGGCGCTCACGGGCAGGCCGATTACATTGAAGTAGTCCCCTTCGATCTTCCTGACGAGCACCGATCCCAGGCCTTGAATCGCATAAGCCCCTGCTTTGTCCAGGGGCTCCTTTGTATCGACGTAGGCATCGATCTCTGCTGCGGCAAGCCTCCTGAACCAGACCTTCGTCTCGACAGAGCGGGAGAGCCGGCGCTCCGCTCCGGTATCCAGAATGGTGAACCCGGTGATGACCGAATGCCTCTTGCCGCTGAGCAGAGCGAGCATCTTCCGGGCCTCCCCGGGAGTATGGGGTTTGCCGAGCAGCTTCCCCCTGAAGACAATGAAGGTGTCGGCTGCGATAACAAGCGAATCATCGTACTTTCCAGCTATCGCCCTCGCCTTCTCCGCCGAGAGGTAGCGCGCAAGGGCATGAGGAGCCTTCCCGATGCTCATATCCTCCTCATAGTCGCTCGGGTCCACGGTAAAAGAGAGGCCGATGAGCCTCAGGAGCTCCCGTCTCCTCGGCGATGCCGATGCAAGGACTATCTTTCTCTTCTGCATTGTTCTCCCGTAGCGGTAAATAACCGGGTAATTATAACAAAAAGAGGTGCCGTTCCCCTCACGGACTACGCAGAACGGCCCGCAGCGTATCCCGACGACCACGCCCATTGGAGGTTGTATCCTCCGAGCTGCCCCGTAACATCGACCACTTCCCCGGCAAAGTAGAGCCCCGGTACCTTCCGCGCCTCCATCGTCTTCGAAGAGAGCTCATCGGTATCGACACCGCCGCGCGTCACTTCAGCCGTAGCGTAGCCTTCGGTCCCTGCCGGATACAGCTCCCAGGCATGGAGCCGCTGCGCGATGGCATCGAGCTCCTTGGCGGAGTACGCAGCCATCGGTCTCTCCCAGCCGTGGAGGCTGCACCAGGTATGGGCAAAGCGCCGGGGAAGAGAGCTCGAAAGCAGCGTAGCGAGAATCGCCCTGCTCTGCCGGCGCGCCGTGAGCACCGCGCGGGTGTCCACATCGGGGAGCAGATCGATCGAGAGCAGGTCTCCTCTGTTCCAGTACGACGATATCTGGAGTATGGCGGGGCCGCTCAGCCCCTTATGGGTGAAGAGTATATTCTCGCGGAATGTCCGTTCCTTGCAGCTCACCGCTGCAGGAAACGAAATGCCGGCCAGCTCGCCGAATATCCTCTGGTCCTTCCGGCTGAAGACGAGGGGCACGAGCGCGGGGTGCAGCTCCGTCACGGCAAGTCCGAAACGCCGCGCAATCGCATGCCCCAGCCCCGAAGCGCCGATATTCGGATAGGAGAGGCCGCCCGTGGCGACAATCACTGAGGAGGATCGAAAAATCCCCTTGCTCGTGGTGACGGCAAAGGCATCCCGTCGTTCGACCCCGTGCAGCGTGCAGCCGAGATGGATAACTGCTCCTGCATCGCGGCACTCCTGTTCGAGCATTCGTATGATATCGGCGGAGCTCCGCACGCAGAAGAGCTGCCCCTCCTTCCTCTCCTCGTAGGGGATGCGGTGCTGCTCGATCACCGCGATGAAATCGGAAGGACTGAACTGGGCGAGGGCGGACTTGCAGAAGTGCGGGTTCGCCGAAATGTAGTGCCCGGCCCCGGCATTGATATTGGTGAAGTTGCAGCGCCCTCCTCCGGCAATGCGGATCTTCCTGCCCGCCTTTCCCGCATGGTCCAGGACGAGCACCGATCTCCCCCGTTTCCCGGCAGTCATGGCGGCCATGAGCCCTGCAGCTCCGGCGCCTATGATTATGACATCGGCTCTCATCATCCCACCTCATCGTATTGTACCTCATGGCATCAGCCGGAATGAGCAGGGCTCTCCGCCCCTTGACCCGACGGCTGCCGGCGGTGCGTGATGAAAAGGCCCTGCGGTATGCTCCCGCAGGGCCTTTCGTTATTTACCGCTGCAGTGAAGCTCTGTTCAGGCTGCTTTGTCGAGGAGCAGCCCCCTGGTCTGGTTCTGCACGAGCGACGCATAGTAGCCACCCCGGCGCATGAGCTCCTCATGGGAGCCCATCTCCGCAATATGGCCGTCCTTGAGCACGAGGATACGGTCCGCGCCGACTACCGTCGAGAGGCGATGGGCGATGATGAAGGTCGTCCTGTTCTTCACCAGGCGGTTGAGCGCCTCCTGTACCAGCGCCTCCGACTCTGCATCCAGCGCCGACGTCGCCTCGTCGAGGATCAGGAGCGGCGGGTCCTTGAGAAGTGCCCGTGCAATATTGATGCGCTGCCGCTCGCCGGCAGAGAGACGGCTGCCCCGCTCTCCCACGACCGTCTCGTACCCTTCCGGCATCTGCGTAATAAACGAGTGTGCATTGGCCGCGCGCGCCGCCTCCTCGATCTCGCGCATTGAAGCGCCGGGCCTGCCGTAGGCGATGTTGTTGCGTACGGTATCGTTGAAAAGGAGCGCGTCCTGGAAGACGATGCCGATCCGGCGGCGGAGCGAGCGCTGCTTGAGATTGCGCACATCGACGCCATCGATGCGCACCGATCCGCCGGCGGTATCGTACAGCCGCTGCAGCAGCGCCATTAAGGTGGTCTTCCCTGCGCCGCTCGGACCGACGAGGGCGACCACTTCGCCGGGCCGCGCCCGGAAGGAGATGTCCTTGAGGATCATATCATCGGCGCGGTAGCCGAAGCTCACGCTCTCGAACGCCACCTCGCCTTTCAGCGCCTTTACCGGCTGGGCATCGGGCGCATCCACCATATGATCATGCTCGTCGAGAATCGAAAAGATCGTATCGAGCGAGACCGTTGCCTTGCGCAGGGTCTGATACACGGTGGTCAATCCCTGCACCGGGCCGAAGAGCCCCGTAATATACCCGAGGAAAGCGATCAGCGTCCCTACGGTTATCTGCCCCTTGATGACGAAGAGGCACCCGAGCGAGATCGCCGAGATCCGCGCGATCATTGCCACCAGGTTCTTGGCAGCGCCGACCTTCGAGTCCGTTCCGACACCCCGGATGACGAGGCTGTTGGTGGTGTGCACCTCGGTGAGGAACCGGCGCTTCTCCTCGTCCTCCATGGCAAAGCTCTTCACCGTCAGGATGCCCGAGAGCACCTCGTTGAACCGGGAGAATATCTTTGCCCACCGGTCGAGGAGCACCTTCTCCCGGTGCGTCTGCTCGCTCGCCGCCCACATGCCGATGAGCGCCGGGAGCGGAGCGAAGAAGAAGACCACCAGCGAGAGCCGCCAGTCGAGGCGGAACATGACGACGAGCGACAGGAGCAGGTAGACCACGCCGGGCAGCACGGTGAAGGCGAGCTCGGCAAGGGCATTGACGAAGCCGTTGATGCCGCGGTCGAGCTTGGTCATGATGCCGCCGACGCTCTCCTTCCGATGGTAGGTGAGCGGAAGCGCGTGCAGCCTGCTCACCGTCGCCTCGAGGAGCTGGTAATTGAGCCCCAGCCGCACCCGCCAGGAGAGCCAGTTCGAGAGGCCGCCGATGATTTCCCGCGATACTCCGATGAGCAGGAGACCGGCGACGCCCATGGCCAGCTTCCCGGAAGCCTCTCCTTCCAGCCTGTCGAAGAGATACTTGAGGGCCAGCGGCTCGAGCGCCTCCAGGGCCGACAGGGAAAGCGTCAGGGTAAGCACAATGGGAATCGAACCTTTATAGGGCCTTACGAAAGAGAGCGCTCGTTTTGTCTTGGCGACCCAGCTGCTGCCCTGCCACATCACGCTTTTCTCTCCGGCTGCTCCGGCATTGCAGGGAGCAGCAACAGTCCATACGGCGAGGGAAAGGGAGACAGGTGATAGAGAGATGAGGAGAAAGGATCGGGAAGGGAAGATTTCGGTTTACTGCACGGCTTCATCAGCACCTCCGGTGATGCCAGGGCATTGCTGCCCGTCGTTCAGCATGACGATTGTTACGCTGACATCAAAACCTGTCTCCTCAAGGGAAGCAGGCTCTTTCCGGAGTCTCGTTCCGCTGCCGGTAAGCAGGCCTGTTCTTCGGCAACCCGGCTGTCCCCTTCTTTTCAAGAACAGGACCCGTAGCTTTGTGCCCTCTGGTTACCCAGAGTTTACCTTTTCGGAAACATTCTGTCGTTTTGCTGTCACGACCAGTTCCTGGAACACATCGGTACTGCGGGGCTGCGACGGAGCGGCGGTGCAGGTATACAGCGCAAGAAACAGCAGAAGGAACAAACCCTTAGCACTTCCCAACAGCGGAATTATTATACGTCTTCACCGTCTTTTTTTTCAATTCCGGGGGAGAACAAAGGAGAGAGCGCTCTTGTTATTTTTCGCCGGCTTAGCGGATAATGACGGGGAACGCTGCCCTGATTGACAGCTACTGATATACATTTGTATACTAAATTTATTTTACATAAAGAAGGTGTTGTATGACGAAGATCGAGTCGATAAAAAAGCACGGGGAGTCCGCACAGGGGAGAAAAGAGCTCATGCGGTATCTCAAGGGGAAGTCCCTCAGCCTCAGCGAATCGGTCGTCGCGCGCTGCTATGACTGCATGTCCTACTATGCGGACGGCGTTGCCGACTGCAAATCTCCCGACTGCCCCCTCTACCTCTTCATGCCGTACCGGACGCTCACACGGCAAAGGAAGGCAGCGGCAAAGAGGACGGCATCGAAGAAGACGATGAACAAGAAGGCTGCGCCGCAGAAGGCCTCGATAAGGAAAATTCCCGCCCCATCGCCTGTACCCGATGCTCCGGCACGGAAAAGGAAGAGGAGCACTCCCCGCAACTCCCGCTGACGCTCATTTGCATCTCTCCCGTTTTTCCCCTAAAATTTAGATGAGACCGCAACGACCCGACGATAACGATCATGTACGTCGCCACCAAACTCTTTCTTACCAAAGGCGTTGGACAGCACCGCGAGAAGCTGGTGAGCTTCGAGCTCGCCCTGCGGGATGCCAAGATCGCCTCCTTTAATATCGTCCGGGTCTCGAGCATCCTTCCCCCGCACTGCAAGATCATCTCTGTCGAGAGAGGCCTCGAAGAGTTATCGCCCGGCCAGGTGGTCCATGCCGTCATCGCGGATACCGCGACCAACGAGTACCATCGCCTGGTCGCGGCATCCATAGGCATTGCCATACCCAAGGACCGGAACAAAATAGGCTATCTCTCGGAGCACCACAGCTTCGGCGGCAACGAAAAGACGATCGGCGACTACGCCGAAGACCTCGCTGCCCAGATGCTCGCCACCATCCTCGGCGTGGACTTCGATGTGAACGAGAGCTACAACGTGCGGCTCGACCAATGGAAGCTGAGCGGCCAGATCGTAAAGACCCGCAACATCACCCAGACCGCGATCGGCAAACGGAAGGTCTGGACGACGGTCGTGGCAGCAGCCGTGCTGATCCCGCCCAAGCGGCACAAATAGAGCGCGCGCATGCAGGCGGTTCGTCATCCACGCTTCCTCCGCCTCGACCCTGAATGGTCGTCACCCGACCGGGCAGGGGTTATCATCCTTCCCGTCCCCTACGAACAGACCACCAGCTACATTAAAGGCGCTGCTGAGGCGCCCGGCGCGATTCTCGACGCCTCACAGTATCTCGAGCTCTACGACGAGGAGCTGGACGCGGAGATATTCAGGCTCTGCGGCGGCATCGCTGCGCTTCCCGCGCTCCGCTTCGACGAGGGCTGCAGGGACGCCGACGCGGTAGAGGCGATCCGGCAGTCGGTCCAGCGGGAGCTCGACCGTAACAAGATGGTCGTCTGCATCGGCGGCGAGCACACGATCGCGATCGGGCCTGCACAGGCGTATACCGAGCGTTTCGGTGATATCTCGATCCTCCATTTCGATGCCCATTCGGACCTGCGCCAGGTCTACGAAGGGAGCCCCTACAGCCACGGATGCTCCATGGCGCGCATCTACGACTTCAACCGGAATATCGTCCAGGTCGGCATCCGGAGCCAGGGGAAAGAGGAGGCCGATTTCATCAAGGAGCATCGCATTGCGACCTTTTACGACGTGGCTATCAAGCAGGGCCGCTACGGTCCCGGGACATCATGGCACGAAGCGGTGATCGAACGGCTGCACGACGAGGTCTATATCACCTTCGACTGCGACTTCTTCGATCCCTCGCTGATCCCGGCCCTCGGCACCCCCGAGCCGGGAGGCTTCGGCTGGGACGAGACCCTCGCCCTGCTCCGGAAGCTCTCTCTCGAGAGGAGGATCGTCGGGTTCGACATCAACGAGCTCTCGCCCGCGCCTCCCTACATCCATTCGCAATTCATCATAGCGAAGCTCATCTATAAGCTGATCGGCTACATAGTTACCGGGAGAGAGAGGGCACAGAAGAGCCCTGCCCGATGAGGGACAAAGGGATCGCCTGTTCGAGGCTTCAATAGTGATTGACAGGTAATGACCGCGGTCTTACAATTTAAAGTATAAGGACGTATGTACCTCCCATGGCCGGGCCAGCGCCCGTTTCATTAATCAGGCGATAGTTCACCGTACGGCAATCAGAGTCTGAAAGAGTCACGTTCGTCACCGGATGACTCCCGGCGCGACAGGAGGAAAAATGGCCTTCGCTACCGTCCGCCTCTTCACTGCGACCATAGTACTGCTGTTCGGCCTCACGGGATGCTATGTCATGCGATCGTCGTCCGGAGGCGGACAGACATCATTCGAGCCCCCGAGAGCCGTCAATCCCGGCGATATCGCCCTTCCCGAAGGGTACCGCATCGAGCCGGTCGCCACCGGTCTCACCTTCCCCACCGGCGTTGCCTTCGATGACGCGGGAAACGTTTATGTCGTCGAGGCAGGGTACGCATACGGTGAAGTATGGACCACGCCCCGGCTGCTCCGTATAGGCGCGGGAGGGAAAAAAGAGACCGTTGCCGAGGGCGGAAAGAACGGGCCGTGGACAGGAGTGGCGTTCCATAATGGCGCGTTCTATGTGGCCGAAGGCGGGGAGCTCGAGGGCGGCCGCATCCTGCGCATTGCTCCTGACGGGACGATGGCGCGGCTGATCGAGAACATACCGAGCCGCGGCGACCACCACACCAACGGGCCGGTAATCGGCCCCGACGGGTGGCTCTACTTCGCCGTGGGCACCGCGACCAACTCCGGGGTGGTCGGCGAAGACAACTACACGTTCGGCTGGCTCAAACGATACCCGGACTTTCATGACGTGGCATGCCGGGACATCGAGCTCGCCGGCCGCAATTTCGAGACCGAAAACTTCCTGAAACCGGGAGCGCAGGAAACGGTACTGACCGGCGCGTTCGTCCCGTTCGGGGTAAAGACCGAAAAGGGGCAGATCGTTAAAGGACGTATCCCGTGCAGCGGGGCGGTGATGCGCATACGGCCCGAGGGCGGCAGCGCCGAGCTCGTTGCCTGGGGCTTCAGGAACCCCTTCGGCCTCGCCTTCTCTCCCGACGGCAGGCTCTATCTCACTGAGAACCAGTACGATGTCCGGGGGAGCCGCCCGGTATTCGGGGCCGGGGATCTGCTCTGGGAAGTAAAGCCCGGCGTGTGGTACGGGTGGCCCGACTACCACGGCCACCATGCGCTCGGCGAGGGCGAGCGCTACAAGGTCCCGTGGGGCCACAATCCCGAACAGCTGCTCTCGAAGCACCCCGCTGCTCCGCCCGATCCGGTAGCCCTCTTCGGCGTTCACGCCTCGGCGGACGGTTTCGACTTCTCGCGGAATCCCGCCTTCGGCTACGCCGGCCAGGCCTTTGTCGCGGAGTTCGGTGATGAGGCGCCCACAACCGGCAAGGTGCTCGCCCCGGTCGGCTACTCGGTGGTGCGCGTCGATACGAAGACCGGTGTCATATACGACTTTGCCGCCAATAAAGGAAAATCGAGGGGCCCCGCCTCCTGGCTCGGTTCGGGCGGACTGGAGCGGCCTGTCGCGGCCCGCTTCAACCTCGACGGCACGGCGCTCTATATCGTCGATTTCGGTGTGATGCTGCACCATGGCGAAGGCGCGGTGCCGAAGCAGGAGACCGGAGTGCTCTGGAAAGTTACGAGAACGCCTTCAGCAATCAGATAGCTCGTTCGAGGAGGCGCACGTGCAAAAACTCCCGTTCGTACTCACAGGGTTGATCGCCGTAACGATGCTCCTTACGGCAGGATGCGGCACTGCGCGGAGGGGCGCCCTGTACAGCGGCCCCCTCGAGATCGAATCGCCCCAGGTGAGAAAGGGGCAACAGGTGTTCATGCGCCACTGCCACCAGTGCCATCCCGGCGGAACCGCGGGAGTAGGTCCTGCACTGAACAACAAGCCGCTCCCGGGTTTTCTCATAAAGTTCCAGGTGCGCCACGGTCTCGGCGCCATGCCGGCATTTTCCGAAGAACACATCAGCAGCGAGGAGCTGGATGCCCTGGTCGCCTACCTGAAGGCGCTCCGGCGCTCCGATTAAGCACAGGGGCGATCGTTGCCGCAGTCTGCGGCAGCGGCATACCACCTTACGACAAGGAGACTACTTATGGAAAAGGTCGGCGTACTCTTCATCGGGGCGCTGGGATACATAGCGACTACCGTCATGGCGGGCGCCCTTGCCCTCAAGCGGGGGGCCGGCTCGCGTGCAGGCATGGTGACCGATCTGAATCATTTTGCCGGGCTCGATCTGGTCGAGCCCGGAGAGATCGTTTTCGGCGGATGGGATATACGCGAGGGCTCTCCCCGCGCTAGCGCCGCCGCTTTCCTGAAGAACAACCAGCTGGTAGCCCGGGAGATCATCGATGCCATCGACGACGAGCTGGACAGCGTCCTGCCGAATCTCTTCCGGGGGACGGCCAGGAACTGCGGAAGGGCCATTGCCGGACTCTCCCACCCTGGAGCGGTGGACAATGAGTGCGCCGGCCTGAGAGAACAGGTAGACAAGCTCAGGAGCGATATCCAGAGGTTCAGGGAGAACAACCGGCTCGATACGGTCATCGTGATCAACCTCGCCTCGACAGAGCCGCCGCTCGTCCTCCACGACGCCCACCATGACCTCGATGAGCTCGAGTGCTCCCTCGACGAGAACCGGGCCGATCTGGTGAGGGCCAGCACGCTCTACGCATACGCCGCGGTTGCCGAGGACTGCCCCTATCTCAACTTCACTCCTTCGAACGGAGCATTGATCCCCGCGATTATACGCATGGCCGAACGGGAGGGCGTTCCGGTCATGGGGAACGACGGAAAGACGGGGGAGACGCTCGTGAAGTCCGCCCTGGCGCCGCTGTTCCTCTGCAGGAATCTCGAGATCCTGAGCTGGGAGGGCTTCAACATACTCGGTAACATGGACGGCAAGGTGCTGGACGATCCGGAGAACAAAGAATCGAAAATACGGACCAAGGACCGGCTCCTTGGAAAGATCCTCGGGTATACCCCCCATTCGAGCGTGCACATCAACTATGTTCCCTCGCTGGACGACCAGAAGACGGCATGGAACTTCATCCACTTCAAGGGATTCCTCGATGTGAAGATGAGCCTCCAGTTCATCTGGCAGGGGTACGACTCGATCCTCGCTGCGCCCCTGGTCCTCGATCTCGTGCGGCTCGCGGAGCTCGCCAGGCGGCACGGGGAGCCGGGCCTGATGCCGCAGCTCGCCTCCTTCTTCAAGGCACCTCTCGGCGCGAGCAGGCACCAGCTCTGCGATCAGTTCCAGATGCTCATCGATTACGTGAACAGGATCAAGAGGAGCAAGAAGGCATTGGCCAACCGGCACCTCGTACGGGGGGAGATCGTATGAAGCTCTCCTTCAGCACCAACGCGTTCGTGCGGTACTCCGTCTCGCAGGCGGTCGAGAAGATCGCCGATATCGGGTATGAAGGAGTGGAGCTGCTCGCCGACATCCCCCATCTCTACGTACACTCGGTAACGAACCGGGACATGGACCGCCTCAGGGAGGCGCTCGACCGTTCAGGGATAGAGGTGGCGAATATCAACGCCAATACCGCCAAAGGCTACTACGGGAGGAATTTCTGGGACCCCCTCTTCGAGCCCTCGATCGCCAACCCGAATCCCTCGCTCCGCAAATGGAGGATCGACTATACGAAGAAGTGCATCGACCTCGCCCGCGCCATAGGCTCCCCGGCGGTCAGCATCACCCCGGGACGCATGATACCGGGGACGACCCCCGAACAGTCGATGGATTTTCTCCGGGAGTCGTTGAGGGAGCTCATCGAGCATGCGGCGGAAAGGGGGGTGCGGATAGGCATGGAATACGAGCCGGGACTGCTGATCGAGTACTTCATGGAGCTCGCGGCGCTCATCAGCGAGATCAATTCGCCCTTCTTCGGGGTCAATCTCGACCTCGGCCACAGCCATATACTCCGCGAAGACCCCGAGACCGTCCTGCGGACCTTCGGGGACAAGATCTTTCACCTCCACCTCGAAGACATCCGGGCGCTCAAGCACTATCACCTGATCCCGGGAAAGGGAGACATGGATTTTGAGATGCTCTTCGAGCTCCTCGACCGGCATGCCTACACCGGCTTCGTCACGGTAGAGCTCTACACCTATCCCTACCAGGCCGATGAGGCGGCGAGGAAATCGTTCGAATACCTCACGCAGCTCCCTTACTGGACGGCACGGACGCAGAAGAATGCGTATTATTGAGAGTGTGCCCGGCAGTGCGGCTTCTGCGCGTCACTGCTACGTGTAGGCTGATTTATCGCCGATGTCGTAGTGCAGGGGCATGAACACCTTGCGGAGCGAAAAGATGACGAGGAGCGCGGCAATGAAGACGAGGCCGTACGAGGCGCTGCGCGCCGTCATCGTCCCGAGCGCGATGACGAGAAGATAGAGCGGCAGCAGCAGCGCTATGAGGTATCCCTCGGTCAGCCGAAAGCAGAATGCCTCTTTCGCGGTGATGAAGCCGAGGCAGCCAGCAAGGGGCAGGAGCAGGAGCGGCCCGTAGGCCCTGCTGATCAGCACGCCGAAAATGTCTCCTTTTCCCAGAATGAAGAGGAGGGCCAGCGCCGCTATGCTCAGGTAGTAGAGATTCTTGAGGGTCCGGTGGAATTTATTCACGTAAAGATGGATGAAGAAGACGCTGAGCCCTACAGCGCCGTACAGCGCGAGGATCAGCACGGTCGCGAGGCTGTTCGCGGAAACAAGGCCCTGCAGAAGCGGCCCCGTAACGGACATATAGGCTGCGGCGGCAATGATAAGGGTCGCCAGCGCGATACCGACACGGTAGAGGACTACCGTAACCTTATCATGCTGTGTGAGCGGCTGATAGAGCTCCCGTTCTCCCATAGGACTTTATGATACCAGAACCGCGCGATCCTTTTCAGCGAATGCTGCCGGTGTCACCAGGACAGGCGCAGGGAGCCGGTGAGCGCGGCCTGCGGGGCACGCCATACGCCGCCCCGCACCCGGCTCATTCAGATCTGCGCGCTTAAACGAGAAAAGAAAGGGGGAGAGGCCCGACTACTTCATCATCTTGAAGAGCACCGTCGCGAGCGACTTCCGCTCATCGGGAGAGCTGACATCCCACATCTCTTTGAGCAGCTCCTCTTCCCTGGTGGCAGGGCAGATCTTCTCATTGAGGAAATCGCCCACGGTCATGGCGAGATTCTGTATCTCTTCGTCGCTCAGTCCGAACTTCCGCGCCTCCTGGATACCTTCGTGAAGCGTGTTCCTGAAGGTCGACCAATCCTTCGTCACATCGAGGACATCGACGCATTTCGACTTTTCAAAAAGGGCTGACTTGTCCATAAGGCCTCCTTTGAATGGTATGGTGGAGTGAGGGTGGGCGCTCCCCTTTCCTATCTGCCCGGAAACGCTCGGGGCTGCTCCTGAGATCACCACGATAAGCAAGGGCCGGATGTCTGCGGCTGACGTGCTTTATTAATTAAATTATACTCCTATTTTTGGAACGGACAAAGTGATATATTTTTAGTAGAACCTATGCTGCCGGACAGGATACCATGGAGCCATCCGGGGTAACACTCACGGTCGCCTTCCCTTTTCTTGCCGCTCTTCTCATCGCCGCCACGCTCCTCCCCTTGATCAGGAAAGAGGCGTGGTGGATACGCATCTTCGACTTCCCGCGGGTGCAGATAGCCGTCGCCGGCGGTATGGTCATCATTCTCTGGCTCATGCTCTTCCCCGGGAGAGGTACGGCCGAGACCGCGCTGCTCCTGCTCCTCGGCATTGCGGTGCTCTACCAGTCGTACCGGATGTACCCTTATACCCCTTTCGCCGGAGCGCAGGTGGTGCAGAGCAGCAGGAGCGACCCCGAAGAAGCGCTCAGCCTCGTCGTATCGAATGTGCTGATGACGAACCGGAGGGCGGCCGACTATATCGCACTCATCCGCGCTGCAGATCCCGATCTCGTTCTGGCAGCGGAGCCCGACCGCCGCTGGGAGGAAGAGCTCCGCCCGCTCGAAGGAGATTATCCCTACACCGTCAAATACCCGCTCGACAACACCTACGGCATGCTCCTGTATTCGCGGCTCGAGCTCCGGAATCCTGCGGTGCGCTTTCTCGTCGAGCCGGACATCCCCTCGATCCACACCCTCGTGAAGCTGCCCTCGGGCGCCCTCGTCGAGCTGCACTTCCTCCACCCGAAACCGCCCCACCCGGTCAGATCGAAAGATACGGTAAAGCGGGACGCCGAGCTGCTCCTCATGGCGCGGGAAGTGCGGAAGTCCGCCAGGCCGGTCATCGTCGCCGGAGACCTGAACGATGTGGCCTGGTCCTCTACGACGACGCTCTTCCAGAGGGTGAGCAGTCTCCTCGACCCGCGCATCGGCAGGGGGTTCTATAACACCTACAACGCCAAATACCCCGTGTTCCGCTACCCGCTCGATCATGTCTTTCACTCCTCCCACTTCAGGCTCATCGGCCTGCGGCGGCTCGGCTTCTTCGGGTCCGATCACTTCCCGATCTTTATCGCCCTGAGCTACGAGCCCGAAGGCAGCCCGGAGCAGAAGGCGCCCCCTCCGACGGGAGAGAGCATCAAACAGGCGCGCAAGAAAATCGAGAAGGCGCGGTAAGAGCGTCTAGCGCCACGCGGGGTGGAAGGGGCTGAAGAACGGGGCGTGGTTCGAGGTAAAGAACGGGGGCTCTCTTCTCAATATCGCCGCAATGGAAGGATGCCGCTTGAACTCGCCGTCGAGGAACCGCCGCACCCGCCTCCGGCTCCATCCCGACGGATGGTCGAAGCCGGTATAGAGCGAGAGATCTCCCTCGTAGAATATACCGGCGCCGTAGTGCGCGGCATCGGGGTCATTGACCGGCATGTTGAAGACAGCGAGATTGAGGAAGTCGATAACAGCGTGGTGCCGCACCGTAAAGTCGAGCGTCCGCGCAGCGGCTGCTTCGGTCTCCGCCGGGGTGCCGAAGAGCAGGTAGACATAGGTAGCGATCCCCGCTTTGTGGAGCATCCGCAGGGCCTGCGAAGCCGTCTCGACTTCGATTCCCTTGCGGAGCCGATCGAGCACATCCTGGTCACCTGATTCGATGCCGAGCTTCAGCATCACACAGCCCGATGCCTTCAGCGCCATGCAAAAATCGTAATCCGCCAGCTCTCTGCCGACGCGGGCAAACCCGTACCAGGGAGCCGGCTGAGGCGAGGCCGCGAGCTTTCGGAGGAGAGACGGGCTCATCGCGCTATCGAGGAAATGGATGAGAGAGGGGCTCACCCGCCTTGCGAGCAGGGCCAGGTCGTCAATGACCTTCTCCGAGGACACCGGAGAGAAACGGCTCCCTTCCGCACGCTCGGGGCAGAAGGAGCACTTGCTCCATGAGCATCCTTCGGACCCGCTGTAAGGAAGAATGAAACCGGGGGCGCTATAGCCATTGTTCCGCAGCAGAGCGTAGTCCGGAGTATACGTCCTGCAACCCGCCGCTTCCCCCTGAACATGCACGCCGAGCAGTGAGAGCAGCCGTTCTTCTCCCGGTCCGGCGATGCAGGCGTCGACCAGCCCCCTGAAAGGATCGCTCCAGCCGGGACGCCGCATCCACGAGGTGACGAGCCCTCCGCCGATAATGATGCGCAGCTCCGGAAAGCGGTCCCGCAAGAACCCTATCATGGCGAAGGTGGTAAGGGCCTGGCTGAGGAACGTCAACGAGAGACCGACCGCTGAAGGAGCCTCGCCTTCGATCAGCTGCGTCAGCCGCGCGGAGAAATAGGGGAAAAAGGGATTTCTCCCGGGCTCTTCAGCAGACCTGAGCAGATCGCTGCTCTTCAGGGGTGAAAGCGCTGCATCCGCGTAGTCGGAGAGGCTCACGACCACCCCCTGCTCGCCTGCCGCGCGCTCGATGACGCGATTGATGTTCATGACCGCACTCTTGTAGCGGTCGAGAGCGCGATAGGTCCCGAAATCATTCAATACGGCGCGGTCCCGGGCAAGACGCCGCACCGCCCGGCGCGTCCAGGTATCCGGCGGAGAATCCCCGGCGGCACCGGATTTTTTCATCAGGAACCCGAGGCCTTCCACGTTCGCATCCACGATGGTATGCGGGACTCCGTGCTGCTGCAGGGCGCCGGAAAGCCGCGCAATACCGGCCGGCGGCTCACAGGGCTTTGTGACGGGAGGGTAGATAAGAAGCATACTCCTATACTACACGTTCACCATGCAAGACGTGAAGAGCGCGTACCACGCTCTCCATGAGAAACTTCATCAAAACGGGGGAGTATCCCCGTTACTTCGTTTCCGGGGACGAAGACGGCTTATCGCCCGGCTCACATACGGGCACATAGCTCCCCTTCCTCTCGGTGAACCGCGCAACCAGGTATATCACCGTAAGGGTAAGAGCCGCGCTGCCTGCTGTCACTGCGGGGCTCCAGAAGCTTTTCGGAAGACTTTCATAAAGCCCGGCCCAGCCGAATGCTATGAAGATGAGGGCAGCGACCCATTTGATGAGCCGCTCGGGGATATGCTTTCCCATCACCATGCCGAAAACGATGCCGATGGCATTGGAGATGAGCATCCCGATAGTGGTTCCCATCCAGACGGTAATGATAGCGTTATACTGGACCGCAAGGGCTATGGTCGCGAGCTGCGTCTTGTCGCCCATCTCGGCGATAAAAAACGCGACCGTCACCGTCCAGAACGGGCTGAAGCTGTATTTCCTGTCTTCGCCCTCGAGCGTATCGCCTCTGATGGTCCAGAGCCCGAAACCTATGAATGATACTGCCGCCGCGATCTTGATATATTCCATCGGTACGACCGTGGCAAGATAGCTCCCGAGGGCCGCTGCCATCAGGTGGTTTGCAGCGGTAGCGACGAACACACCCCACATGACGGTCTGCCACCGGAAGCGGCACGCAAACGCCATGGCAAGCAGCTGGGTCTTATCGCCCATTTCAGCCAGGACTACAAAAACAAGTGATGCTATGAATGCCGTCATTGCTTCCTCCCTCGCTCAAAATAAAAAGCGAGAGCCCCGGCACGACAATCTGCCATGCCAAAGCTCTCGCTTATTGGTCTGATCAACCAACGACAGGACCAGGCGTTACGCCAGCATGTTGACCCTGTCCTTCATAGCTACTCCGCTTTAGTACCCCATGATAACAAATCGCCAAATCCCGGGTCAATTGCAGTATTTCCCCCCGGGTCAAGGCAACGGAGATCACCGGACGTGCGCGTGATATTCTCTTTTAATGTCGTCGAGCAATCTGCCGATCTGCTCAGACAGCGTATCCATTTCCTTATAGATCTGTTCAGCCTTTTTTGCATCCCCGGCATTATGCGCTGTTATGGCCTCTCTTGCCAAGCGATGAATCCTCTCGTGAGGACCGGCAACCGTCCTGTAGCTGGTTAGATTACCGCAGAGCTGTTTCCCATCGCCATCGTACCACTTTCCAAAGCGACAGCTGCAATGGTCAGCCAACGTTGCGGGATCAAGACTGACGTCACCTTTAAGGCACGCCGCGATCTTCCCCACAAATACCCGGTGGTCGGTCTTTGCCAAATCGATTATCATAAGCTCATTGCCCTTCGTCCTAAATCCGGCGGTAGAGTTCCTCAGCTCTTCGGCTATGCCGGTCAACGTATTGACCTCGTGCGTCACCTCTCCCGACATCCTTTCCATATCCCGTGCAATAGCGGACGTCTTCTCGATGTTTCTTGCCACTTCCTCCGACGCTGCAGACTGCTCGTCGACCGCCGTCGCTATTTGGGTTATCTGATCACCGACTCTCAGTACGGCATCGACAATGTTGCGAAGAGAACTCTCTACATTCCGTATGTACTCAGTCGCCCTGGTCACCTCGCCCGATGCATCATCCATGGATGCCTTTGTCTGCTCGGACTCAGCCTGGACCGCCCT
This sequence comes from Nitrospirota bacterium, assembly GCA_040752355.1. NCBI lineage: Bacteria > Pseudomonadati > Nitrospirota > Nitrospirota bacterium. The sequence continues at coordinate 91,037 of JBFMHE010000001.1, read as the reverse complement.
TATCTTGTCCGATATTTCCGCGGTCGCCGTAATCGTCCGTTCGGCAAGCTTTCTGACCTCGTCGGCAACGACAGCAAACCCTCTCCCTTGTTCTCCTGCACGTGCCGCTTCAATTGCCGCGTTCAGGGCCAGCAGGTTTGTCTGGTCGGCAATGTCGGTAATAACCGTGACGATATCGCCGATCTCGCCGGCGCGGCTGTTCAGCTTATCCACCATCGACGCGAGCTCCACGGTAGCGGTGTAGACCTTATTCACGGTTTCAACTGCATTGTTTGCGACGTCCTGCCCCCTCTCGGCGACATCCTTCGCCTGAGAGGATGACTCTGACGCAACCGATGCATTTTTTGCAATATCCGTTATGGTCTGGCTCATTTCTTCAGCTGCGGTAGCGATCTGGGCCGCCTGTTCTGATTGGTCTCTTGCTCCATCCGAAGTCTTTTCAGCCTGCCCCCTCAGTGCGTCCACTGTCTGCACCACATTGTTAGCCGATGCGAGTATGCTGTTTATTATGGCATTAAAGGACTGGATCATCTTATTCATACTCAGGGAGAGATCGCCGATTTCATCTCTTTTCGCATGATCCATGACAACTTTCAGATCGCCATCGGCAATCTGCTCGACTTTTTCCTTGAATCGGGACAGCGGCTTCACAACCTTCTTCTGGCTGCTGATCCAGATATACCCAAGGATTATGATATTGAGAATAAAGAGCGCTACCTGTATGGTCTTCTGTGCGCCGACCTTCCCTTTCGAAAACTTTTCCGCGGCCGATACCGCCTCATTGGTTATGGCGAAGTATTCCTCGCTCTCTTTCAGAAGCTCGCTCTGTAGCGCCTTATCCTGCCGTGCTTTTGCGATTGTCCGTTTCAGTCCCTCCCAAGATTTCTTAACCTTCTGCATGCTCTCGATAAATTCACCATCCGCACTCTTCGGGAGTTGCAGATCGGGATCGCCGTTGACAAGACCGCTGATGATCTTATCCAATTTGGCTATAAGCTCGTCGGATGGGTGGCCTCCCATCTCCAGTTTCACCAGTCTTTGGGTTCCTCCTCTCACTATGCCGGTATAGTTGACCACCCGGCCGTCATCGGTCATTTTGTTAAGCTGGAGGTATACTGATGCGATACTGATCACTGAGAAGCTAAAGAGAGCGACAAGCGCAATCGTGAGGCTGGTGCTAATTTTCATAGGTGGAGCTCCTAATTGTTAGATACTGTGCTCTAGCCCCCCATGATACTTATCGGATGTTGTCAGCTGAAGTTAACATCATGACGAGAATAGTTCCCGCAGTGCACCGAAGCCCGGAGGGCGGGTTGGTCGATCACAGGATACCTTTCACGGGAAGCGACGGCGGGCATACTGCGCGGTGGAGGCGGTCCTTGTCGGAGCCGGCGGGGATGCCGGTCCAGTCTGAAGCGTACGGCGCCTGCATGCGGGTCATGCCATCGGCAGTGTAGTCGAAGACGGTGATGGTGCGGATCATGCGGTGGACGCAATCGATATCGTGGCGGACCATGGTAAACTGGTATCCGTCAGCCATGCCGATCTGCGGTCTGCTCTTCTGGAGCTCCCTTACGACAGCGATCTTCGCTTCGTCATCCTTGGGGAGGTATTTGACCCAGACCTTTGCGTGCCGGGGGGTATGGTAGTCCACGGTAGCTGTATTGAAGTAATAGCGGTAGAGATCGCTCTCGGCATAGGACGTCCACTCCTCGCCCGAGATCCTGAGGCTCAGCTCCTTGATGTCCCTCGCGCTGCAGCCGAGCAGCGCCAGGAGGATGAGCGCGGTGAGGGTCTTTCTCACCGTCTGGGCATAGTGAACAGCGCTGCTATCGGGCATGGTAGACCGCGTCCGTTCCGCCGCAGACCAGGGGTATCTCCCTGCTCGCGATCTTTACGATCTTGCCCGTGTAGGTGTTGATGCGGCGGGCGAAGAGGAAGGCCCTGGCGCCGCTGAAGTGGTAGGTGCCGATGACGGTTTCCGCGTTCGCGTACTCGCTGTTCTTTACCTCGCGCGGATTCCTGGTGAGCGCGGTCAGGCCCTGGTCCGAAAGGTGGAAGTATTCGGAGAGCTCGGCCTGAACGATCTTATAATTGCACATCTCATTGAGACTGCTCTTCATGAGCTCACCGAAGAAGATGCCGGGACGCTTCGCCTTGTACGATTGTACGTCGACGAAATCGGTGACGAGGACCGTCGCGCCCCTGCAGGTCCTTTTTCCGGTGGCCGGATCGCCGGTGGTGGGATCGCCGGTGGTGCAGGAGTCGTCGCAGAGCTCCCGTGCGAGCTCGTTGAAGACATCCTTGATAGCGGCACTGGCGGCGATATTGCCGATTTCGTCGGAGCAGCTCGCCTTATCTACTATGCGGACACAGCCGGATACGCTCATGACGAGAAAGGTCCCTGCGAGGAGAAGGAAAAGCCTGCTGATCATTGCCGTTCCTCATACCAGAGGATGTCCTGCCTATGCTTCACGGTCTGACTCCACACCGGCGCTCTCGTTCATGGGTTACTTGGTCTTCTTCTTTTTGGCCTGCTGCTGCTCTTCCCTGATCCTGGCGCTCTCTTCTTCGATCTTCCTGGCGAGCTCCTCGTTCGCCTTGATCATGGCCTCGATCTTTTTATTGAGCTCGCTCGTGTCCCGTTTTCTGAACTCCTCATCGACGACTCTCTTTATGTCTTCGGTCCTGTCCTGGGCCTTCTTCTCTTCGGCCTGCGGGACCTCTTTCGCCTCATTCCTGATCCTTATTGCCTTGGCGCCGATATCGCTGAACGCCAGCTGTTCTATGCCGTCGAGGGGGAGCGCCATCTGCCCTGTCGAGATGACGATGCCCGAATCGATGTCCATCACCCGGGCGTTGACGATCATGTGGTCATCGACGGTGCTGTAGGTCCCGGTCACAATGCCGCGGATATTATAGGAATCCTTGATCTTCTTGATATCCCGGCTCAGGGAGAATTCACCCGACTCGTCGATGACGACCTCCTTCACCAGCCTGATGTCGATGACGTTCCACTTCCTGACCTGGAGCTCGTGCATGAGGTTCTCGGAAATCAGCCGCCCGAGCCCGGAGGTCTTCTTCACATTATCGAGGTTCACGAAGGAGGTGACGATGACGGGATTGGCATAATATTTTTTGTCCACGTTTCTTTCGAGCTGGTCCGCGAGGAATATCAGCGATGCGTTCAGGTGCCCTACCGATGACTGGGTGGTTACCACCTCGATAGGAGCAGCCTTGGGCTGGCCGGCCGTCTGCTCGCCGGACGCCATCGCCGGAAGCAGAACGAGTGAAACAGCAGAGATGACAGAAAGTGCGGTGCTTCTCATGATCGAATAGTCCTCCTCACCTTTTCTGGGTGCTCTCGGGTGCAGCGGCTGCCGCCGGCGGATCGGGCTCTTTCTCTTTCGCCTTATAGGAGACCGGGAAGGTGGCGGTATGCTCGACGGTGACTTCATAGGACCTCTGGGGAGCGGAGCTCCCGGCAGTGCCCGGATTCGACAGTGCATCCGCAGGGCCCGCTGCGCTCCTTCCCGTCCTTGGGGCACGGTAGGAGACCGGGAAGTCGCTCCGGCTGTCCATGGTGATACCATAGCTCCGGAAAGGGCGTACCACCGCAGGGTCCTTTGCGGGCTCCTTAGCCGGCGCCGGCGCTGCCGATGCAGCAGCAACCGGCGCCGCCTTTTTGTCGTCCTTCGATCCCGCTGCTTCGGCCGCCTTACCGGCAGGGGCCTCGGGCCCGGGGGCAGCCGTGATCACGGCTGCTTCACAGGGAGCCTTGCCCGGCTCTCCCTTCGCAGCGGCTGCCGTCGATACCTCAGGAGCAGGAGAGGCAGGAGCTGCAGAAGCCGGGATATTCCGGGTCGTGCCATGGATAGTCGTTCCGCACCCGGCAAGACAGGCGCTGGAGAGCAGCAGCAGCGTGCAGATGGTCTTCCTCATCGTTCCTCCTGGAATAAGTGGTTTTCTTATCGGCCGTTCCGAGGGGAAACTTTAATGAAACAATTCAGACTTCGCCGTCTCTTTCAGCCGGGCAGCCGGGCAACTGGGCAACCGGCGCGCAGCGGCCCGCCGCTTCATTTTTCTCCCGGTTCAGCTATAATTTATAAACCGATACCGATCGTTCAGGGAGCCGATTACGATGCCATCACCGACGAAGAAGCAGCAGCAGATACTATGGGACCTCACCGATCTCTTTTCAAACGATAGCGACCCCCGCATTGACGAGAAACGCCGAGAGGTCGAGCGCCGGAGCCATGCCTTCATCGATAAATGGAAAGACCGCACGGACTATCTGAAAGACCCTGCCGTGCTCAAAGAGGCGCTGGATGACTACGAAGCGTGGTCCCGCGCCTGCGGTACCGACGGCGACGAGGGGTACTACTTCTGGCTCAGGACGCAGCAGGATATGAACAGCCCCGAACTGAAGGCCAAGTACAACAAGATCGAAGACTTCAGCCATACGATACTCAACGATATCCAGTTCTTCACCCTGCGGGTCAGCAAGGTCCCCGAGCGGGACCAGAAGAAATTTCTCGACTATCCCGGCTTGGGCGCTTACCGCCACTTTCTCGCCCGTCTCTTTGCGGAAGCGAAGTATCTGCTGAGCGAGGCGGAGGAAAAGGTGCTGAGGCTCAAGGCCCCCACCTCCTACTCCAACTGGGTGAGGATGACCGCGGGGTTCCTGGCGAAGGAGGAGCGGGTGCTGCCCCTGGAGGACGGCTCAAAAAGGCCGCAGAATTTTTCGGAGATACTGAGCCTCTCGAGCAGCAAAGACCGGCGGGTACGCACAGCGGCGGCAAGGGCGCTGAACGGCATCGTTGCCGCCTACGCCGACGTTGCCGAGGCCGAGATCAATTCCGTGCTCGCCAGCAAGAAGACGGATGACGAGCTGCGGGGTATTCCCCGCCCCGACCTCTCCCGCCATATCAGCGATGACATCGAGAGCGAGGTGGTCGATACGCTGATCGAGTCGGTGGCGGGCAGGTTCGATATCGCGACGCGGTACTACGGGTTGAAGGCGCGCCTCAGGGGAGTCAAACAGCTGAAGTACCACGAGCGGAATGTCGAGTACGGCGCCATTACGAAAAAGTATCCGTTTAAAGAGTCCCTGCAGCTCGTCGGCAGGGTCTTCAGAGCGCTCGACAGCGAGTTCTACGAAATTCTCGACAGCTTCGTAACCAAAGGCCGCTTCGACGCCTACCCCCGAAAGGGGAAAGGGAGCGGCGCCTTCTGTGCACACCACCTCATCACCCAGCCGACGTATATCCTCCTGAACCACACCGACAAGCTGGACGATGTGCTGACGCTCGCCCATGAGCTCGGGCACGGTATCAACAACGAGCTCATCAAGAAAAGGCAGAATGCGCTCAATTTCGGGACCCCGACCTCGACTGCCGAGGTCGCGAGCACCTTCATGGAAGACTTCGTGCTCCAGGAGATCCTCAGGAAGGCCGGCGATGAGCTGCGTCTCGCGATCATGATGAAAAAGCTGAACGACGATGTCTCGACCATCTTCCGCCAGGCAGCCTGCTACCGTTTCGAAGGGGAGCTCCACCGGGAGTTCAGGAAGAAGGGATATCTCGCAAAGGAGGAGATCGGGGCGCTGTTCCGGAAGCATATGGCTGCATACATGGGTCCCCATGTCGAGCAGTCTCCGGGCTCGGAGAACTGGTGGGTCTACTGGAACCATATCCGCTACTTCTTCTACGTCTATTCCTATGCGGGCGGGCTGCTGATCTCGAAGGCGCTCCAGCACGCCGTCAAGGAGGACCCGGCGTTCATCGGCAAGGTGAAGGAGTTCCTGTCGTCAGGGCTCTCCGATTCTCCGAGGAACATCTTCGGGCGGCTCGGCATCGATATCGCGGACCGGCAGTTCTGGACCAACGGGCTCGATGAGATCGGAACGCTGCTCGATGAGACGGCAGAGCTCGCCCTGCGCATCGGGAAGATCAAGAAGAAGGATCTCGAGAGCTTGCGCGCTCGTTAGCCCGGCCCGTTACGGCCGAGCGGCTTCGGCAGGCTCAGCCGCAATAACCGAGACCCCCAATACAGTTCGCATAATCCTCAGGGCAGCCTCGTGGTCCTCCCTGGCGAGTCCTGCCACCGCATCGGCAGGCACCGCCACCCGGTAGTCCCGCAGCACTGCATCGGAAGCAGTGAACAGGATACAGATGTGGGTGACACAGCCCGTGAGTCTCAGGGCATCGACGCCGAGCCCCTGGAGCGTCTCTTCCAGTTTTGTCCGGTAGAATCCCGAGTAGGTCGTCTTTTCGATTATGAAATCACCCTCCCGCGGGCTCACCTCCTCGATGACACGGGCTCCCCCGGTCCCTTTGACAGCATGCGGCGGCCATCCGAACTTCGAAAACTCCCGGTCGTCGGGCGCATGGGTATCGCAGACATACATGACCGGACTGCCCTCTCTTCTCGCCGCTGCGATCTCTCTCTGAACCGCAGGGATGATGCGGCGCGTCTCGGGCACTTCGAGAGGAGCGCCTTCACGGACAAAATCATTGAGCATGTCGATGACCAAGAGTGCTTCCTTTCCCATAAACGCCTCCCTGCAAGCAGATATGTCACCTTTTTAAATTCTATCAGAAAACGGAGGGAGCTTCAGGGGCAGCGTGCCGCTATAGGCAACTCAGCACGGAGTGTTCAGAATATCTCTCGAAGGAAGGCAACGAGCCGATTACGTGCCGATTCCGAGCTTCCTTCTCATCGCCTCCTCGGCGATGTCGGGAACGAGCCCCTTGACCGAGCCGCCGAGCGAGACAACCTCTTTCACGATCGTCGAAGTGAGATAGGAGAACTCTTCCGACGGCATCATGAAGACCGTCTCGATCTTCATCGCCATGCGCCTGTTCATCAAGGCCATCTGCATCTCGTACTCGAAGTCCGATATCGCACGCAATCCCCTGATGATGGCGACGCCGCCTTTTTCGCGGACATAATCGACGAGAAGGCCTCCGAAAGGCTCTACTTTCAGATTGTTATAGCCGCGGGCGAGCACCGATTCCCGTATCAGCGCCAGCCGCTCTTCGAGAGAGAACAGCGGCTGCTTCTTAGGGTTGGGAGCAACGGCGATGACGAGCTCGTCGAAGATACGCAAGCCCCTCTCGACGAGGTCGAGATGCCCGTTGGTCACGGGATCGAACGTACCGGGATAAATTGCCAGCTTCATAGGCGCTCCTTTCGGTTGTGCACTCTCCCCTCCATGACCTTACGCGGTCTCACCGCCGCCCTCTTCCTTATCATAAACGCTCAGCGAGGTGTCTCCGTATTTATACCGCTTTCTCAGCTCCAGGGAGCCGAAACACGAAGGCATGGCCCTCCGGGTGGCATGCTCCGCGACAACGACGCCGCCCGGACTCACCACATCCCTCCGGTCGATAAGCGGGAGAATAGTCTCGAGCTCGCCGGAAGCATAGGGAGGATCGATGAATACGACATCGAAAACCATATCGGTCCTCTTCACGAAGAGGTCGGCCCGCTCCTTTACCACTACCGCCCGATCGCCGAAGCCGAACCGCTCGACCAGCTCCCTGATGATCTTGACCCGTGCCGCGCTCTCTTCGACAAAGACCGCCTGGCGGGCGCCCCTGCTCAGGGCTTCGATACCGATCGCCCCGGTCCCTGCATAAAGGTCGAGGAAGGCGGCATCGGGAGTTCTGCTTCCGAGGATATTGAAGATCGCCTCCCGCACCTTTGCCGAGGTGGGCCGCAGCTCCTCCGCTTCGCCTTTCCTGAGAAAGGCCCGCTTGAACCCTATCTTTCTGCCCTTTGCGCTCCCGCCGGAGATTCGCACGAATCGCTCCTGTTCGGTTTAAGAAGAAAGCGGCGGATTGATGATATACTCGTCTCTGAGCTCGTAGCCGGCGATCTTCACGATCCTGCCCTCGACACGCAGCCGCCCCTCCGCATAAAGCCGGATGGCTTCGGGAAATATCCGGTGCTCGAGCTTCAGGATGCGGGCGGCGAGGGCCTCTTCGGTATCGTCCGGCGCTGCCGGTACGGCTGCCTGTATGATGATCGGGCCCGTATCCATACCCTCGTCGACGAAGTGCACGGTGCAGCCGCTGATCCTGACCCCGTACTCTGCAGCCTGCTTCTGTCCGTGGAGGCCGGGGAACGAGGGGAGGAGCGCGGGGTGTATGTTCATGATGCGGTTGCGAAAGGCCTCGATCAGCGGCTTACGGACAATGCGCATGAACCCTGCCAGGATGACCAGCTCGACCTGACGCTTCTTCAGCTCTTCCGCGACATGCGCGAAAAAGGCATCCTTCGAAGGGAACTCTTTCGGATCGATGAAGAGATGCTCGATGCCGTGCTTCCTCGCCCGCTCGACCGCATAGGCATCACGGCTATCGACTGCCAGGAGCTTGATCGAGGCGGGGAGCCTTCCCGCTTCGATCTCATCGATGATCGATTGAAAATTCGATCCCCTGCCTGAGGCGAGCACCCCGAGGTTGACCATGCCGGCCCCCTAGCGTGCGCTCAGCTCGTGGACCATACGGACCATGGCGACGGCGTTATCCACCGGTGTTTCCGGAAGGATGCCGTGGCCCAGGTTGAAGACATGCCCTTTCGCTCCCCGGGCGCCTTCGAGGATCTTCGCGACCCGGTCCTTGATGAGCTCCTTGGTCCCGAAGAGGGTCACGGGGTCGAGGTTGCCCTGGACCGCCACATCGGTTCCCAGATCGCCGAGGGCGTCCTGCATCGTGATGCGCCAGTCGAGGCCGAGCACATCAGCGCCCGATCTCTTCACGCTCTTCAGCATGGCGCTTCCGTTGAAGGCAAAATAGATGACCGGCAGTTTGCCTTTAAAGGTTGCGATGATCTTCTGAACATAGGGCAGAGCAAACTGCTCGAAGTCATAAGGAGAGAGGATACCCGCCCAGGAGTCGAAGACCTGAATCGCGTGGACCCCCGCATCGACCTGCGCCTGCAGGTAGTTGATAACCGTATCGGTGATCTTGTCCATCAGCTTCCCGTAGAGCTCGGGGGCCTGGTACATCATCTTCTTCGTATTGACGAAGTTCTTGGAGCTGCCGCCCTCGACCATATAGGTGGCAAGGGTGAAAGGGGCTCCGGAAAAACCGATCAGCGGCACCTTCAGCGCGTTGACGAGTATCTTTACCGCTTCCATCACAAAGGGGACATCCTCCTGCGCCTTGATCGTCCGCAGCTTCGACACCCCCACGTCATTCCGTATGGGATCATACAGGATCGGGCCTTTGGACTCTGAGAATTCGAGCTTCATACCCATCGGCTCGATGGGTATGAGGATATCGGAGAAGAGGATCGCCACATCGGCGTTCAGTATCTCTATGGGCTGGATCGTTACTTCGGCCGCGAGCTCCGGTGTCTTGCAGAGGGTGAGGAAGTCGACCTTTGCCCGCACCTTCTGGTATTCGGGGAGGTACCTCCCGGCCTGTCGCATGAGCCATACAGGAGTGTAGGATGTTTTTTCGCCACGGCACGCCTTGAGAAAGGTATCGTTCATTCAGCCTCCAGAGAGTAAAAGGAATCTATGATGCAGCCTGGGATTGTTCTTTTCTCTTGACCTTAAAGGGAACGAAACTGCAGAAAGGCTCTTCGGCCAGGTAATCGCCGTACACCGAATAGGCGCGGGCCCTGCATCCGCCGCAGACAGTGATGTATTCGCAGGAACCGCAGCGGCCCTTGTATTTCTTGAAGTCGCGCATATCCTTGAAGAGCTCGGAATTCTCCCAGATATCTTTGAAGGACTGCTGCCTGATGTTGCCCGCGGACTTCGGGAAATAGCTGCAGGGCAGGACATTGCCGTCCACGTCGATGAGGCAGATGAGCTGTCCGGCAAGACAGCCCTTGGCGCCGCCGGTCGAGAACTTCAGGGTCCGGCGCTCGAACTTCTCGCCCTCCTCTTTCGCCTTCTGGAGCACCACCCGGTAATAGTGGGGCGCACAGGTGGGGCGCACCAGCAGGTCGTGCTCGTCTTTCTCCATCCGGTAGTGCCAGTCGAGGATCTCTTCGTAATCCTCCTTCGAGATCAGCTCGCTCATGATGTCCTCGCCCCTGCCGGTGGGGACGATCATGAACATGTACCACGCCGTCGCCCCGAGCTCCTTCGCGAGCGTATAGACCCGGGGGATCTCTTCCTGGTTCCGCCTGGTGAAAGAGGAGTTTATGATGAACTCTATGCCGTGCTTCTTGAAGAGCTTCGCCGCATTGACCGTGCCGTCGAAGGCGCCCTTCTCGTTCCTGAAATCGTCGTGCACCGCGGCCGTGGAGCCGTCGAGGCTCATCGAGACGATCCTGATGCCCGCCGCCTTTATCTTCTCGCACACCTCGTCGGTCACCAGCGTGCCGTTCGTGGCGAGGCACATCCTGAGGCCTTTGTCGGTGCCGTACCGGGCGATATCGAAGACATCCTTCCTGAGGAGCGGCTCGCCGCCCGACAGGACCATCACGGGCTTGGCATAGCTCGCGATATCGTCGAGGAGCCTGAAGGCCTCTTCGGTCGGGAAGTCGGGATGCCCCTCGACCTCCATGGTCGAAGAGGAGCGGCAGTGAACGCAGCGGAGGTTGCAGCGCCGGGTTATTTCCCAGGCTATCCACTTCGGCGAAAATTCCATAGGACGTATTATACCTTTAACGGCTCTGAAAAGTCCTCAACTTTCTGGGATTCCCAGAGGCGGTATTCGATGGCATTGAGGAGCGGACCGAGCGTATCGGGATTGACGGCGGAGACGGCAACGGCATCGCGGCCGTAGCGGGAGAGCACGAACCCGACCTGTTCGCGAGGGATCTTGTCGGTCTTGTTGAAGACCATGAGCCGCGGCTTGCTCAGGAGATTGAGCTCTTTCAGGATAGCTTCTACCGAGGCGATATGCTGCTCGAAGCGCTCGTTCGAGATGTCGACGACATGGAGCAGGAGATCGGCATCTTCCAGCTCCTCGAGCGTCGCCTTGAACGCGGCGAGGAGGTCTTTGGGGAGGTCGCGAATGAAGCCCACGGTATCGGTAATGATGATCTCCCGCTCTTTCGGGAACCGCAGGCGCCTGCTCGCGGTGTCGAGCGTAGCGAACATCTTGTCCTCGACGATCGTCGTGCTGCGCGTCAGGGTGTTGAGCAGGGTGGACTTGCCGGCGTTGGTATAGCCGACGATCGAGACGATCGGGATACTGCTCCCCGCCCTCCGCCGCTTCCGCTGCCGCCGCGCCTCTTCTATGGTCTTCATCTCCTGCTCGAGCCGGGTAATGCGGTCGCGGATACGCCGGCGGTCGATCTCGAGCTTCATCTCTCCCGGTCCCCTTCCGCCGATGCCGCCCATGAGGCGGGACATGGCGGTCCCCTTGCCGGTGAGGCGGGGCAGCGCGTACTTCAGCTGCGCCAGCTCCACCTGCACCTTGCCTTCGCGGCTGTGGGCCCGGCGGGCGAAGAGGTCGAGGATGAGCTGCGAACGGTCGATGACCTTGAGCTCCGTCGCCTCGGCGATCGCCCTCATCTGGGAGGGGTTCAGGTCCTGGTCGAAGATGAGCAGGGTCGCCCCCTTGTCCATGGCATGCACGATGATCTCCTGCAGCTTCCCCTCGCCGAGGAGGTACTTCGGATTCACTTCCTTCAACCGCTGGATGACCGTATCGAGGACGAGGACGTCGCTCGATTTGGCGAGCTCCCGCAGCTCGTCCATGGAATCTTCCATATCGTACTTCGTCCGGGTGGAGGCGCTGATGAGGATAGCCCGCTCCCGCTGGTCCCTGCGGTCGAAGACCCGCGACCGGTCCATCTCGTCTTCGAGGGAACGGACAAAATCGCCGAAATCGAGTTCGAACCGGTAGAAGTCGGCGGTGATGAGCTCGTACTTCCGTTCCGAGCCGTAGGGCATGAGATAGGCGGCATAGAGCGTGTGGGGCAGCCCCTCCCGTATACTGATTGCGGCGATCATATCGAACCGCAGCAGCGAGAGGTCGGTGATGTCCTCGTTGTTGAGCGGCTCGTCTTTCAGATGGGTATGAATGAACCGGAGCCCCCGCAGCGCCTTCCGTCCGAGGGGGAAATCATCGAGATTGGGAATGAAGACGCGGTGGGCATCGCCGACGATCACATGGGTGATCGTTCCGTTCCGGGCCGCGAGAACGCCTAGCTGCCTACCGAGCTCTGAAGAAAGCTGGGCGAGATAGCGGCCGAGCTCGTGGGTGACGAGGGTATCTGCGGGAACCTTCCTGCGGTAAATCCTCTCGAGGGCATGGAGAAAGTGCTTCTTGAGGCCTGCTATGTCTCCGTATAGAGCGGCGATTGTTCGAAACCTCCTGCCTTATTCTAGCAGACCGGCGGCGCCTTGACAATAGCCCCCTCGTGCGATAGGGTACGGTTATACAATACATGGACAGGAGAGGAGGCGGCGATGGGATACACGCAGGTGGCGCTCGAAAACAAGATTCTCGAGATGTACCCGGAGATCGAGAAGCACGGCATCTCTATGGGGCTCGGCTTTGACGAGGGCAAGAACGCATGGATCATCACGTTCAAAAAGGGGCCTGATACGCTGACGACCCATCTCGAAAAAAAGGATGCCGACGACTGCATGAACAATATCAAGTGCGTCTATCTCGGCGTACAGGTGGAGCAGTTCATCAGGAATTTCGAGGGGCGGAAGACGGCGTAGCAGCCTCAAAAAACAAGGGAGAGAGGCCTGCCTCCCTCCCTCTTCTGTACGGCAGCCGCTACTTCGTGACCGTCACGTAGAGATATCTGCCCTTACGGTTGACGAGCAGGAGTATATTCTCGCCGGCGCCCGCCTTCGAGACGATCTGCCGGTACTCCTTCACGCTCGCTACGGGAGTGCGGTTCACCTCGACGATGACATCGCCCGGGGCAAGGACGCCCCGCGCCGGGCTCCCGGGATCGACCTTGGCTACGACCACTCCCTTGATGCCCTTCGCAATATCGAGGCGCTCTCTCACCGCAGGAGTGAGCTCCTGCACCTCTACTCCCCGCAGCGCCTGCTCTTCGGCCTTGGGGCGTTCGGGCCCCTTCTTCGCGGTCGCAGCCGGGAGCTCACCGATCGTCGCCGTAATCGTCTCGGTCTTTCCCTCTCTCCGGACCGTCAGCGGCACGGTCGTTCCCGGCGCCGTATTCGCCACCATATTCTTGAGCGCCGTTCCGTTCTCCACGGCCTTGCCGCCGTACGACACGATGAGATCTCCCCGCCTGAAGCCCGCCCGCTCGGCAGGGCTGTTCTCGAGCACCTCGGTCACCAGCGCGCCCTTCTCCTCTTTGATACCGAAGGACTGGGCGAGCTCGGGGGTCAGGTCCTGTATCGAGACGCCGAGCCAGCCGCGGATGACCCTCCCGTGCTTGAGGATGCTCTGCGCCACCCTGTTGGCCATTTCGGACGAAATGGCGAAGCCGATGCCGATATTGCCGCCAAGGGTCGAGAATATGGCGGTATTGATCCCGACGAGCTCGCCGTTGTAGTTGACGAGCGCGCCTCCGGAATTCCCGGGGTTTATGGCCGCGTCCGTCTGGATGTAGTCCTCATAGTCGGATATGCCGATATCCGCTCTTCCGACCGCGCTCACGATACCCATGGTGATGGTCTGGTTCAGGCCGAAGGGATTGCCGATCGCGATGACCACATCGCCCGCCCTGAGGTCGCGCGACCTGCCGACCTTTATGGCCGGGAGGTCTTTCGCGTCGATCTTGATCACCGCGATCTCGGACGGCGGATCGGTGCCGATCACCTTGCCCTTGAACTCCTTCTTGTTGCCGAGGGTGACGATGATCTCGTCCGCGTTCTCGACCACATGATTGTTCGTGAGGATGTAGCCGTCGCTCGATATGATGACGCCCGAGCCGAGCGCCGCGGATTTGAACTTCTTCTGCTGGCCAGGCTGGCCGAACTCGTCACCGAAAAATTTCTTGAAGAGGGGGTTGTCGAAGAACTCGCCGAAGGGGTGCTGCTCCATACTGACCGTCGTGGTGGTGGATATATTCACCACCGACGGTTTTGCCACCTCCGCGGCCTCGGAGATCGAATTCCCCAGGGTGCGGAGAAACTCTTTTGCAGCCGGGGAGACCGCGCCCTCCGCAGCAGAGACGCTGTCGACCCGAACAGGAGCGGCGGCGATCAGGAGTCCTGCCGCCATCACAACAAAAGCCCTCAACCAATAGCATGCTCTCATGCGTCCCTCCTTGCACTCATAAGTTCCCGCCGCCTGTCGCGTCGCTATGCAGCGGCTGCCGTTCAGTGGGATTTCAGCTCGGAAAGGACCTGTTCCGAAGGCACATACCGCGAGACGGTCTCATATCCTAATGAATAACACAAGAAGAGGCGTGTTGCAACCATATTCAGAGCATTACCGTAAACTCCATGAGCCTGTCTCCCCTGAGGAACCGCTTCCGCACCACCGTAACCTTCAGCGGCTCTCCCTTCTTCTTGTAGAGAAGGTGTATCCTGATGTCGTCCACCGAGCTCACCGGAATGCCGTCGAGGGCGGCGATCCGGTCGCCGACCCTGAGCCCCGCCTCTTGGGAGACGCTCTGCTCCGGGAAAGCCTTTATACTTACTCTCCCCTGCTCTTCCTCGAGGGTAGCCATGATCTTCGGCGCCGGCACTGCTTCGAGACGTGCAGGGAAGACGAGGTAATCGGCAATGCCTTTCTCGACCTCCGTGTCGTTGAGAACGATTGCATAGGGATACCCGTTTCTCCTGAAGGTCCGCTTCGGGATGCCCGACCCGTGGGCGAGATGCCCGCTGCCGGCGATAACCACCATCCGGCCCTCCTGCTCGAAATCGCGGTTGCTCCTGAAGAACTCGTCGATGGACGCGGCCATGGTCTCGTCCCAGAGGACCTGGGACTGGTAAAAATAGTCGAAGCTCCTTTCATTGCCGCCGTGCCCGTGCATTCTGAAGGCCGCCTCCAGGCGCTCGCGATATTCCTCATCGGAAAAGTCGAACCGCTCGGGGACCGCTTTCCTCTCTTCGTCGCTCAGCGCATCCAGTCCTCCCTTCGATACTTTTTCGGTAAGCTCGCGCTGGATATTCAGGGCGACGACCGGTATCCCCTTCTCCCGGGCAAAGGAGAGGATCGGCCGGTACAGGTTGTAGTCGAAGCTCCACCGCTTGAAGTACTCGGATTTTTTGAGGAACTCCCGCTCATCGATCGTACCGGCGATGAATTCGTCGAGCGCCTTCTGGTAGGGCCGCTGGAACATCTCCATCCCGATAGCGAGCTTCTTATTCCTCTCATAGAGCCCTTTGATGATCTCGAGCTGGACCTGGTGGTGGGCGAAACGGTCATGGTATTCACCGACATAGACGATCTTTTTCCCTGCGACCGCGTCGATGACCGCGGGAAGCGTTCTGATCGCATCCACGGCAACAGCGGTCGTCTGTTCTCTCTCCCACACCGCGATGCCCTGCGCCGACTCCTCGATACGTTTGGCGATATTCTTCCCCTTATCGAACGCGAGCATACTGTACTTGCCGTAATGAAACACCTTCCTGAAGCCGGCCTCGACTTCGTCCCGGGAGGTTGCATCGAAAATGCCGATCACCTGCTGTTCATTCCACGGGTTCTCCCTGACCGAAACCGTAAAGCCTCCCGCAGGCTCCATTTTGCCGAAGAGCCGCTGTACCAGGGGACTCTCGCTGCCGAGCACCACGAGCGTCGACCTCTTGACCTCCGCATCTTTCAGTTCCGCCGCCTTCTTCTCGATCCCTCCCTCCGCCCTGAAGTGCTCGATGACAGGGGCATACCGCTCCGCCCCGTCTTCGGGAAGGACGATCAGCGGCTTCCCGGCGCCGATGAGACGGGCGATCACGGGAGGCGTCTCTTCCGGGGTAAGCGCACGCGCGAGATCGTACCGCTCGTCCATGACGATCCGTTCCGGCATGCGGTCGAGCGTAAAGGCAGCAGTCTCTTTCTGGCTGTCGATGCCGATCAGCTCTTCCTCTACCGATCCGTCGGGGTAATGAAAGAAGACGGGGACATCGAGCGTGTAGGGCGCGCCCTTCCGCCCGTTCTCCTGTCCGACCGTGACCGTGACCTCGTACTTGTCACCGCGCTGCTTTACCCCGGACGTCCGCGCCTCGAGCCTCGGCAGGCCGGGCGTCTCGACCCACTCTTCGAAAAACCGGTCGAGCTCTCCCTCATAGCCCCTCTCGAAGACGCGTCGAATATCGTCCCACGATGCGCGCGCAAAGGCCTTTTCGGCGATGAGCTCCCTGAGCGACCGGTAAAAGACCTCCTCCCCGAGCTCGCGTTTCAGCATATGGAATACCAGTGCGGCCTTGCCGTACCCGATCGCCTTTGAAGCGAAATCGGACCGCCCCCTGAACTCCTTGAGAGGAACTTCATTCTCCTCATCGACGTAGCTCGCATAGTCGATGAGGAGCTGCTTGCGGTAGTCCGCGCCCTTTCCCTTCCCTTCCTCGAAGGCGTGATCGGCAAGGTAGGTGGTCAGCCCTTCCGCCCAATTGCCTTTATCAAAAGCGATGTAGACATAATTGCCGAACCACTGGTGCAGGATCTCGTGCCCCAGCGAGGTCTCGACGATGAAGGGCAGCTTGACGACATCGCGGCCGAGGAGCGTAAAGGTCGGCATCGAGTACCCCGTCGGAAGGAAGTTCTCGACAACAGCGAAACGCTTGTAGGGAAACGGTCCGAGCAGCTCCTCGTACCGCGCGAGGTAGTTCTTCGTGAACTCGATATAGCGCTTCGCGAGCTCGCGCTCCTCGGGGAAAAAATAGGCGTAAAGCCTTACCCCTTTATAGCGATCTTCGGTCACCTCGTACCGCTTCGAGGCGACAAGGCTTATGCCGTCGACCGGATAGGGAAAGTCGAAAGCGGTCTCGACAGCGCCGTCCCGTGCAGCGGTCGTTATGCGCTCTGCCTCGGACAGGGCCGTATACCCGTGCGGCAGGATAGCCGTGAGCCGGTAGACGTACAGACCCTCCGGCTGCGGATACCATGCGCCGGTGAGCGAAATCCCCTCCCCGCTGATCGTGCTCTGCACCACCCCGTAGCTGGCGGTCTCGACAGGTCTCTCTTTGAACGTCCCCTCGTACATGATGCGCAGCACGCCGCTGCGGGGAGCGGTAAGCGTGAGGACTCCCTCCTTCGCCGCGCCGTCCATCTTCTCCTGATCGAGAGAGAGCCCGGTTATCGTGAGCGCGCCGGTATGCAGGATGACCTGCTGCCCGGCCCCCACCGCCAGCTCGGCGGCGCCCCTGAGCTTCGACTCCGGGATATCGAACGAGACCCGCAAGGTATACTCCGGATGCGATTCAGGCGCCCGGGGCACGGTCCCCTGCGCTGCGCCGGCAGCGCCGGACGCGAAGAGCAGGACGACCGCAACGATATGCGAAAACAGCAGCAGCTTGTTCACCATGCAGCACTCCATTTCTCCCGATACGACGAGCATTTAAACTTCCGATACAATATATTATATAGTATTTATGGAGCGGCGAGCAGAGAGGCATTCATAAGCATGAGAAGAGCTCTTCCCTCATTTAAGTATAAAGCCGAACCCCGGGGTCGGCAACTTTCATAGCGAGGTGCACCATGGCAAGGGTCTATTTTGCGTCGGCGCGGGTGAAGAAGTGGAAGTACGATGACAGCATGCCGGGGAAGCTCGAACGGCTCCTGGGCGAGATAGCCCTCACGTCCTATTTCGGAGAGAAGGAGTGGGTCGCGGTAAAGACGCACTTCGGCTCCGAGGGCGCACACCGGATCGTGAGGCCCGTATTCCTTCGCAAGGTCGTCGATGCCGTGAAAGCGGCAGGCGCCAAGCCCTTCGTGACCGACACCGTGCGCATCCGCGGCCTCGATTACCTCGAGGTCGCAAACATCAACGGCATCAACCACCTCTCGGTCGGCGCGCCGGTGATACTCGCCGACGGCCTGTACGGGAACGACAATATCATCGTCAGAGCAGGCGAGATCCTCGGCGAAGTCGCGGTGGCGTCGGCAGTCCATGACGCATCCGCCATGGTCGTCTGCTCCCACGTCAAGGGGCACATCAACGCAGGATATGCGGGCGCCATAAAGAACCTCGCCATGGGCGGCGTCAGCGGCAGCCACCGGCAGTGCGGCTGGAAGTGCGGCCGCGGGGCGATGCACGCCATCGGCGAAGGCGGCTTCGTATGGGACGAAGAGAAGTGCGCCCTCTGCTACCAATGCGCGGAGGTCTGCCCGCTCGACTGCATCGACCTGGCCGGGGAGAAGTTCACCTATAACAACGAGCGGTGCTGGCGGTGCGGACGCTGCACGCGGGTCTGTCCCGAAGGCGCTCTCGTTCTCCCCGGCGACGACGAGCTCTTCATGAGATCGCTCGCGGAGGCGGCAAAAGCGGTCCTGAGCACCTTTACCCCAAAGAAGGTCATCTATCTCAATTTCCTTACCGAGATCCAGCCCGAATGCGACTGCATGCCCGCTGCCGAAGTGCCGGTCATCCAGGATATCGGCATCCTCCTCTCGGACGATATCGTCGCGGTCGAACAGGCATCCATCGACCTGCTGCTCAGGGAAAAGCCCCTCCCCTCGTCGCTCGCCGAGGACCAGGGTATCGCGGAGGGGGACGATATCCTTTTAGGGTTGCACAAAAAGAAATACCTCCTGCAGGTCGAAGAGGCGGAGCGGCTCGGCATGGGCAGCAGAACCTATGAGATGATCGAGTTGAAATAAGCCATCAGCAATCAGCCGTCAGTAAGGACATGATATTTGAAGGGAATGCCTTTAGCTGTTGTTGTGTGCTGAAAGCTGATTGCTGTATTATTTTGCTGATAGCTGTTTGCTAATGGGCCAAAAATAAAAGTGCTGCTGCCCGTGGGATGGGGGCAGCAGCTTAGGGGAGGTAACGAGGCGCTTCTTAGCTCTCAGAATATCAGAACCAGGGATGCATGTCAAGAGAAATTTTTAAGTTTTTTTATGATTGTAAATTTAGGTTAAAGTCACAGTTCGAGGAAGGCGCATTTGAGGTATTCGGTCTCGGGCACCGACAGAAGTACGGGGTGGTCCTTGGCCTGGGAACAGTATTCGAGAAGGCGCGGCGAGCGGTGCGCGTCACGGGCGGCATCGCGGAGTATCTCCAGAAACATCTCTTTATCAATATGATACGAGCACGATGAGGTAGCCAGCACACCCCCTTCGCTGACAATCCCCATGGCAAGGGCATTGATCTCCCGGTACCCCCGCGCCGCCTCCTTTATCTTCGCCCTGCTCTTGACGAAGGCGGGCGGGTCGAGGACGACCACCTCATAGGTATTCCCCGCCGCCGCTTCCTGTTTGAGGAGGGTGAAGACGTCGGCCTTGATGAAAGTGCATTGATGATCGACATTAGTAAGTCGCGCATTCTTCCGGGCCTGTTGCAGTGCCGCTTCAGAGTCATCAACAAACGTTACCGCCAGCCCTTTGCGGGCCAACTGCAGCCCCCAGCCGCCGGAATAACAGAAGAGATCGATCGCCCTGCCCTCCTTCGCCAGCACGGCGAGGCCGAGCCTGTTCTCCCGCTGATCGAGGAAAAAGCCGGTCTTCTGTCCTCCGAGGGGGTCTACTTCCAGGACGACCTCTCCCTCCCTGATGCGGGGAAGCTCCTCCAGCGTCCCTTTGATGACGCTCTTTTCGAGCGGAAGCCCTTCGAGCGCCCTGCTCTGGCTGTCGTTCCTGAGCACGATCACCTGGGGAGAAAAGAGCTCGTCGAGCACCGATACTATGGTCTCGCGCAGCTGCTCCATGCCGAGGGTGAGTATCTGCACGACGAGACAGTCGCCGAACTTATCGACGATCAGCCCCGGAAGAAAATCGCCCTCGCTGTAAAGGGCGCGGAACGAGGTCACCCCCTCCAGGAAGCGCTCCCGGTAGGACAGGGCTGCCCTGATCTTTCTCCTGAAAAAGCCGGCGTCGATCCGCTCTCTCTCCCTCGTGAGGAGACGGACGGCGATGAGGGAGTGAGGATTGATGTACCCGATGCCGAAAAAGGCTCCCTTCCCGTCGTAGACCTCGGCGAGCGCGCCCGGCTCGTACTGCTTCGGGCTCGTCGCGAGCTCATTCGAGAATATCCAGAGGTGTCCGGCAAGGATCCTGCTCGTCCGGCGGAGGATTACTTTTTCCATCGGCGCCCTGTTAGAGCCGGCCTTCCCGCCGGAGCCGGTCGAGGAGCGCAGCGATCCTGGGTATCATCTCCTGGGCGGCGCGCTCGCCCTCGAGGATCGCCTCATGCCTCTTCAGGAAATCACTCGAGCCGATATGTCCCACCCGTGGTCTTATGACTACATCGGCGCGCGGCAGCTGGAGGCTCGAAATCTTCGCATACATGATGTTCACCGACTGGAGAATGGTATCGATCGTGCTTTCGGGAGGGGTGCTCTCGAGGTCGGACGAGATATCGACGGCGATGATGATGTCGGCTCCCTGGCCCCTCGCCGCATCGATGGCGATGGGGCTCACCACCCCGCCGTCCACGAAGAGCTGGCTGCCGATCCTCACCGGCCTGAAGACGCCGGGTATCGTGCAGCTCGCCCGCACCGCGGCGCCGGCATTGCCCCTGCCGAAGACGACCTCCTGCCCGTTCAGTATGTTGGTCGCCACAGCGTAGAAGGGAGTGCGCATCTTCTCGAGGGGCGTGTTCTTCACCATCCTGTTGACATAGCCCTCGAGCAGCTCGCCTTTGATGAACCCGTTGTCGGGGATCGCGACATCGATGATGTCGCCCTTCTCTATCGTCATCGCCATTTTCTGGAGCTGATAAGCGTTGTAGCCGTAGGCATAGAGGCTCCCGACAAAGCTTCCCGCGCTCGTGCCCACGATCATATGAACGGGGATATTGTTCGCTTCGAGCACCTTGAGCACGCCGATATGCGCAAAGCCTCTCGATGCACCGGCGCCGAGCACCACCGCGATACGCGCCGGCCTGGTTACCGGCGGCTGCACCACCTCCTGCGTGGGAGCACAGGAGACGATGCCCGTCACCACCAGGACGAACAGGATAAACGCACGCTTCAGGTACATCGTATGCCTCCTCGTAAATAACAAGTAAGAAGTGAGAACTGAGAAGTAGGAAGTGAAGACAGGAGCCAGAATAAAAAACTCCCGTAAGCTCCCCCTTCTTCTTACTTCTTACATGCCTTTATTGTTGTATATAAGGACAGAAAGCGTATTCGTGGCAGTTCCAGCAGACGTAATCGTTCATGGGTTTTGCCCTGAAGTCTCCTTTCCTGATCCGGGCCACCGCGCTCTCGAGAAATTGTAATGATGCGCTGATATAATCGTCAAGATGCCGGCCCGGCTCCTCTTTTCCCTTGCCTCTCCCCCGCCGCTTCGGGGGGCACCATTTGACGGTTATGTCCTTGAGAGAATAAATGCCGACGCGGCTCACATGATACCCGTGGCTCTTCAGGATCGCCGCGTAGAGGAAGAGCTGGAGGTCCTCGTTGCCGCTCAGCGCCTGGGTACAGTTCAGCCCTGCTGTGCCGGTCTTGTAATCGATGAGCTGCACCTCGTCGCCGAGCCTGTCGATGCGGTCTATCTTGCCCCGGAGCTTGATGCCCTTCACCGGTTCGCCCGAGATATTCTTCTCGACTTCCGAGGAGATATACCCCTCCCCCCGGATATCGAGCTCACGATCGTAGAGCTCGGGGAGCATCTCGATGAACGTGTCCTTGATGAGGCCTTTCCAGTAGAGGCCCATCTTCTTTTCGTGCAGCACCTCCCCCACAACACCCTCTGCCCGCCGATGCAGCTCATCGAGACCGCCGAAAGACTCCTTCATGAGCCGTTCCATTATCTTGTGGATGACAGTGCCGAGGGTGGCTGCCTCGATCTCGTACTCCTTTATGCCCGAAGGAGTGAGCTGGAGTATCTTCTCGATGAAGAACCGCCGGGGGCAGGCACGGTAGGCGTCGACATCGGTGACCCGCAGGGAGGAAGGGAGCCGCAGCAATGCAGGGAGCAGCTCGATCTCGTCCATCTGCCGCAGCAGCGGTTCGTTTCCCTTGGCGACCAGGTACTCCTCCTGCGAGAATATCCCGGGGATCCGTTCTCTGAGCTCCTCCCCTCCATAGAGAAACGAAGAGGGGAGGAAGAGGGTATCGCCGTCCATGAGCGGGTATGAGAGATGGTGGCGCCCGCAATTCTTGACGAGACAGGTAAACAGGTACTTCTGGAGGGAGCTGAACTTCTCGAGGTGCATGAGTCCCAGTCTCCGCTTCGCGCTGTCGGGCAGCAGGTAGTCCATCTCCTGCCGTTGGGGCAGCGCGCCATCGGCAAGACCGCCGAAATAGAGATACCGCGGCGAGAGCCCCGCTGCATCGGGGAAGCCTATCACCCTCACGCCCTGCTCCTCGCTATCGAGAAAGGCCGTTCTCAGGAGATGACGCAGCGCCTCCTCGAACTCGGGCAGGGTCACGGAGCCGGGAGTGAGCGCGCCTATGAACGCGATCTGGTCGAGGATCTCGTTGAACGCCTCGGAGAGCGCCTTGGTCGTCGCATCGGTACGCGGTCCCGGGAACCCGAGGTCGTCGGCGAGCGTTCCGAGCACTTCTGCATAACGAGCGAGGGATGCGCCGTCTCTGATCTCCTCGAGGGGCGATAGTTTTCTGAACACCCGCTTCATCCCCTTCTCGATCTCTGCCCGCTCCGGCACGCGATTCATATCGAGCGTCTCCGAGCCCTCGGCAATGAATTCGAGCCACGCCTCTTTTCCTGCTACGATGCCCGACTGGAGCGAGAGCGGCGCGATCCAGGCCCTCATGGTCTCCGGAAGCGCTGTAAAGTAAGGCGAAGAGAGGAACTGGGAGAAGTGCAGTCGCGGATAGCCTTCGGCGACCGACCGCAGCAGGCAGAAGAGGTCGAGAAAGGGCCGCATCTCGCCGAGACTCTTCCGTACCGAAATCGAAGCGGGCACGCCGTAGCGCCTGAAGATGCGGTCGACCATGGGGGCATAGCTCCGCAGGTCGGGGAAGACCACTGTTATCTCTTCGAGCCGCTTGATCTTTCCCGATACGAACGACGACTTTATGCTCCTCGCCATGCCCTCCACCTCCTCCTCGACATCGGCATAAGTGTAGTAGCGCAGCGGTTGGGAGCGATCCGGGACCTCCTTATCGAGACGCTCCTCGCGGAGCGTGGAGGTATCGCGCAGGAAATCCCTGTACTCCTTGAGCAGGTCGGAAAACGGGGGCTCCGAGGGAAGCGATACGAGGACCTCGCCGGCATGCAGAATAAGGGCCTTGATGATACTCCTCTCCGCTCCTGAAGGGTCATAAAACCCGTCGAGGATCAGCGTGCAGCGGTCACCCGGCGCAGCATACTTCTGCGCTACGTAGCCGGGGCATCGCACCAGCAGGTCGTCTTCATCGACCAGTCCGTTGCTCCCGACGAATTCCCGGTACGCTCCATAGGTCCCGATGATCTCGGTAACGACCCGGGTGACCGCTTCGGGTATATCGAGCGAAGCGAACATGCCCGCGCACAGCGCTTGCAGGGCCGCGCTGTCGTGGTCCGGAAATCGCTGCTTCAGGTCCCGGATGAAGCCGGCAGAGAGACGCGAGAAACCGAACCCCTTGCCTTTCGCGCCCGCCTGCTCTGCCGGCCCCTCCAGGCGCTCAGGTCCGGACAGGCGCGAGAGAACGAAGGGGACCAGCGCCCGGGAAAGCACCCGCTCCTTTCCATAGGTCGCAAACATCCTCCGGGCGAAGCGGGGAATAGTGGTGCATTCAGGAGGGACGTAGCATTTGCCGTCCTGCAGCTCGTGAAAGATCTTCTGGGCGTCGTCGGCTTTGAAAGACGTAGGCGCCAGGTAGAGGATGCTCGAGTAGTCGGGATGGCTGCCCCTCCTGATCGCCCTTTTGAACAGGAACTGCGTCGTATGCCGGTATCCCAACGGCACATGAAAAAGCGTGACCATATCGTCCATTGTACCTGAAAGGTACAAAGAACCGCCACAACAAGCAGATCAAAAATTCAAAGGAAAAGTAAAGCGGGGAATGGGGCGGGGCATAGTATGCTCGACTCATTCCCCAAGGCTCGGATTATAGTCGACCTCTTACGTTTTAATTTTCCTTGATCAGCCGGGAGCGCTTGTAGAAGAACGGCTTCAGGAGCTTCAGGCCTGCGACGGATGCCGCGGGCTTGACCAGCCAGGAAGCGAAGCTCCTGCTTCCCATGCAGCGCCTGCAGTACGGATGGACGAGCCGAAACCGCTTGAATCCCTCGACGATCCTCCCCACCTCAGCGGAAGAGAGTATCTCCTTCAGCGAGGATTCATGGAGATTGCCGACCCTGGTATTGCCGTCGAAGTCGATGCAGCAGAGCGTCACATCGCCGTTATAGAGAATAGCGAAATGGTCTCTCATGCCGAAGCAGTAGCCGGCCCAGGCGTCGCGTATCCGCTCGTCGCCGAAGGCATGCCCCCAGTCATCGAGCACATAGGTCTCGAAAAAGACATTGGGGCAGACCTCGACCACATTCCATCTATACGAGACGAGGCGGTCGATGTTCGCTATGGCTTTCTCCCGCACCTCGGCGCCGATGCCGAGCAGCTCATACATGCGGCCGGCCCAGTAACGGAACGTATCGCGCAGCTCACGGGTGGAAGAGATGACCCGAACCGGCCCTATCCGCCGCTCCATGGCCTTCTTTCTGAAACGGGTATTGAGAAAGCGGAATTTGAAGAGCGTCTCGGGATGCTTCGCATGATAGGCGGCAAAAAATCCGAGGATCCCCTCGAGGTACGCCTCGAATGATCGCGCACCCGCCTTTCTCAGGGCAAAAGAGCGCGCATCCGGCGTCTGGAGCGAGATGTCGAGCTGGTGCAGGGGATAGTCCAGGAGCCGCCTGCCAATAGGGCCGCCGAGCCCTCCGCCGTTGGTCGTGAGCCCCACCTTGACCCCCTCTTTCAGCGCATGCTCCAGTATCGCGAAGAAATCGCGGTGGAGCGTCGGCTCTCCCATGACGTGGAAGGTGACCTTTTCGGCGATGCCCTCCTTACCGATCTCAGAAAGAATGCGTTTGGCGAGGCCGGTCTCCATATGGCCGTACGGCCGCTTCATCTCCGACTTCGGGCAGAAGACGCAGCTGAAGTCGCAGACATTGGTGAGCTCGATATGCACCCGCTGGAGCGGGATCTCGATATGGCCGTACCGCTGTTTGTGCATTCCCGTATTGTGAACGAAACAGCCGCCTTTTTTCCACAAGCGGCCCTCCCGGCAGGCGGGGCTGCAGCCCGTTATTCTCTTTCCTTTCAACCCGTTAGACAACTCTCCGAAACTGCGGTTAAGCAGCACCGGCGGCATACATAATTTATTGCAAAAATCCGTTATAGCGTGATACTCTAAAAAAGTATGCCTGCAAAACCCATAAATATAAAAGAGGTATCTCCCCATGGAAGAAACGGTCAGGAAGCTCATCGAGGAGTTCAGGGAGGGTGAAGGGAATATAATCTCTCTCCTCCAGGAAACGCAGGAAGTCTTCGGCTATATCCCCGAAGAAGCCGTATACCGCTTTTCCGACGAGCTCGGTATCCCCGTCAGTAAATTCTTCGGCGTCGCCACCTTTTATGCCCAGTTCTACCTGCAGCCGCGGGGCAAAAATATCATCACCGCCTGCTGCGGCACCGCCTGCCATGTCAAGGGCTCGGACCGCATCATCAGCAACCTGAAGAGAGAGTTGCATCTCACCGATGAGCGGAACACCTCGGACGACAGGAACTTCACGCTCGAGCAGGTCGCCTGCGTCGGCGCCTGCGGCATCGCCCCCGTCGTTATCATCAACAGGAAAGTGCACGGCAAGATGACCACGGACAAGATGGCGAAAGAGCTGAAGGCGCTGAAAGAGGCGGGCAATGAATAGGAACATTACGATTCATGTCTGTATGGGCACCGGCGGCATCGCGGCAGGCGGCGGCGAGGTGCTCGATGCCTTTTCCTCGCTCATGCAGGCGCAGAACATTCCCGCCGAATTCAAAAAGGAATGCGCCCTGCACAAGGTCGGGTGCCGCGGCCTCTGCGCAAAGGATGTCCTCGTCGATGTCATCATCGACGGCGCGAGGACAACGTATCAATATATCAAGCCCGATATGGTCCAGCGGATCGTCGATGAGCATATTGTCGGCGGCGCACCCGTTGCCGAGTGGCTCGCGGGAGAGGATTACGAAAACTTCTATACAAAGCAGGTCAAGGTCGTGCTCAACGACTGCGGAAGGATAGACCCCGAGAGCATCGACTCCTATATCGGCGTCGGCGGCTATACGGCGGCAAAGAAGGCCCTCACCTCCCTGAGCCCGGACGAGGTCATCAAGGAGATGAAGCGCTCCGGCCTGCGGGGCCGCGGCGGCGGGGGCTTCCCGACGGGGATCAAGTGGGAGACCTGCCGCAAGGTGCCTGCGGACCAGAAATACATCATCTGCAATGCCGACGAAGGAGACCCCGGCGCCTTCATGGACAGGGCCGTGCTCGAAGGAACCCCTCATGCGGTCATCGAAGGCATGCTCATCGGCGCCTATGCCATCGGCGCGACAAAAGGCTATGTCTACATCCGCGCCGAATATCCTCTTGCGGTCGAGCGCCTGAAACGGGCGATGAGCGATGCGCGGGAGCGGGGGTTCCTCGGTAAAAAGATCTTCGGCGCCGGCTTCGACTTCGATATAAAGATAAAGCTCGGCGCCGGCGCGTTCGTCTGCGGCGAAGAGACCGCGCTCATCGCCTCGATCGAAGGGCAGCGCGGCATGCCGCGTCCCAAGCCGCCCTTCCCGGTCTTCGTGGGGCTGTGGGGGAAACCGACGGTCATCAACAATGTCGAGACCTTCGCGAATGTACCGAGCATCCTCAACAAGGGCGCCGAGTGGTTCGCGTCCTACGGCACCGAGACCTCGAAGGGCACCAAGGTCTTCGCCCTCACCGGCAAGGTGAAGAACACCGGCCTTATCGAGGTCCCTCTGGGGATAACGCTCAGGGAGATCATCTTCGATATCGGCGGCGGCATCGAGAACGGCAAGAAGATAAAGGCCGTCCAGACCGGCGGTCCCTCGGGCGGCTGTATTCCCGCCGAGTTCCTCGATATCAGCGTCGATTACGAGTCCATCTGCAAAGTCGGCTCCATCGTCGGCTCGGGAGGCATGATCATTCTCGACGAGGACGACTGCATGGTGAATGTAGCCCGCTACTTCCTCAACTTTACGCAGAACGAATCCTGCGGCAAGTGCGTGCCCTGCAGGATCGGCACGAAGCGGCTCCTCGAGATCCTCGACCGGATCACCAAGGGCCGGGGCAGAGAGGGCGATCTCGAGCTCATGGAGTCGCTGAGCGACGATATAAAAGCAGGATCCCTCTGCGGGCTCGGCCAGACCGCTCCCAATCCCGTGCTCAGCACCCTGAAATACTTCAGGGATGAATACGAGGCGCATGTGCGCGACAAGAAGTGCCCGGCAAAGGTCTGCCGCGATCTCGTCACCTACAGCATCATGGAAGAGTACTGCAAGGGCTGCGGCGCCTGCCTGAGGGCCTGCCCTGCAGGCGCTATCACGGGCGAAAAGAAGAAGCCCCACCGCCTCGCTGCAGAAAAGTGCATCAAATGCGGGAGCTGCTTCGACGTCTGCAAGTTCAAGGCGGTGGGCAGGACATGATGAAAACAAACGATAAAGGACGGTCAGGAGCGATAGCTATGATGTACAAGGTGACAATAGACGGCAAGATGATCGAGGTCCCTGAAGGGACGAAGATATTGGATGCGGCCAGGCTGCTGGGCGTCGATATCCCAACGCTCTGCCACCATCCGAAGCTGAGCGCGTTCGGGGGCTGCAGGCTCTGCGCGGTCGAGGTCAAGGGGATCCCCCGGCTCGTCACCGCCTGCACCACGCCGGTCGTGGATAATATGGAAGTGACCACTTCGACCCCGCGTATCGAGGGGCTGCGCAAGACCATACTCGAGCTCATCCTCTCGGACCATCCGCATGACTGTATGGTATGCGAGCGGGCCGGGGACTGTTCCCTGCAGGAGCTGGCGTATACCTACGGCCTCAAGGAAAACAGGTTCGCCGACGGCGAGCGGAGGGTATACGCGCAGAAGGACGGGAACCCCTTCGTCGAGCGCGATATGGAGCGCTGCGTCCTCTGCGGCAGATGCGTCAAGGTCTGCGAAGAGGTGCAGGGCGTCGAGGCGATCGACTTTACCTATCGCGGGTTCAAGTCGAAGGTCTGCCCTCCCTACGAAAAGGACCTCGATTGCGAGTTCTGCGGCCAGTGCATTGCCGTATGCCCCACCGGCGCCCTCACCGGAAAGATGTGGTCGCGCAAGGGCAGGCAGAAGGACGTCCGGGAGGTCGACACGGTCTGCACCTATTGCGGGACCGGCTGCAATATCACCCTCCATGTCAAAGAGAACGAGATCGTCAGGGTAAGCTCGCGCGAGGACACCTGGAACGAGGGATGGCTCTGCGTCAAAGGGCGCTTCGGCTACACCTTCGTCAACAGCCCCGACCGCCTTACGAAACCGCTTATAAGAATAAAGGACCGTTCAAACCGCTCAAACAGTTCAAGCCGTTCAAACGGTTTAAACGACTTGAACGGCTTAAACGGTTTGAACCAGACTTTTAGAAACGGTTTGAACGGTGTCTTTAAGGAAGTTTCCTGGGATGAGGCCCTGGACTATATCGGGAAGAGGTTGAGCGAGATAAAGGCCGCTCATGGCGCCGACGCCATCGGCGGGCTCTCTTCGGCGCGCTGCACCAATGAGGAGAACTACGCCTTCCAGAAGATGATCCGCGCCGCGGTGGGGACGAACAACGTCGATCACTGCGCCCGTCTTTGACACGCGCCGACGGTAGCCGGTCTGGCTGCCATATTCGGTTCGGGCGCCATGACCAACTCGATCCCCGAGATCGAGGATATGGAGGTCATCTTCATCATCGGCTCCAACACAAAGGAGACCCATCCCGTCATCGCCAACAGGATGATCAAGGCCTGGCGGAACGGGGCGAAGATCGTCATCGCCGACCCGCGGCGGGTACCGATGGTGCGCTTCTCCGAGGTCTTCCTCAACCTGAAGCCCGGTACGGACATCGCCCTGCTGAACGGCCTGGCCCATGTGATCCTGAAGGAAGGGCTCGCTAATGAAGCGTTCATCAAGGAGCAGACCGAGAGCTTCGAGGAGTGGAAGAAGTCGGTCGAAGACTATACGCCCGAGCATGTCGAGAAGATAACGGGAGTCCCTGCTGAAGACATCGTCAGGGCTGCCCGGCTCTACGGCGGATCGCGGCGGGCCGGCATCTTCTACACTATGGGCATCACGCAGCACACCTGCGGCACCAACAACGTCACCGCCATCGCCAACCTGGTGATGCTCACCGGCAATATCGGCAGGGAGTCGACCGGCGTCAATCCCCTGAGGGGACAGAACAATGTGCAGGGCGCGTCGGACGCAGGGTGTCTCTACAATGTGTATCCCGGCTACCAGAAGGTCGATCTGCCCGAGGTCAAAGAGAAATTCGAAAAAGCTTGGGGCGTATCGCTCTCGCCCAAGGCCGGGATGCCCGCGACGGAGATGATCCCGGCTGCCCTCGCGGGCAGGATAAAGGCGCTCTATATCATGGGAGAAAACCCGGTACTCACCGATCCCGATATGCACCATACCACCGCGGCATTGGAGAAGCTCGACTTCCTCGTCGTCCAGGACATCTTCATGACCGAGACGGCGGCACTGGCGGATGTCGTGCTGCCCTCCACCTGTTTTGCGGAAAAGGACGGCACCTTCTCGAATACCGAGCGGAAGGTGCAGCGAGTGAGGAAGGCTGTCGAGCCGCCGGGAGAGGCGCGCCCGGACCTCGATATCATCATGGAGGTCTCGAAGCGGCTGGGATATCCGATGCAGTATGCC
The DNA here is from genome assembly GCA_040752355.1 of Nitrospirota bacterium. Lineage (NCBI taxonomy): Bacteria > Pseudomonadati > Nitrospirota > Nitrospirota bacterium. The sequence goes on along the minus strand of JBFMHE010000001.1, from coordinate 61,182 downwards.
ACCCCCGAGGATGTGTTGGCCGAGTTCGGCCGGGTCTGGCCCACCCTTGCGGGCATCACCTACGAACGGATCGAGAGGGCGGGCATCCCCTGGCCCTGCCCTGACAAGAAGCATCCCGGGACGCGCTATCTCTACAAAGGGGGATTCCCCAAGGGCAGGGTCCGTTTCGCTCCGGTCGCGTACACGCCTCCTGCCGAGCTCCCGGACGAAGCCTATCCCTTCATCCTCACCACGGGAAGGAACCTCTTCCAGTACCACTCCGGCTCGATGACGAGAAAGGTCGCGGCTATCGAGGAGCGGGCCGGCGAGGCCTATGTCGAGATCAATCCTGCCGATGCCAGGCGGCTCGCTGTCGGCAACGGCGATACGGTCACCGTCTCGTCACGGCGCGGCAGCATCGCGGTAAAGGCGAGGATGACGACGAGGGTCCCCGAGGGCACGGTATTCATCCCCATGCATTACCACGAGGCGGCGGCGAACGTGCTGACGATCGACGCCCTCGATACGCAGGTGAAGACGCCTGAGTACAAGGTCTGCGCCGTAGCCATTACGACCGTCAAGACAGGAACATAACCGAACGGGAGCGCCCTCCGTCAGCACCGGACGGAGGGTATTCCCGGGATACCGGAGCTCTCCGCAATCACCTGCCTGCCGGGAAAAGAGATATTGAGATAAGCGGCGAATAGCCGTATTATATATACACTACGTTACGGGGAGGACCTCATGATTGTCGGCAGACCCTTTCTCACGACCGAGCAGATTCGTGATAAGGTCCAGGAACTGGCAGAGACCATATCCCGCGATTATGCCGGGAAAGAAATACTGGCGCTGGGCATTCTGAAAGGCGCCTTCATGTTCTTCGCGGACCTCATCAGGGCCGTGAGGGTTCCTGTTACCGTCGATTTCATCGTCTCCTCGAGCTATGTGAAGACCTCTTCGACAGGGGATGTGAAGATCTTCTATAATGCGCGGGAAGCCATAGCAGGCAGAGAGGTGCTGCTTATCGATGATATAATTGATACAGGAATATCGCTCAACCACATTCGGCAGCAGATACTCTCGATGAGGCCGGCCGGCCTCAAGACCTGCTCCCTCCTCGATAAAAAGGAGCGGCGCATTATCGAGGTGCCGGTAGAGTATGTCGGGTTTACTATCCCTAATATCTTCGTCGTCGGCTACGGTCTCGATTACGAGAACAAATACCGGAATCTGCCCTACATCGCGGTATTCAAGAAAGAGACATAAGAGCGTTTATAGCGTTATAGCGTTCATCGCGTCATAGCGTAAAAACATGCTATTGATACGTTAAAAGACCATGAGGGATTCTTTCGGAGCCGACCGCTTCACGACAACTGACCCGACTGCCATTAAAACGATTAACAACGTACTCGTGACGCAATAACGCGATAAACGCTATGAACGCCGATAAACGCGATAAACGCTATGGACGCGACAAACGCGATGGACGCTATAACGCGATGGACGCGATGAACGCTATAACTCCCGTGGAGGTGCGCAATGTATGAGTTGATGATAGAGTCGAGCTTTTCCTCCGCCCACCAGCTGAGGGGGTATAAGGGGAAGTGCGAGAACCTGCATGGCCACACCTGGCGCGTTCAGGTCTATGTGACCGCCGAGCGCCTCAATGACATCGATATCGCCATCGACTTCCACGAGCTGAAGAAGATAACCAACGAGCTCGTTATGCCGCTCGACCACACCTGCCTCAATAACGTCTTCCCCTTTACCGAGAAGAACCCCTCCTCCGAAAACATCGCGAAGTGGCTCTTCGATTCGCTCAAGAAGCGGCTCGCACCGCATCCGGTCACGGTATCGGCAGTCACCGTCTGGGAGTCCGATACCGCCTCTGCAACGTACTACGAAGAGGAGTAAACCATGGATACGCTCTTTGCAGAACGGCTGCTCGACAGCGCGTTACGGCGCGGCGCCGACGAGGCCGAGGTCTATCTCAAGCGCTCGAAGAGTCTCGGCATCGACGTCCGGGACCAGAAGATAGACACCCTCGAGACGTCGGTCACCGCAGGGTTCTGCCTCCGGGTGATAAGAGACAGACGGCTCGGCTTCTCCTACTCGACCGCTCCCGACGATGCGGAGCTCGTCGTAGAGCGGGCACTCGAGGCGTCGCGCCATACCGAGCCCGATGACGCACTCGCCCTGCCGGTCCGCTCCGGACCCGCTCCTGACCTGCGGGTATTCGACGAGGCGGTCCCGGCGCTCCCCGAGAGCGAGGCGATCGAGCGGGTCATGCTCGTCGAAAAGACCGCTCTCGATACGGACAGCAGAATCCGGAAGGTGCGAAAGGCCTCGGGGCATTTCGGCACGAGCGACACCTATATCCTCAATTCGCACGGCGTCGATGTCCGCTATGCATCCTCGGGATGCTCCGCCCAGCTCATGGTGATCGCCGAAGAGGACGGCGAGAGCCAGATGGGATGGGACTACGAGGGGAGCAGGTTCCTGAGCGGCGTGCAGTTCGAGCTCGTCGGCAGGAGAGCGGCGCAGAACGCGCTGCGCCTCCTCGGCGCGCGCAAGACGACGGCGGTGAGGGGGTTCGTCCTCCTCGACAGCTCGGTCACGACCGAGTTTCTCGGCATCTTCGCTGCGGCGCTCTCCTCGGAGTCGGTCCAGAAGAAGAAATCCATGCTGGCGGGGAAGAAGGGAGCGCAGGTCATCAGCACGCGGCTCACCGTTACGGACAGCGGCATGATCGAGGGGAGGTTGGGGAGCAGGCCGTTCGATGACGAGGGCGTCCCCACGACGAGCAAGAGGCTCATCGACAGCGGAGTCCTGACGGGGTATCTCTACAACACCTACACCGCCAGGAAAGACAACGTCGCCTCGACCGGGAACGCGGTGCGCGGCGGCGCGCTCTCCCTTCCCCATGTGGGCCCCACCTGCCTCGTCCTCGAATCGTCGTCGCCGGAGCGCGTCGCCGGCTTCGACCGCCTGGTCAGGGCGGCGGACAGGGGCCTCTATGTCCTCGAGACGATGGGGATGCATACCGCCAACCCCGTGTCGGGAGAGTTCTCCGTGGGCGCTTCGGGGGTCTGGATCGAGAACGGAGAGCTCCGGTACCCGGTCAAAGAGGCGGTGATTTCCGGCACGGTGCTGGACCTCTTCCAGAGGGTCGCTGCAGTTGGCGATGATATGAGATTTTATGGTAACATAGGGGCCTCAAGTCTTCTGATAGAAGACATCGATATCAGCGCATAACGCAGCTCATCGCCATACATCGCCGCGCGCCGCTGGTGACACAGGCGGTACTCTGTGGCTCAGTGTTATGAATCTGGAGGAGGAGTTAATGGATTATTTTTTGACCGAAGAGCAGCAGATGATTCGCGATCTCGCCCGGCAGATCGCCGAAGAGAAGATCGTCCCTGTCAGGGCTGAGCTCGACGAGAAGAACGAGTATCCCTGGGAAGTCATAAAGGTCCTGGCCCAGTCGGATATGATGGGGCTCTACATTCCGGAAGAGTACGGCGGCCTCGGCAAGGGCTGCCTGGAGCTCTGCATCGCGGTGGAGGAGCTGTCCCGCGCGTGCGTGGGCATATCGACCACCTATGCCGCGAATGCCCTCGGCACCTTCCCGATCCTGCTCTTCGGCTCCGAGGAACAGAAAAAGAAATACCTCCCCGATGTCGCTGCCGGGAAAAAGCTGGTCGCCTTCGGCCTCACCGAGGCCAATGCAGGCAGCGACGCGAGCGGCATCCAGACCACCGCCCGTCTCGAGGGAAATGACTATATCCTCAACGGGACCAAACAGTGGATCACCAACGGCGGCGAGGCCGATATCTATACCATCATCGCCATAACCGATAAGACAAAGGGCCCCCGCGGCGCGTCGGCCTTCGTCGTGGAGAAGGGAACGCCCGGCTTCACCTTCGGGAAAAAGGAAGACAAGATGGGCATCCGCGCCTCCTCCACGAGAGAGCTGATCTTCGACAACTGCAGGATACCGAAGGAGAACATCATCGGCAAGGAGGGCATGGGCTTTATCGTCGCCATGAAGACCCTCGACTCATCGAGGACCGGCGTCGGGGCACAGGGGCTCGGCGTGGCACAGGGCGCCTTCGACGAGGCGGTGAAGTTCGCCCGTGAACGCCACCAGTTCGGCCACCCCATCATAAGCTTCCAGGCGATACAGCACATGCTCGCCGATATGGCGATACAGATCGAGGCCGCCCGCTCGCTGATCTACTCCGTGGCACGGTACATCGACAGCGGGGCGAAGGACGTATCGAAAGAGTCCGCCATGGCGAAGACCTTTGCTACCGATCTGGGCATAAAGGTGGCGCTCGACGCCCTGCAGGTCATGGGCGGCGCAGGCTACATGAAGGAGTATCCCGTAGAGAAGATGGTGCGGGACGCAAAGATACTCCAGATATACGAGGGCACGAACCAGATACAGAGGAACGTCATAGGCCAGGCCCTCATCAAAGAGGCGGCGAAGAAGAAGTAAGGAACGAACTGCCGGCGTATCGGTGTAAAGAATCTCTTCCCTTACTCCTCTGCACCGATACGCCGACTCCCTGATACCCCGTCACGGTCCTCACTTCATTGCTGCCGGAGCGAGGCGCTCGCCGGAGCAAGACGCTCGAACGTATACTTCTTCAGTATCTCTCTGAAATCCGCCCTGACATCCGCCCAGACGTGGTGTACCCCGCAGGTGCTGCTCCTTCCGCAGACCGATTTATCGATGACGCAGCTGTTGAGGGCGACCGGCCCTTCAACCGCCTCGACCACATCGAGCAGGGTGACCTCCCGCGGGCTCCGGGCCAGTTGGAACCCTCCCTTGATGCCCCGGTACGACTTCACCAGCCCCGACTTGTTCAGCTTCTGGAGGATCTTCGCCAGGAAGCTCTTCGGGATCTCCATCTCCCGGGCAATCTCATCCACCATCACGATGTCGCCGGGCTTGCCGGAAAGATACAAGACACACCGTATGGCGTAGTCGGACTCACGGGTAATTTCCATATGCCTCGCTCCTTTCGTAAGGAACTCCTTATCCTTCTCTTTTAATGGTAAGGGTGCTCCGCTCCCTTAGAACAGTATACGATAATTTTTAATACGCCTCCTTGTCGGAGAGTATCTCGTCCGCACTCACCCTATGGCTGAATATCCGGTAAATCCAGACCTGGTACGCGATCACCACAGGCACGAGGACCAATGCAACGACCGTCATGATCTTGAGCGTGTAGACGCTCGATGACGAGTTGAAGATCGTCAGACTGTAGCTCGGGTCGATGCTCGAGATGAAATAGAACATGACGGTGACGGCGAACTGCAGCCTGCTGAGCATCAATGCATCCATAACCCTATCCTCCTTGCTGTATTTATAAGTGCGCTTAAAATTTATGAGTGCGCTTCAGCCGGGCTGGGCATGCGTCCCGGCATTAATTCTGGACCGATTCTATCCTGTTTAGGATCGTTTGTCAAGGCCTGGTGAAAAATGCTCTCCTGACAAAGAGAAGGGCGTTGTCTATCATCCCGGAGGGTTTGTCGCGATCAGGGGGAGCTGAGGCGGGACGCCTACAGCCTCCCCGACCTGATGATCGAGATGATCAGCCAGACGCCGAGGAAGAAGGCGAAGAAGAAGGCCGAGAGGCCGAGGAGGGAGACTCCGAAAATGGTCGGGCCCACGCCGGTTGCGTGCATGATGGCGGAGCTGAGGATCATGGCGCTGACGATCATGGCGAAGGCGATGCGGTTGCTCGAGCGGTCCATATCGCGGATGAACTCGGGCAGATTGACGTGGTACATGCGGACATTGATGTCGTCCTTGATGATCTTCTTGATGATCTGTTTCATCTGCTTCGGGAAGAGGGCTACGAAGTCGGTGAAGTCCATGATATTCGCCCGTGCCTTCTCGTAAAAGCGCGAAGGGCTCACCCGCTCCTTGATGAGCTGCGAGGCGTAGGGCTGTGCGGCAAGAACGAAATCGAACCCGGGATCGAGCTGCCGCCCGATATTCTCGAGAATGAGCAGTGCTTTGTTGACCAGGAGGAGGTCCGACGGCACCCTGAGGCTGTGCTTTATGGCGAGCTGGGTGATCGCCTGCAGGTATTCGGCGAAATTGATCTCCTGTAGCGTCAGGCCGTAGAGCGGTTCGAGCAGATCGACAAGGTCGGCCTTGAACTCCTTCCTGAAGGCGTCGATATCGACATGCTCGGGGATGATGCCGAGCTCGAGGTATTGATCGATGAGCCGGTCGAAGTCTTTTTGTATGAGGGCGAGAAAGGTATTGGCCATCGTCGTCTTCAGCTCCTCCGAGACCCTGCCGACGATGCCGAAATCGATAAAGGAGAGCTGGCCGTTCGGCATTACCATGATGTTGCCCGGATGGGGGTCGGCATGGAAGAAGCCGTCCTCGAGCACCTGCTTGAAGAAGGCGTCGACCCCGACCTTCGCGAGCTGCTTCCGGTCGAACCCCATCCTGGTGATCGCCCCCAAATCGTCGATCCGGACGCCGTCGATCCGCTCCATGACGAGCACCTTCTCGGTGACGAACTCGAGATAGATCCGGGGGATATAGATATCCTGGTTCTCCTCGAAGTTCTTCTTGAAGCGGTACCCGTTGCGGGCCTCCTCCTCGAAGTTGAGCTCTTTCCTGATCGTACGGGCAAACTCGTCAACGATCCCGACGGGATTGAAAAACCTGCTCTCGGGCACATGCTTCTCGAGGAGGCGGGCGATGACATAGAGGATATCGATATCGGATTCGATGTCCTCCCTGATGCCGGGGCGCTGGACCTTGACGATCACGTCCGCGCCGTCGAGCAGCGCTGCCCGGTGGACCTGGGCGATGGAGGCCGCTGCAATGGGATGGTCGTCGAAGGTCCTGAACATGTCGTAGAGGGGCAGGCTGGTCTCGCGCTCGACGATCTGCTTCGCTTCGACAGCGGGAAAGGGGGGCACCTTGTCCTGGAGCTTCCTGAGCTCGTTCGCGTACTGGACCGTGATGAGATCGGGACGGGACGAGAGCACCTGGGCGAGCTTTATGAACGAGGGCCCCAGCTCGGCGAAGGCCATCCTGAGCCGCTCGGGAACGGTCGGGCCCTTGAGGGCGGGCCAGGCGCCGAAGGACCTGATGCGTTTCTTGAAAGGGATGTACCTGCCGAGGTTTATCTGCTCGACGATCTGGCCGAAGCCGTACTTGAGAAAGACATTGATGATCTGCTGAAGCCGCCGCGCCGACTTGTAGGTACGGTTGAGTTTAAAGATATCCACAATAAACCGTTTATAGCGTTATAGCGTTTATAGCGTCATGAGCTGCAGGCGTCATCTTCATTATACGCACAACGCTCTAAACGCTACTCCTCTTTTCCCTCGTCTTCAACGGCCCCTTCGAGCTTCTTCACCCGTGCGGAGAGGTTCTGCACCTTCCTGCTCAGCTTTTCGAAGTCGTCTCTCGTAGGAATATTCATCTTCTCCATGGTCTTGCTCATCAGCTCGGAGATGTTCTTGTTCCACTCGGAGGTCCCTTTCTCCGCCTTTTCGCTCCACTCCTTCACCAGCTTGGCGCCCTGGGATTCGCTCAACTCCCCCTTCTTCACCAGCTCGTCGATGAAGTCCTTGACCTTCTCCTGCACACCGAAGCCCGCGAGAATCGCGTTCCGCACCAGATCAAACACGGTCATAGCCACCTCCGAATTCAGTCGTAATGCGTAACGCGTGATCCGTGACGGGAAAATACGTGAACTGATTACGCATCACTGATCACGCATTACGGTTTTGTTTCACTATATCATATACCGCCTCAAGGGCTTTGTCCAGCTTGCCCGGATCGTCGAGGTTGGCGACGCCGCCCTGGGCCATCTCGGGTTTTCCGCCGCCCCTGCCGCCGACGAGGGCGGCGATATTCTTGAGCAGGTCTCCGGCGCTGAACTTCCCGGTGAGGTCCTTGGTGACCATCGAGAGGAGCGACGCCTGTCCGTTCATCACCGAGGCGACGACGATAACCCCCGAACCCAGCCGGTCGCGTATGGTGTCAGCGAGGACCCTCAAGTCCTTCTGCTCGAGCCCGTCCACGCGGCCTGCGAGCACCTTGATCCCGTCGATCTCGCGCACCTGCTCCATGATAGACGACGAGCTCTCGGAGGCGGCCTTTGCCTTGAACGCCTCAATCTCCCGTTCGCGCTCCCGCAGGTCGCTGAGCAGCCGCTCGACCCGGTCGAGCGGTTTATCGGTCTTCAGCACCTCGGCGATGGCGCGGAGCTCGTTGCTCCGCTGCTTGAGGTACTCGAAAGCGGCCTTCCCGGTAAAGGCCTCGATCCTCCGGATGCCGGAGGCTACGCTGCCCTCGGCAACGATCGTGAAGAGCCCGATATCGCCGGTGGTCCGGCAGTGCGTTCCGCCGCAGAGCTCGGCGCTGACCCCCGGAACCCTGACGACCCTCACCTTCTCCCCGTACTTCTCGCCGAAGAGGGCGATGACGCCGGACTTCACCGCCTCCTTGATATCCGTAACCTCGGTGCTCACCCCGATGTTATCGAGGATGGCGTCGTTCACCATCGCCTCGATAGCGTCGAGCTCTCTCCGCTCGAGCGGATAGAAATGGGTATAATCGAACCGCATCCGCTCGGGAGAGACGAAAGAGCCCGCCTGTTTCACGTGTTCGCCGAGCACCGTCCGCAGCGCGCTGTGGAGGAGATGGGTCGCCGTATGGTTGCGCGCCGCGGCAGCTCTCTCGCCGCGGTCGACGGCCGCCCTGACCCTGTCCCATACCATGAGGACGCCCTTTCTCACTCTCACCACATGGGCGTGGAGATCGATCTCCTTCTTGGTGCCGATGACTTCCGCCTCGGCGGCATCGGAAACGAGCATCCCCTTGTCGCCGACCTGTCCTCCCGATTCGCCGTAAAAGGGCGTTGTATCGAGAAAGACTTCCACCTCGTCTCCTGCGGCGGCTTCGGTAATTACCTTGCCCTCTTTCAGCATCGCCTTGACCACTGCCGGGGCTTCGAGCGTATCGTAGCCTGCAAACGTTGTCTCGCCGATCTCGGATAAAAGCTCCTTATAGATGGAGGCAACGGCTTCCTCCTCGCCGACCCATGACGCCCGCGCCCGCTCCCGCTGCAGCTCCATCGCCCGATGGAAGCCGTCTTCGTCGATCAGCAGATAGTTATCGACGGCGATATCGCGCGCGAGGTCGAGAGGGAACCCGTAGGTATCGTAGAGCTTGAACAGCTCTTCGCCGGGGATCGTCTTCTCGCCGGACCTCTTCAGCCTGTCGATAACGTCGTCGAGAAGTCTCATGCCCTGTTCGAGGGTCTTGGTAAAGCGCTCCTCCTCGAACCGCAGGACCTTTGCGGTCCGCTCACGCTCCTCGGCCAGTTCGGGATAGACCGCCCCCATGGCGTCGATCACGGAATCCAGCAAGCTGTACAGGACCGCGCCTTCGAGGCCGAGCAGCTTCGCATGGCGCGAGGCCCTCCGGATGATGCGCCGGAGCACGTATCCCCTCCCCTCATTCGAAGGCATGAGGCCGTCGGAAACCAGGAAGGCGGCTGCTCTCATGTGGTCGGCGATAACGCGCATCGAGGTGTCGTCTTCGGTGATGCGTCCATAGGTCTTCCCGGACGCCTTTTCGACGGCAGCAATGATCGGCGCAAAAAGATCGGTATCGAAGTTATTGCGCCTGCCCTGCAGTACGGCACAGAGGCGTTCGAGCCCCATGCCGGTATCGATGCTCGGCTTCGGCAGCGGGGTGAGCGTGCCCGACTCGTCCCTGTTGAACTGCATGAAGACGAGATTCCATATCTCCAGATAGCGATCGCAGTCGCAGCCTACCTTGCAGTCGGGCTTTCCGCATCCTACCTCCTCGCCCTGGTCGATAATGATCTCGGAGCAGGGTCCGCAGGGCCCGGTGTCTCCCATCTGCCAGAAATTATCCTTGGCGCCGAGCCTGACGATCCTTTCCGCGGGAATTCCGGTGAGCTCTTTCCAGAGATTCTCGGCCTCGTCGTCATCCTGGTAGACCGTTGCCCAGAGCCTGTCCTTCGGCAGTTTGTAGACCCCGGTAAGGAGCTCCCAGGCAAAGAGAATGGCGTCTTTTTTAAAGTAATCGCCGAAGGAGAAGTTGCCGAGCATCTCGAAGAAGGTGTGGTGCCGGGCGGTATGTCCGACGTTTTCGAGGTCGTTGTGCTTGCCCCCTGCCCGCATGCACTTCTGGCAGGTTGTCGCCCTGGTATAGGGCCGTTTCTCCTCGCCGAGAAAAACGGACTTGAACTGGACCATGCCGGCGTTGGTGAAGAGGAGCGTCGGGTCGTTGCGCGGTATGAGCGACGAACTGGCGACCTTCTGGTGCCCTTTTGCCCTGAAGAACTCCAGGAAAAGCTCTCGTACCTCTGCGCTCTTCATGCTCCTATTTCATCCTCCCCGGCTCGGAGCTGACGATATAGGTCAGCTTTCCATCGATAAAGGTGAGCACGGTCCTGAGCAGGCCGATGCCGGAGGTGTAGATCCACTCCTCCTTCGGCTTTCCCGCCTCGGGTTGGAGCGTCCGCACCGAGTCCGGCGCACCCCAGGCATAGCGCACCTGCTGCGGCGTCATGCCGGGCGCGATCTGGCCCTTGATTATCTTCTCCTGGATCTCGATGGGATAGTGCTTTATCTCGTCATGGGTAAACCGTGCCGGAGACGCGCAACCGGCCAGGAACAAGGCAATGCCGAGTACTGCTATACAGGTGATGCGTCCACCTCTCATGATTCCTCCTCCATATTCAGGGATTTCATCGCTTTCCGTATGCTATCGATCGAAAATCCTCTCCGGGCGAGCATGCCCCAGAGCCGTCTCTTCACCGTCGCCTCATCATACTGTTTCAACCGGCGCAGCTGCTTCTCGATGAGACGGCGCGCTGCATCGATATAGTCCTCTTCGGCGCCGCCTGTGGAAAGGGCCTCGGCCCTCTCCCGAGGAATCCCCCGTTTGACCAGGTGGGTCCTGACGCCCTGCCTCCCGAGGCAGCGACGCTCCACCGCATCCCGCCGCAGCGCCTCGGCGAGCTTCTCGTCATTGATGAAGCCCTTCTCCTCGAGAAAGGCGACGGCCCGGTCAACGACAGCGCCCGAAAAGCCCTTCGTGAGCAGCTTCTCGCGCATCTCCTTTCCGCTCCTGTCGCGGTAGCTCAGGAGCTTGCAGGCATGCTTGACCGCGCTGTCGAAACTATCGTCGAACCCTTTTACCGCAGTCCTTCGGGTCACTGATCTTTCTCTCGGACAACTGCCGGGCGGGGCGGCCCGGACTTCATCGCCGGTAAAGCCCTTAAGCCCGGGCCGCCCCGCCCTTCGGCCGTCACTATGGTTATCTTCTATTTGCCGTTATTCTTACCCTGAGAGACAGGCTCGGCAGACTTCGATCCGAGGCCGTACGCCTCCATGATCTTCTGCTCGATCTCTGCAGCGACCTGGGGGTTCGCCTTCAGATACTCGCGGACGTTGTCCCTGCCCTGCCCTATCCTGGTGCCGTTGTAGCTGTACCATGCGCCCGCCTTCTCGATGATCCCCTTTTCGGTACCGAGGTCGATCACCTCACCCATCTTCGAGATCCCCTCGTTGAAGAGAATATCGAACTCGGCCTGTCTGAAGGGCGGAGCGACCTTGTTCTTCACGATCTTCACCCTGACCCTCCCGCCGACCACCTCGGTGCCGTCCTTGAGGTTGTCGATCTTCCTGATATCGAGCCTCATGGACGAGTAGAATTTGAGCGCATTGCCGCCGGTCGTGGTTTCGGGATTGCCGAACATGACGCCGATCTTCATCCTGATCTGGTTGATGAAGATGATCGTGGTCTGCGACTTCGCGATGGCTGCCGTCAGCTTTCTCATGGCCTGGCTCATAAGGCGGGCCTGAAGGCCGGGCAGCGCATCGCCCATGTCGCCCTCGATCTCCGCCTTCGGCACCAGGGCGGCGACGGAGTCGATGACGACGATATCGACCGCGCCGCTCCGGACGAGGGTTTCAGCGACCTCGAGCGCCTGCTCGCCGGTATCGGGCTGCGAGACCAGGAGGTCTTCCACGTTCACCCCGAGCCGGGACGCATAGACGACATCGAGCGCATGCTCTGCGTCGACGAAGGCGGCGACGCCGCCCGCCTTCTGGGCCTGTGCTATGGCGTTCAGGGCGAGGGTCGTCTTCCCCGACGATTCGGGGCCGTAGATCTCGACCACCCTTCCCCGCGGGAACCCGCCGATGCCGGTAGCGATATCGAGCGACAGCGATCCGGTCGGGATCGCCTGTACTCCGTCGGCCACCTCGGCAGTGCCGAGGCGCATGATCGCCCCTTTTCCGAAATTCTTCTCGATCTGGGAGATTGCCACTTCGAGGGCTTTAAGCCTATCCTTATTCATTGGTGCTCCTCCTTCTGGGTATCACGGGCTGAGTACGATGAGGACCCCGCCGGCGCCCCCCTACTCGCACGCTTTCAGTTGAAAACCGGCGACGACGGAATATTCCGCTCCCCCCGGTCGCAATTGGCTCTTCATAAGCAGAATTTCTTCCACTTGTATAGTACCAAAAACCTTGTCCTTAAATGTAGCCAGTTCCTTGACTATGCTGTCGAGACCTCTCCTTTCGGTTACCCTGCCGGGCCTGACTCTCCCGATAGTGAGATGGGGAGAAAACGTCCGCTCCTCCTTTTCGAACCCCAGCGATTCCATCGCCTGCTCGATATCCCGGGCGAGGTTCGCCAACGCTTCGGATCCGGCAACACCGACCCAGAGCGTGCGGGGGTTCTTAGTGCCGGGAAAGGCGCCCGTTCCTTCGATGGTGAGTCCGAACGGCGCGTGTCCTGTACAGACCTCCCGCAGCCGCTCGCCGATCCCGGCCACCCTGCCCTCGTCCACCTCACCGAGGAACTTCACCGTCAGGTGGATATTCTCCTCCGCCACCCACCGCACCCTCGCCGAAGAGGCCGGGATACCTTTCACCTGCACCATAAGCTCCCCGATAGCCGCTCGTACCGGCTCCGGCACTGCTATGGCGATGAAGCATCTCACGCGGCCACCGCCTTCCAGAGCTGGAGCAGAATGTTCGTCATCACCCCTGCCGCAATATCATCGAGCATCACTCCCAGGCCGCCGCTGATCGCCCGTTCGAGGTTCCTGATCGGGGGCGGCTTCATTATATCGAAGAGCCTGAACAGGAAGAAGGCGGCGATCATGTACCCGGCAGTGAGGGGAAGAGAGAAGATCGCGGTCACATATCCGACAAACTCATCGATGACGATACAGCCGCTGTCCTTTCTCCCGAAGAGGTTTTCCGCAGCCTGTGCAGCCATGGTTCCTATTACCAGCCCGGCGCCGATCACGATGGCCTGCACCGCCGGACCGGGGTGAACGAGCCATATGAAAAGCGCCCCGGCGAGGCTGCCGAACGTCCCGGGAGCAAAGGGAAGATACCCTATGAAAAAGACCGTCGCAATGGTCTTGGCGAACGTTGCGGAGACGTGATTCACAGTCCTTTATTTTACCATAAAACTCTCGGTTTTTTCAGGACTTTTAGCCTTCTCGGCAGGGCTGAAAAGACAGCTCTTTCAGAAGCCTGCCGCGGTCCGCTGCGGGGCTCACTCCCTGAAGTAATCGGGATAGAGGCGTTTCGAACATTCGGGGCAGATGCCGTGGCTGAACTCTGCCTCGGAGTGTTCATGCACATAGGCTTCGATCTGGTTCCAGTAGCCGCGGTCATCACGGATCTTCTTGCAGGAAGAGCAGATCGGCAGGAGTCCCCGGAGGGTCCTGATCCTGCCGAGGGCTTCCCGGAGGTCTGCGATGAGCTTTTCCCGCTCCTCCTCCAGCTTTTTGCGCCTGGTGATATCCCTCACCGAGCCGAGGACTCCCAGTATCGCTCCCGATGCATCGATTACCGGCACTTTTATAGCCTGGACCCACCGCTTCCCCTCGATGCCGCTCACCACCTCATCCTGGACCAGCGGGCCCCCTGACCGCATCACTTCGAGGTCTCCGCTTCTGAACCGCTCCGCCTCTTCAACGGAAAAGAGGTCGTAATCGGACTTCCCGACGATCCCGTCCTCCGGTATGTTGAGGAGCCTGCAAAAAGCGGGATTCACCATCCGGTAAATCGACTCCCTGTCTTTTAAAAAGACGATATCGGGAATGACCGAGAGCATGATCTGCATGAGATTCTCCTGCTCCTGCAGTCTTTCCGATGTCCTTTTCCACTCCGATATATCGGACATCAGGCCGTCGGCATACCGGACTCCTTCCCGCTCATACGTCGTAATCGCCCTGTCGCGGAGCCAGATCCAAGCGCCGTCCTTCCTTCTGCCCCTGAACTCTATGTCGAACCGCTCCCCTTTTTCGAAGAGGGCCTTCCAGCTCCTCACGACGGTCTCGCGGTCCTCGGGATGAATCCTCCCGAGGAAGAAGTCGCGCCCGCCGGAGCACACTTCATCCGGCGTATACCCGGCGATCCGCTCCACGTTCCGGCTTACGAACGTAATCGTAAATTGCTCATCCGCTGTCCAGACGATATCGGGAATATTCTCCATCAGCGAGCGGTACTTCCCCTCGCGGGTCTCGCAACTGAGGCAGAGGTGGTCGTGGACAGCCGACTGTTCGAGCTGCTTGATGCGTCTGTTCCTGTTGACGGCAGAGTCCTTCATATGAGCCTCCCAGGGATGTGTCCCCCTGTTTTCAGGTGGAAATCACTTCCTGCCGCTTCGGTACCTGAGGCATTATACCAATAATGTACCCTGTGCCGCTATCGAAAACAACCCTCCGGAGGGCTGAAAATCGATCTTCATTTACAGCCCTTTCCGGTTTCTGGTATCGTTGAGTATGCAGGAAGAGATGCTCGAGATAGTAGACGAAGAGGGCAGGACGCTCGGCACAGTCCCCCGCACCGAGGTCCACGGGAACCCCGCGCTGCTCCATAAAGTAGTGCATGTGCTCGTATTCAACGATAACGGCGAGCTGCTCCTCCAGAAGCGCTCGATGAAGAAAGAGGTGGCTGCGGGCAAATGGGACACCTCGGTGGGAGGCCATGTGGCCCCGCTGGAAGACCTCCTGCTCGCAGCGCAGCGGGAGATGGAAGAGGAGCTCGGGGTCCTTTCAGAGGATATACGGTTCCTCTATTCCTATATTCACGCGAACCCCTACGAGAGCGAGCTGGTATTCACCCATACCTGCACGCATAACGGCCCCTTTTCCTTCAACCGGGACGAGATCGACGAGGTGCGGTTCTGGAGCATCGGAGAGATCGAGCGCTCGCTCGGAAACGGGATGCTCAGCGACAACTTCGAATCGGAGCTGAGGAGATATCTCGAACACCGGAAAAGCAATTCCTGATATCTTATACCCCCTGCTCTTCGGGGCCGAAAACGTACTTGTGGAGCTGCAGGTTGAGCCGCACCGGCAGGCGGTCGGCGACGATCCACTGGGCCAGGTCCCTCGGCGCAAGCGTGCCGAAGCCCGGCGAGAGAAGAAGGGTGCAGACTCCGGCCAGACGACGGTTTCGGATAAACTCCCTGGTCCACTCGTAATCCTCCCTGTCGGCGACGACAAACTTCAGCTCATCGGACGGCTTGAGAAGCGCGAGGTTGTCGAGCTCCATCTTGTCGAACATGCCGCTCTTCGGCGTCTTGATATCCATGATCACCACCGCCCTCCGGTCGACCTCCCGAATGCTCACGCTCCCGTTCGTCTCGATCAGGACCGTGAATCCCTCATCGATCAGCCGCCGTACGAGCGGCAGGGTCTCCTCCTGCAGCAGGGGCTCGCCCCCGGTAATCTCGACCAGCGGGATTCCATAGGCCCTTACCGCCGCCACGATCTCATCGGCAGACAGCTCCCGGCCTCCCTCATACGCATAGGCAGTATCGCAGTAGATGCAGCGCAGGTTGCAGCCGGTCAGCCTGATGAAAACGCAAGGCCTCCCTCCATACGATGACTCTCCCTGGATGCTCGCAAAGATTTCGGTTATGGTCACTGCCGTGTCCCTCGGACCTAAAAATGGAAGCTCGAACCTATGATCCTGCCCTGCTTATCCATGACCACCCTTGCGATGAACCGTTCTCCGGGAAGGAACGAATACGACAGCTCCCTCCACAAGACGACCGTCCTGCCCTGCTCATTCTTTACTTCTGCGTAAGGATAGCGGCTGAAGGTGAGGAAGCTCCGGACCATCCCGCTCTGCTTCGAGGCGACGATCTCGGGAGCGCCGTTGTCCATCCGGTACTTCTCCTGGAGGTAGACACGCCGGGTAAAGAGGTCGACAAAGCCTGTCGAGACGTCGTCGCCTGAGCTCGTTACGAACCACCACCTGAGAAAGTCGTTGGGAAGAGGACAGAGCCGGTACGTATGCGCATCGACCCTGGTCTTCAGAAACTGCTTCGCCTCTTCCTGCAGATAGGCCTTGCCCGCGATGTACCCCGACAGGAGCAGCACGGCAGCGAAGGCGATGAGGCCCGCGCGCTTCCTGCTGACACTGCTCCCTACTACAGCGAGCAGCAGCCCGAGCGAGACATAGGGGTCGATGATGAAGGTGAGGTCGAGGGCGTACTTATCCCAATCCAGCGGAGAGAGGATACGCGTACCGTACTGGTTCGTAAGATCGAGCAGCAGGTGAGAGCCGTAGCCCAGAAACGAGAGGGCATAGAAATAAAAGAACCCCTTTCTCTTGAGCCCGAAGAGGAGCGCCATGATCAGGGGGAAAACAGCAAGCGCCAGGATGCCGTGCGTAATTCCCCGGTGGTAGCGCAGAAATACGTCGGCCCCCCAGAGCCTCGTCACATAATCGAGATCGGGCGCGATCGCCGAAAAGACGAGGACGAAGAGCGCCGTCTTCCTCGCAAACCCGAGCCTGTGAATGACCACACCCGAAAGGGCGTGCGTTACCGGATCCATATCGCCTACTCTATCACGTTTTCATGAAGAGGGTCAAAAAGAGGACGGCTCATTCTGTCAGACACTCTAAAAGTATTTTGCCGCCTTTTCGAGTACCGCTCTCGGTATGTAGTACTTGCCGTCCCTGAGCGTCCCCGGGACCCTGATAGGAAAGCATCCGCCGAACCCCTTCTCGATCTCGGGAGTGGAATACTTCATGTTGCAGTCGCGGCAGGTAAAGGTCCCCTCTGAAAAATGATAGCCCAGCCTCGACCGGTAGCAGGTGACGCAGGCATCGAGGAAGGAGAGCACCTTGCCGTCATGATGAATCACGAAAAAATTGATCTCTTTCGAGCGGTGACGATAGGTAAAAAACCGGGGGACGCCCGGTTGCAGCGAATGCGCATCGACCACCGCATCGAGACCCGCTGATGCGGGACTCGGGTAATCCCCTTTTCTCGAACAGGAGACGAGGAGCACGAGGGACAGCGCACAGAGAGAAAGCACCCATCCCACGGCCACCGCCCTGCTGCTCCGCCTGTTTGTCACAGCTCTCTCCTTACCCGTTTCCTACAAATGTAGAACCGGACACGCTCTTTTGTCAAATCAGCCTCTTCCATTTTACTTGCTCCTCGCCGCTGCCGGCCCGGTACTTCGTGCTCCATGAATGCTACTTCAAGTGAAACACCACGGGAAGGACCACCTCCGCCTCTACCGGGGGGCGCGGGAAAGGCATCGACTTCCTTACCGCTTCGACGGCGCAGTCGTCCAGCAGCTCTTTCCCGGAGCTCCGCAGTATCGTTATGGCGCTCACCGACCCGTCGTACATGACACAGAACGAGAGCAGAACCCTGCCCTCCCATCCCCGCTTTCTCGCGAGCGGAGGATAGGCGATATTGCGCACGACTCTTTCACGGATGAATGCAAAATGCTCCTTGAGATAGCGCTTTCTCAGGCCCTCCGGGGAGCTCTCGGTATTCGATTCCGCAGCCGCCGGGGCTGTCGTTGTCCCCTCTCCCGGGGAGCGGTGGATTCCCCTTATTCCAGCGCTCTCCTGTTCCGGAGCAGCGAGGGGAGATGCCGCAGCGCGCAGCGCCGCCGGCGAAGACAGAGGAGCGGCAGCGCGGTCCTCTGCCGGTCCTCTGTCCGGCTGCGGCGGAGTGGTGGCTGCAGGCAGCATTTCCTCGGTGTCGTGCCGGCCTTCCGCCTCAGTTTCCCGGCGCTGCAGCGCGGAACGGGAAGGAGGAGGGGCATCATGCTGCAAGGATGCTGACGCCGAACTTCCCTTTTCTTCAATGCTGAAATCGACCACAAGAAATGGACGCCTCTGCGGACCGGCGAAGGCGCCGAGCACCGCAGCCATGACGACAACCAGGGTGTGGAGCGCAGCCGACCACCCGACCGCCCCGGCAGCCCTGAACCGGCTCGGCGAGCTGCGGCTCATCTCCCCTCCTCCCTCCGGAGGCCGGTCCCGGTGAGTCCTCTCAGTCTCTTGGCCGCCGCAAGGAGCAGAAGAACGACGCCCGCCGCCGCACAACCGAAGCAGGAGGTGCAGCCGCCTCCCGGGCAGGAGGAGAGAGCGAATCCCACGATCCCGCTCGATGCGCCGATTGCCGAATAGAGCTTCATCTCCTTACGGTTTTCCATAGCGGATCGCCTCCTTTGCACATACGTTCTCGCACTGCCTGCAGGGCATGCAGGAGAGATAATCGATCGCTGCCTTTCCCTTGACCGTGATCGCCCAGGTGGGGCATACGGTCGCACAGGCGCCGCAGCCGTTGCACTTGAGCCCGTCTACGCGCACCCGCTTCCCGCAGCCTGCGCCGAGCCGGTTCACGAGAGAATCGAGCGCCCCGACCGGGCAGAGGAGATTGCAGTACGCCCGTCCCCCTTTTGCCATGAGGCCGAGCAGGATGAAGAGGCCGAGATTGACCAGGCCCGCGGCCCTCAGGAAGTACGCCATATCCGCCGATGAAAACGCGGCGCCGAAGAATCGCGGGACCGTCGCGAAATTGCAATAGTTGCAGCAGAGGCTCCCCAGGCCTGCGGCGGGCGCCAGCAGATAAACGGCAAGATATCCGTACCGGAAGGCGGGCGCGGCTATCCCCGCATAGTTGAGCCTCAAAGCACCCGGCACGAGCCTGCTCCCCAGCTCCATGCTCCCGCCGACAGGACAGAGATGGCTGCACCAGTACCTGCCCAGAAAAAGGGTGCTCGCCAGCACGCCGGCAACGAGTACGACCCCCATGTAGCTTCGCAAAAACCCCATCAGGAACTCGCTCCCCTGCATCCCCTTTCTCCATGAGAAGAACATCCGGGGACACCAGGCCCCGCAGAAGCTGCTGTCCTGGGTAACCTGAAAGAGGAGGGACAAGGGCGGAAGGAAAATGAGAAGGCTCAGGACGAGTATGCCGTAACGGTGTTTCACCAGAACGCCCTGCTTAGTGGTGGTGTGTTCCTGCATGGTCTGCATCCCCCTTTCCTTTAAAAACAATAGGCAGGCGCAGGACAGCGCTGCCGGTCTCCGTATCATAGAGGGCGAGGGTATACTTCCCTCTGCCTCGATCCCTCTCGCGGTAGCGGTCGGGATGAGCGGCAAAGGCGGCGAGGCATCCCTCCCCGCAGAAGTAGTACGCCCGCCCTTTGTAACTGCGCTGAACGAATCTCTCCTCCCGGACCATGCCGCAGACGGGATCGACACAGGGCGGATACAGCACCACCCAGAGCGCAATCCTGTCTTTCGGCCTGAGATTGTGGAGAATGCTGCCCTTCAGCTCGGGCGCACTGCGGGAACGGAGATCGACGGCAGGAGCGGAGAGATGCGCCTCGTACGGTATCGGCGGAGTCCCTTCGAGCGCTATCCTCGCATCGCCGCGGTACGGCGGCAGCACCGTTGCTGTTGCGATCACGGTATAGCGCTCGCTGCCGCTTTCGAGAAAGGACGGATGCTTTGCCTGGCCTCCCTGCGCCCTGATAAGGCCGACAGAGTGGGCCGAATCTCCCCACCGGTAGGTTGCGGCGGTGAGGGAGACTGCAACTGCCAGCGTAAAAAAGAAGATGGTCTTCATCGTGGCCTCCCCGCTAGAACCGGTATCCGACCCGGGCCATCCAGGTGAGGGGCGCACCGGGACGGTACCGGGTCGTTGTCGAGTCTTTGGTAACCTCCATCGCATAGCGCTTGTCGAAAAGATTATAGATGTCGAAGGAGACGTCGAAATGTTCCCCTTCGTATCCGACGAGCAGGTTGGTGAGAAAGTCATACCCGCCGTACGTCTCCGAATTTGCGTTGTCCACATAATAGTCTCCCCAGGTGTACGTGTCGATGCGGGCCTTGAACCCCGAAGGGTGCTTGTACGAGGCGAACAGGCTGTACTGGTGGCGGGGGATGTAGGGGAAACGGTTGCCGTCCCTGGTGAAGCTCTTCCCGTTGATGACCTCGCTGAACTCCACGAACGTGAAATCGCTGTAGGTATAGGCGCCGCCGAGGAGCAGCCCCTCCGCCACCCGGACCTTTCCCGAAAGCTCGATCCCCCGCTTTCTCGATTCACCTGCATTGCTGTAAGAGATATCGTTGCCGGACAGTATCGTCTGCACGATATCGTTCTCGACGGTTATATAAAAGAGAGCGAGGTCCACGCTGTGGCCGCCGTCGAAGCGGGCCTTCATTCCCAGCTCGTAGTTGCAGGTCTCGGAGGGGTCGAGGTCGGGGTTCTCGGCGAGCTCGGAAGACTGCGGGGTCTGGAACCCCGTCGCTATGGTACCGTAGAGATTGAGGCCCTTGCCGAGCTTGTAGACGACACCGACCCGCGGGCTCACCTGATCGAAAGTCGTCTCCCTGCCGACAACGGGATCGGACGGGACGACATACCTCCCGCTGCTGAAGCTGTACTCGAGGAACCTCGTTGCCTCGATATCGAAACGCACCCGGTCGTACCGTATCCCGGCATCGACGATCCACCGGTCCGACGGCCGGAGGCTCTCCTGGAGGAAGGCGCCCCACTTGACGACCGTATCCCTGCTGACCTCGGCCAGCACGCCTTTTTCATCGGACCGGGTGAAGAGTATCCTCCCCATGAAGCCGGTCGCCACATCGCGGTAGGTGTATTTATCGCCGTCCGCATCGTCCACCTGCGCGGTAACGCCTCCCGTCAGCGTACCCTCCATCCCTGCCAGGGTATGCTTCAGGTCTGCCTGGATATCCGTTCCGTAAACGTTCGCGCCACCGTCGTTGATGAGGCCCGTCACCGGATGGTAGTGATACCACTTCTGGAAGTAGACGAGAGGCTTCAGCGTAAGACGACCCCACTCCTTTTCACCCTTCAGGCTGGTGTACAGGATTTCGCTGTACCTCCCCATGTGCCTCCAGGGTTCGGAGGTGAGCTGCGACAGGTCGCCGTCGAACTGCGCCCTGGTGAGCGTGCCCGGGAGCTGGAGGTCGGCTTCGGTATAGGAGATCGCGGCTTCGATCGAGGCAGTATCGTCGAAGCTATGCCCGATCTTGATGCTCCCTTGATTGGTGCTGAACTCGTTCCACTCTCTCCAGGAGTCGGTCGAGCGCCTGCTTCCGTTCACCATGACCGAGGTCTTGCCGAGGCTTGTACCGAACACGGCATTGTACAGTTGCGTATTGTCGCTCCCGTAACCCGCCTTGACCGCCTTGATCTCTTCATGGGGGCTCCTGGTGATTATGTTGACAACGCCGCCGGCGGCGTTGGCTCCGTAGAGCGTCGAGTTCGGTCCTTTTACGACATCGATGCGCTCCACGAGCTGGGTATCGACGAAATCGAGCCTCGTCATGCCGTCGGGATCGGTGATCGGCACGCCGTCGAGCAGTATCATTATCTCCCTCACGCCGTAGCGCGCCTTGAGCCCGGCGCCCCGTATGATCAGCCGCGCGTCATACCCGCCGTTTTTCGATTCGGACTGAACGCCGGATATCCCGGTAAGGGCCTCCTTGATGCCGAACATCCGGGTATCGCCGATATGCTCCTCGGTCACGGTGCTGACGCCTGCCGGTATCTCGTCAGCAGGTCGCTCGGTCCTTGTGGCGGTCACGACGACCTCTTCGAGCTCCGGCGGCGCAGTTTCGTACGCAAAGCCTGTCGAAGTCATCAACAGGAATGCGCTCATTAGTAAGAGAATGCGCATACGTCCCCCTTATCTTTTTTTCAGGTTGCTACGTAAACGGAACGGCTGTGCGGGCGCAGCTCTCGCAGCATCACCCCTGCAACGGATGCGCCCAGCAGCACAGGACACGCCCGATGCATCGATTGCTGTTTACAAAAGGAGTGATGCCGGAGCTGACAGTTACGCTTGCGGGGGACGCTCTTTCGAGCTGGGTATGAGAAACGGTTTTAATAAGGACGGCACAGCAAAGGCAGAAACAAAGACGTTCAGATGAACAGCCGTACAAGCAAACCCATTGCTGATACAGGGCATGTCAGAAGCGGGCACTATACCGGTACCGTTGGCGTGACAGACATCGAGCATCGCGATGGATGCGGCATGCTCGCCGTCGGCAAAGGGGTAGGGGCGCACACAGGTGAACGGGACGAACGATGTGGCGCACAGGACAACGAGCATAGTCAGGGCTGCCGGTTTCATTGTGAAACCCTACCAAATTTGCGTTGAAGAGTCAATCGCTCCTGCTTCCGCAGGAGGACGTGCATGATCGGGTATCAAGGGGGCTTTGGCCGGAGAGCCCGCGGAGGAGCCTTGATGAAATATGCTACAATGACCGCTATGGATGTGCACCAGCTCAGGGTATTCGTATCGGTCTACAAGAACAGGAGCTTTTCCAAGGCCTCGGAACAGCTTTACCTCACCCAGCCGACGATCAGCGATCATATAAAGACCCTGGAAGAAGAGCTCGAGTGCAGGCTCTTCGACCGCCTGGGCCGTACGATCATACCGACCAAAGAGGCCGATGTCCTCTACAACCACGCCCTCACTATTCTCGAGAGGGTAAGCGCGCTCAAAGAGACCTTCAGCCGGCTGAAGAAAGAGATCTCGGGCGAGCTGGTGGTCGGCGCGAGCACCATCCCCGGCACCTACCTGATGCCCCGTCTCATCGCCGGCTTCAAGGAAAAGCATCCCTCGGTCTCCTTCACGGTCGTCATCACCGACTCGAAAGATATCATCGACAAGGTGATGAAGCACGAGCTGCTCGTCGGTGTCGTCGGTGCGAAGCAGAACGACGGACACCTGGCGTTCCATCCCCTGCTGGACGATGACCTGGTCGTTATCGCCGCGCCCTCCCTCATCAAAGGGAACACGCTTCGGCTCGAGGAGCTCGTCACCTTCCCGATGCTCTTCAGGGAGGAGGGATCGGGGACCCGCAAAGAAGTGGAACGCATACTCGAGCAGAAAGGAATCGATAGAGAACAGCTCAGGATCGCCGGCATCTTCGGCTCGACCGATGCGGTGAAACAGGCGGTCAAGGAGGGGCTGGGCATTACGATCATATCGCGATTCGCGGTCACCGACGAGCTCAAACACCGCACGCTCAAAGAGATCAAGGTGCCCGATATACAAATGAATCGTAAATTCTATATCGTCTCGCACAAAAAGCGAACGCTTCCCCTCCCCTACGCGCTCTTCCTGGAGCACATCAAAGCGCATCTGTAATTCCCGAACTAGCATCTTCAATAGGCAATACCTATAAATCACGCGCGCGCCATCGGAACTAACAATTGGAAATGTCCGTTTTTCGGGAGCTATCGTTATAAGACTGCGGCATCATGCTGCATCGTAATGACGAGGAGGGTGTATGGAGACTGCGGCATTTGAGATCAAGCAGTACAAGGATATGTGGCATGAGCTCGGCATGGATGTGGAGCGCTTCGAGAAGATGCGCTGCGTGCTGGGAGACGTGTATCAGAAGGCCTTTCTCTTCCAGAACAACCGGCCGAAAGGCATGGGCTACTTCGACTGGATCGTCTCCGAGATCCACGGCGGGAGGGTGAGGGAGATCCTCGATGCGAAAAAGCAGGGGAGCCCGGTGGTCGGCACCTTCTGCGTCTATGTACCCGAAGAGCTCGTGATCGCCGCCGGCGGCATCTGCCTCGGTCTCTGCGGCGGCTCGCCCGGGCCCATTCCGGATGCGGAAAAGGTGCTGCCGAGAAACATCTGCCCTATGGTCAAATCCGCCTACGGCTTCAAGGTGGCGAAAGTATGTCCTTACTTCCAGTCGGTGGATTTCGTTTATGGCGAAACGACCTGCGACGCGAAGAAGAAGACGTGGGAGCTCCTCGACCGCGAAGTGCCGACGTATGTGATGGAGATACCGCAGATGAAACGGAAAAGGGATAAAACGCTGTGGGTAGAAGAAGTGAAAGACTTCAAGGCACAGATGGAAAAAGTCACCGGCAAGTCGATTACCGCAGAGGCTGTTTCAGAAGCAGTCAAAATAATGAATAACAAGCGCAGAGCATTGCAGCGGCTGAACAAGCTCCAGCACCATAACCCCTCGCCTATCAGCGGCAAGGATGTGCTCCTCATCGAGCAGATCGCTTTCTACGACAATCCGGTACGGTTCGCTGAAAAGGTGAATGCCCTCTGTGACGAGCTCGACGAGCGGGTCAAAAAAGGGATATCGGTCGCTCCGGCCAAGACTCCCCGCGTGCTGGTCTCAGGAACACCTATGGCAATGCCCAACTGGAAAATCCACAACATCGTTGAGAACGCCGGCGGCATTGTTGTCAATGACGAGAGCTGCATCGGCACGCGGTATTACAAAGATCTTATGGACGAAAATGCAAACGACCTCGATACACAGATCGAAGCCCTGACCGAACGTTACATGAAAATAGATTGCTCCTGCTTCACCCCGAACAATGACAGGGTCGATCAGGTGCTGAAGGAGCACAAGGAATCAGGGGCACAAGGCATTGTCCACTACTGTCTCCAGTTCTGTCATACCTATAACATCGAGGCAATCAAGTTGAAGGAGATGTGCGAGAGGGAGGGAATTCCATTCCTCGCCATTGAATCCGACTACTCACCGGAAGATGTCGGTCAACTCCAGACCAGGATCGAGGCATTCCTGGAGCAGATAAAAGGATAGTATGATCGTCGGCATTGATTTAGGCTCACGTACCATAAAGGCAGCCGCCCTTGACGAAGGGCGGCTGCAGGACTGCCAGATTGCCGAGAGCGGATTCGATCCCCATCACCAATCACTCGAGATGATCAAAAAGTACCATCCGAAAAAGATCGTAGCTACCGGCTACGGGCGACACCTCGCTCAAAAGCATTTCGCACAGGAGGTGATTACTGAGATCAAGGCACATGCACTTGGTGCCCGTTATTTCTTCCCCGAATGCCGTACTGTCCTTGATGTAGGCGGACAGGATTCGAAAGTAATCTCTCTCGATAGTAACGGCAAATTGCTCAATTTCCAGATGAATGACAAGTGCGCTGCCGGAACCGGTAGGTTTCTC
Organism: Nitrospirota bacterium; assembly: GCA_040752355.1. Classification (NCBI taxonomy): domain Bacteria; kingdom Pseudomonadati; phylum Nitrospirota; species Nitrospirota bacterium. The sequence continues at coordinate 35,879 of JBFMHE010000001.1, read as the reverse complement.
GAGATCATGGCCTCAGGCCTAGGATTCTCACTTGCAGAATTCGGCCCTGAAGCGCTCAAGGCAAAGGGAGAGTTCAAGATCAACAGCATGTGTACTGTATTTGCGGAGTCCGAGGTCATATCGCTCAAGAATCACGGTACTGACGTACGGGACATTGCAAAAGCAGTGCATCTCTCAGTAGTTGATCGTCTTATCGGTATGCTGCATCGTGTCGGTTATGACGACACTATCGTTTTTTCGGGAGGAGTGGCAAAGAATCCCTGCATTGCCGCGTTGCTGCAGGAAAGGCTCGGCATTCGCGTATTTGTGCCGCCGCAACCAGATGTAGTAGGAGCTATCGGCGCGGCCCTGTATGGCTCGTCACTGATGGAAGATATTGTATAAAACTGAGGAGGAGTAACAATGCGCAGTATGAGAGTTTTGTATTGGGCAGTATTAGTAGCACTCGTGGTATCCCTTCCCGGTCTATGCATAGCAAAAGAGCGGACCGGCGAGGTAACCATTCAGTTCAACCTGAACGCGCCGGCTGATGCAAAAGAGGTACGGCTCTGGGTGCCCTACCCCGTTTCGGATGAGAATCAGACCGTCGAAGATATCAAAGTCACCGGCAACTTTGCCCACAGCGGCGTTTACAGAGAGGGTGAATATGGCAACATGGCCTTGTATGCCGAATGGAACACCCCTTCAAAAGAGCGGACACTGACATACACTATCAAAGTAAAGCGGAAAGAAGCGCTCAAAAAAGATTTCCCTAAAAAAGAGCTGCTGTTCTCCAAAGAAGAGTTTGCCCAGTACCTCAAGCCGACAAGCCTTGGCCCTACGAGCGGAAAGGTCAAAGAGCTGGCGGAAAAAATAACAAAAGGGAAAAAGACGAATCTTGCAAAGTCGAGAGCCATTTATGACTGGATCGTCAACAACATGCACCGCGATCCCAATATTAAAGGCTGCGGCTACGGCGAAGTCGAGAAGCTCCTTGTATCGCTGGGCGGCAAATGCGGCGACATCCATTCCGTCTATGTTGCTCTTGCACGGAGCGTTAGCGTACCGTCGCGCGAGATTTCCGGCATTCGCATGCCGAAAGGAAGAGAGGGTGATATGACCAGGAATCAGCATTGCTGGGCCGAGTTCTATATGCCGGGCTACGGCTGGGTCCCGGTCGATCCTTCCGATGTGAGAAAGGCGATGCTTGAAAGAAAAATAACCGACGTAAAAGAAGGAAAAGATCTCGTCGAGTACTATTTCGGCGGCCTCGACGAAAGCAGGATAGGCTATCAGACTGGTAGAGACCTCATCCTCAATCCGGCTCAAAAGGGCGACAAACTCAACTATTTCATGTATCCCTATGCAGAGGCCGATGGAAAACCGCTGAACGAGGACCTGTTCGGCTTCAATCTAGGCTATACGATTACGTTCAGGGAACTCTAAAGGAGGGCATATGCTCGAAGCGAAAATGACGTTCCGTACAAAAGTTCTCATCATCTCTCTTGTGCTCCTCTGCACGATACCGGCGGGATTGTCTCTCGCTGCCGATAGCACTTATCAAACCATTACCTCGGAACAGCTGAAGGCGTTGATCGATGAGAAAAAGGCATTCACCCTTATCGATGCGCGGACCGAAGAGGAATATCAGGAAGCGCATATCATCACTGCGATCAATATCCCCGAAAAGAGCTTCGAAAGTCTGACTTCGCTCCTCCCCGCTGACAAAAATGCTCAGCTGGTCTTTTATTGCAACGGGGTGAAGTGCGGCAAGAGCAAAAGGACGGCTAAAAAAGCTGAAGCACTCGGCTACACGAATATAGTCATTTACAATGAGGGCTTCCCGGTCTGGGAAGAAAAGAACCTCCCCATCGTCGCCGGGGCGGAATACGGCAGGAAGATCGAAACGACAAAGCTGAAGCCGGCGGACATGAAGGCATTGATCGATGAGAACAAGAATGATTACGTTCTTGTCGATGTCAGAGATGCTTCGGAGTACAAGGAGGGCCGTATCCCCGGCGCGATCAACATTCCTGCGGAGCGTTTTGCGTCGGCACAGGACATACTTCCCAAAGAGAAAAAGATCATCGTCTACTGCAATACCGGCAGCCGGAGTTATATGGCGTACAGAAAGCTCATAAAGATGGATTACAAACAGATCTATCAGACGCTCTTTGCCGAATGGAAAGAGGCTGGATTTGAAGAGCTTAAGAAATGACGGTCTTGCGGAAAGGTATTGGAAAGACCGCAATCGAGGCCGTGCAGATCACAAGAGAATGGTATCGCTCTTATTGAATAATGCATTTTCCCTTTTACGGTCCAATTGTTAATAGCTATTAATGGTTTCTAAAGCATAGCTGGTAGCTATAGCACCGTGATTCGCCTCATTTGAAGCTTGTATTTACCCTTGACATTTTATATGCAAATATTATTATATATGCATACTTTCTCACGGAGGGAAATGAATGCGGTCCATCGGGAAAAAGATCGAGCTCCTGAAAATCATCGCTCACCCTGCCCGCATACATATACTCGAAGAGCTGACGAAGGGCGTAAAGTGCGTCAGCGATTTCGAGGAGTTTCTCGAGATCAGCCAGCCCAACATCTCCCAGCACCTCTCGCTCCTGCGGAGATACGGGACTATCGACTACTACGTCGATGGAAGGCTCAGATGTTACTTTCTGAGGGACCCCATCATTCCCGATATCATCGAGGTGCTTAAAAAAGATTATCTCGAGGAACTGCCAGCTCCGGCGTGCTGCCCGGTAACGAAGAAGGGGAAATACCCGGGCGAAAGGAAACGATAACAACAGAGGAGGATAACGATGGACATCAAACTGACCGAGCTTTCGAGCTGCGCCGGCTGAGCAGCGAAATTCAGTCCTTCGGACCTGTCCCAGGTGCTGGGGCAGCTGCCTGCAATCACGGATAGGAATGTGCTGGTCGGTTCGGCGAATGCGGATGACGCCGGAGTGTACCGGATCACCGACGAAATTGCAGTGGTCCTCACCACCGACTTTTTCACCCCTATTGTCGATGACCCTTATTGGTACGGCGCGATCTCCGCAGCGAATTCGCTTTCGGATGTCTGGGCCATGGGAGGACGGGCCGTCGTTGCGCTGAATGTCGCGATGCTGCCGAGCCAGCCCGAATTCTTCCCCTCCCTGAGGAAGATCATGCAGGGCGGCATCGACAAGATGGCCGAGGCCGGGGTATCCATCATCGGAGGCCACACCATCAGAGACAAGGAGCCGAAGTTCGGCTACACGGTGATGGGGCTCATCCATCCCGACAGGATCCTCGACAATACCAAGGCCCGCCCCGGAGATGCCCTCATCCTCACCAAGAAGATCGGCACCGGCGTTATCTCTACGGGAGTGAAAGCCGGCAGGTGCAGCGCTGCGACCGTCGAAGAGTTCACCGCATCGATGGCAGCGCTCAACAAGAAGGCGAGCGAGATCATGCTCGAAGTGGGAGTGAGCACTGCAACGGATATCACCGGCTTCGGCCTGATAGGTCACCTGAACGAAGTGCTCACGGCAAGCAAATGCAAAGCAAAGCTCCATGCAAGCCGGATACCCTTTTTCAGCGACGCATTGAGGCTGGCCGAGCAGGACATCATCCCGGGGGGCACACGCGGCAATATGAAGACATATGCGCCGTCCGTCCAGTGGGCGTCGGGGATTCCGGGTTTTGTACAGGCCCTCATGAACGATGCGCAGACCTCGGGAGGCCTTCTCATCTTTGTCCCCCGGGAGAGGAGAGAGGCGCTGGTCGACGGTTTGCAACGAGAGGGCATCCTGGCGGCGCATATCGGGGATATCCTCGATGCCGGGATCGAAAGCGACAGGCGCATCATCGTAGAGGAATAGATGCCGGCTGCCTTGTACCTGTTCCTCGTGCTTGCCGGCGCGCTCGTCGGCTTCTTTTCAGGACTGCTCGGGATAGGCGGGGGCATTCTCATGTTCCCGCTGCTCCTCTACGTGCCTCCCCTCCTCGGATTCGACCCGATAGGCGTAAAGAGCATCACCGGCCTCACGATGATACAGGGCTTCTTCGCGGCCCTCGCCGCCATGCTCTACTATCATAAACACCGTCTGGTGCACAAGCCGCTCGTCGTCACCCTCGGGCTCTCTCTCTTTCTTTCGTCGCTCGCCGGCTCTCTCGTTTCCGCAGCAGTGCCGGATACGCTCTTGCTGTCCATCTTCGGCATCCTCGCCCTCGCCGCCTCGATAGTGATGCTCATACCGCGCAGCTATGCGCGGGACGACCTTACCGAAGAGGCTGTCCGCTTCCATAAACCGACGGCGGTCGTTATGGGCGTTGGCATCGGGTTTCTGACCGGCCTGGTGGGCCAGGGGGGCGCGTTCATCATAATCCCCCTCCTCCTCTACGTACTGAAGGTTCCTCTCAGGGTAGCCTTCGGGAGCACGCTCGCGATCGGGCTCTTTTCATCCTCGGCAGGCCTGGCAGGGAAGATCGCCACCGGCCAGGTTCCCTTTCATATGGCCCTTGCCCTCCTGCTGGGAGCTGTTCCGGCTGCGCGCTTCGGCGGCGCTATCGGCAGGAAAACAGATACCCGCTTTCTGAACCGGCTGCTCGCCGTCATCATCATCGGCACCGCCGTGAAGATCGGGATGGACATTTTCGGATAGCGCTCTCGTACCCGGCCGCTCGCTCTCGCATAGGGATAACCTATCATTGGACTGTCGCGCATCGGAACAAACTATTGGAAACCACCTCTTCCGAAAAGTTATTTTGTGATATCTGCTTCCCTTGCAACCGCACTAATCCAATGAGGAGGACACTATGGTCGTCGACGCACGAGGCCTCGGCTGCCCGAAGCCGGTCATCATGGCGGAGGAAGCTTTGGCAACAATAGACGAAGGCGTTGTCGATGTCCTCACCGATAACGAGGCATCGGTCAAGAATCTCACCAGGTTTGCCGCGAAGGGCGGCTTTTACGCGGAGTCGATACAGGAAGACGGTTATTGGAAGGTGAAGATCGTGAAAGGATACCCCTGCGAAGTAGCGGCGGGCGGTGCAGGGCCGGCGACACAGGCTGCGCCCGCTCCCGGAGAATACGTCGAGCCGGAAAAGGACGTTCTCCTCATCATCGGGTCTGATGTGATGGGCAAAGACGAGGACCTCGGAAAGGTCCTCATGAAAGGGTTCTTCGATACCATGCGGGTGACGAAAGAGGTCCCTCACACCATATTTTTCCTCAATGCCGCGGTGAGGCTCACCACGACCGACGAGGAGATCGTTCCCCTTCTGAAAGAGATCGAGAAGACGGGGGTCGAGATATTCACCTGCGGCACCTGCCTCAAGCACTACGGCCTCGAAAGAGAATTGAAGGTCGGCTATCGGGGCACAACGAATCATATCGTCGAAGGCATCAAGGACTTCAGAAGAACGGTCTGGATCGGATAGAGACGTTGTCTCGCTCACTATAAACCGGGGGAGTTATGAGTATGGAAAGAGATTTCTTAAAGCACATCGGCACTGGTATTCTCGTAACAATAGTTATGGCACTGCTCACCGCAAGCGTCTTCGCTGATTCGCACGAGAAAAAAGGACATCAGCTGATCGCAAAAGTAGGCAGCACAGGTATACAGAATTTCCCGACAAGGGAAAACCCTGTCATTGTCGATGAAAAAGGCAAGCGGGTATTGATCTACACGGAAGTGCATGAAATGAACGTCCATCAGCCGAACGTCCACTGGGGCGTGGTATTCAAAGAGGGCAAATACCAGGACCGGGCGATTCTCAAGGCCTACGCTCATAATCTCGATTTCTACGATGGTCTGATAAAGATCGGCGCAAAGCCCGGCAATACCTTGACAAAAGAGACGGTCGGCAAGCATGTGGAAGGTGATACTTTGAACATAACCGCCACCTGGCCCGGACTGGGAAAAGAGCTTTCATTAAACGAAATCTTCTGGGATGAACAGGGCAAGGATTTCCATATCAAATTCGGCGGCAACCGCAAAGCCTCAGAGGAGCAGAAGACCGGATGCATCACCTGCCTCGAAAGCTGCTGGATTGCGGTATCGAGCAATGCATCCTACCCGCAGACCGGCACATTGAAAAGGTTCATCAACCCGAATTCTAGGTATAAGGGACGCGCAGAAGTGCTCCCGACCGACGGCAAACCCGTGATTCTCATCTACAGGGTAGCACATTCAAAGTAAAAATCCTTTCTGATGCTTATCGATCAACAGAAAAAAACAGAAAAACGAGATATTCCGATGCGCGGAGCGCTTCCGGAGGCGCTCCGCTCTGTCTCCGAAACGTGCACCGAGTGCAAAACGTGTGTAAAGGAATGTGCATTCCTTTCGAAGTACGGCACCCCCAAGGAAATTGCCGATTCCTGCAACCCTGAAGGAATGAGGCGTCAGGCCCTGCCCTTTGAGTGCAGTCTCTGCGGATTGTGCTCGGCGGTCTGTCCGGTAAAGATCGATCCTGCCGGCATGTTTCTCGAAATGAGGCGAGCTGCGGTCATGCGCGGTGCAGGAGACTTCCCTGAGCACGCGGGAATTCTGGGTTATGAGAAAAGGGGGACCTCCCCGAAGTACACCTATTACGGTCTTCCCGATGGATGCTCCACTGTCTTTTTTCCCGGATGCACCCTGCCCGGAACGCGCCCCGAAAGGACAAAAGAGGTCTTTCTGCTTTTGAAAAAGGCCATCCCCACTCTCGGCATTGTTCTCGACTGCTGCGCAAAGCCCTCCCATGATCTCGGGAGAACCGGGTGCTTTACCGCCGTCTTCGGCGAAATGAGGCGGTTCCTCCTTGATCACGGAGTGGAAAAAGTCATCGTAGCCTGCCCGAACTGCCACAAGGTATTCAGCAGGTACGGCGGTGAGATTGAGGTGGAAACCGTTTATGAGCTCATGGCCAGAAATCGCTTATCGGCCGGTAACGGCACCGTCGGCAAGGTCACGATCCATGATCCTTGCGCTCTCAGGGAGCATGAGACGACCCACAGGGCCGTCCGTGATCTGGTGAAGGGACAAGGCCTGCAGACAGAAGAAATGGCCCATTCAGGGAAGCTGACTCTCTGCTGCGGCGAAGGAGGCTCGGTCGGCTTTCTTTCGCCGGAGCTTTCAAAGAAATGGGGCATGCTTCGGAAAGACGAAGCAGCCGGCAGAAGAATAATTACCTATTGCGCGGGATGCGCCACTTATCTGGGAGCATTGACCCCTACAAGCCATGTACTTGACCTTCTCTTCGAACCGCAGGCCACCATGGAGGGGACGGTGAAAGCGGCAAAGGCTCCGTTTACCTACCGCAACAGGATACGGTTAAAAAAAGAATTCAAAAAGCTCGTCGATGCACGGGGCCACAGAGAGCGGCCGCTTCCGGAAAAGAGCGGGAAAGGGAACCTCATTAAACGGCTCTTCCTTGCAGCGATGTTCATCGGGGCGATTCTGGCAGTGCATCTGTCCGGTGCTGTCGCATACCTGGAAAAAGATGCCTTGCAGCGTCTCATCGAGAGCTACGGCGCCCTCGCCCCGCTCATCTTTGTACTTATCTATACGATCGCCCCGGTGCTCTTTCTGCCGGGCCTTCCGCTCACCATCACCGCCGGGGTCCTCTTCGGCCCCTTCTGGGGGGTGGTCTACAGCATCACCGGCGCCACCCTCGGCGCCTGCCTCGCCTTCCTCGTCTCACGGTATGGTGCACGGGGCTGGGTAGAACGAAGGCTGCAGGGGCCGCGCTGGCAGCAGCTCGATAAGGACGTGGCGCAGCAGGGCTGGAAGATCGTTGCCATTATGCGGCTCATCCCCCTCTTGCCTTTCAATCTCCTCAATTACGCCTTCGGCCTCACGAAGATCAGGTTCCTGCATTTTGCCCTGGCGTCGCTCATCTTCATGCTTCCCGGCGCAATAGCCTACGTCGTCTTCTCGAGCTCCCTGCTCGACGTAATCGAGGGCACGCTGCCGCCGGCCTTCTTCATAGGTCTGGGACTGATTGTCCTGGGATCCCTCCTCCCTCTCCTGTATCGCCGATATAAAGCACGGAACGAACAGAAAGACCCGGGGTAGAACAGCAGGATGGAAAGGAACAGGGGATCAGAAAAGGAGCCGGGCACCCGGCACGTCTGACGGCGGGCTACTTGTAGATAACCTTGAATGCTGCGAACTCATCCGGCGGAAGCGGCCTGCTGAAATAGAATCCCTGGACCTCGTCGCAGCCGTTCTTCTGGAGGAGCATCAGCTGGTCGATCGTCTCGACCCCTTCGGCGACCGCCTTCAGGCCGAGGCCGGACCCCATGGCGACGACCGCTCTTACGACCGCGAGGTCATCGGGATTCTCCGTGATGCCTCTCGTCACCGTCCTGTCGATCTTTATCCGCTGCACAGGGAGCTTCCTCAGATAGTTCAACGACGAATAGCCGGTCCCGAAGTCGTCGAGCGAGAGCGTAACCCCCAGCTCCTGCAGCTGCTGCAGGGTGGCGACGGCCAGCTCGATATCCTGCAGGGCGATCGCCTCGGTAATCTCGATTTCGAGCCGCTCGGGACCGAGCCCTGTCTCGTTCAGCGCCCGGGAGACCGTCTCGATGAGCTGCGGCTGCCGGAACTGCCGGGCAGACAGATTGACCGTCACCCGGAGCGGCGGGCGCCCCTGGCTCTGCCACGCCGAAACCTGTTCACAGGCGGTGCGCAGCACCCACTCATCGAGGGCTACGATAAGGCCGCTCTCTTCGGCCAGGGGAAGGAACTCCTCCGGTACGAGCAGTCCCCTTTCAGGATGGTTCCAGCGCACCAGCGCCTCGGCGCCGGTGACCCTGTTGAGCGAGCTGTCGATCTGGGGCTGGTAATGCACCACCAGCTCGCCGCGCCCTATGGCTTGTACCAGGCTGTTTTCGAGGCTTTCAACCCTTTCCGGGGTCAGCTCCCCGTTCAATGCAGCCGTACCGGCTGCGCCGGCCCGCTCAGGCAGCTCCCCATAGGTCCTCTGTCTTTCCTCGGCGCTTCCGCTGCTGAAGACGCTGAAATCGAGGGGAGGTGCGCCGCTCTCTTCGGACGACGCCTCCGGGGCCCTGGCCTCGCCGTTTTCCGTATTGAGCGCCTTTCTGATCTCCTCGTCGGAAAATATCGAGAAATCGAACCGCGCATGGCATTGGGAGTAGTTGCATTCATAAACATTCTTGGCGATCGTATTGGTAAACCCCAGCCCGCAGGACGGGCAGGTGCGGGTCACGATGACTTTGTATGCTTTGTGTATCATGACTGTATTTTACCTGAAAAAGGAGCGAAGGAGCACTAAAGATATTCTCGCTTCTGCACCATGCTTTTTTCCTGCGGATAACGGCTACTCGGAGAGCTCTTCGATCAGCGCCTGGAGGATCTCCGAAATGATGGAGGGATCGAATCCCTCGTCGAGGTGGGGCAGTATATGCGGTTCGGGAAGCTCACCCTTTATCTCCTTGTCGAGCACCCTGCAGAAGGCAGCGACGATGCGCGGCTCGAACTGGGTCCCCAGGCACTTCTTCAGCTCCTCCAGGGCCTCCCTCAGCTCCAGCCGCGGCTTGTAGGGCCGGTCCGTGGTCATCGCGTCGAATGAGTCGGCGAGGATGAGGATCTTGGCGCCCTCGCTCAGGTCGGCGCCGGTCAGCGAATCGGGATAGCCGTTGCCGTCGAGCCGCTCGTGGTGGTGCTTGATCATCTTCACCACGTCTTTCCAGGGGAACTTTATCTTCGAGCTGATCTTGTACGAGACCGAGGAGTGGCTCCGCAGCTCATGCCACTCCTGGTTCGTCAGCGGCTCCTTCTTGTTGAGCACTTCGTTGTTGACCACCAGCTTCCCCACATCGTGCAGGAATCCCGCGATATAGATGCCCTCGATATCGGACTCGCTCCAGCCGAGCTCCCGGGCGATCGCCACGGAATAGCGCGCCACGCGCTGGGAGTGGTTCTTGGTATAGGCGTCCTTCGCGTCGATGGCGGCGGCGAAGGCCTGGATGGTGTCGTGGTAGATGCGCCGCATCTCTTCGTAGAGCTTCCGGTTCCTGTCGAGCTGCTCCGAGAGGTTGATGAAGAGGGCGTGGTTGCTCAGGGTGATGCCGATCTGGTGGGCGATGACCCTGAGGAGCTCGAGGTCGTCGGGGGTATAGGGCTCCTCGGTGAATTTGCTGCTCAGCGCGATAGCGCCGATGAACTCGTCCCTCACCCAGAGGGGGATGAATATCTCGAAGCCCGACTGGAGCAGCTCTTCCTTCAGCCCGTAGAAGAGCGCGGAGCTGTTTCCGTTGCCGCCGAGCCGGCAGGGCTCGTTCTTCCTGAGCGGCAGCATGTGCTCGATGCTGAAGGTCAGCATCGGGATTTCGGTCTTCTGAAAGCCCTTCTTCGCCAGGGGGATGAGCGCTCCCGTATCCTTCTCATACACGAATATGGCTCCCCGGTTCGCGAGAAAGGTCCCCATGATGGAATAGAGGACCGACTGTATCTTGACGTAGAAGTTTTTCGACGAGGTCACCTCCTGGCCGAGGTCGACGAGGGATGAAATATGGTACAGCGCTTTTTTCAGCTCGAGGCTCATTGCAGGGGGCTGCCGCCGAAATGCCGCAGCGCATCCTCTTCCCTGTCGAAGACCGCAACGTACTTCGTCAGGCCGAGCACCTGGAACGTCTCGGCGTACATCTTGCTCATATTGGTAAAGCAGAGGCTTCCGCCCGACTCCCTGAGCCGCTCGATGATCGTCAGGAGCAGGGAGATGCCGATGCTGTTGATGAACTCGGTCTCGCTGAAATTCAGCACGATGTTCTTTACGCCTTTGCCGAGGCAGGCGGAAGAGGCGTCGACAAGGTCCTCGCCCGTGATGTTGTTCAGGTATCCCCGGGGATAGATGACGGCGACACGGTCGTTGAGCTTCGTCGTGACGTTGAAATTTGCTGCTTTCACCGCAACACCTCGTCAGGCTTTATTTTTTTCACGAGCAGCACCCTGGTCTTTTCCCCTATCCGCTCCACCTTCACTTCGTCCATGACGGTGCGCATCAGCTTGAGACCCCACCCGCGCTTGTGCTCCGTATTGAGCTTGTCTTCGGCAGTGACGCCCTCGCCGAACTCGGGCTCGAAGAGCTTCCCCGGCGTCTCGATGGCGATCTCGATCCTCTCGGGGCTGACCGTAAATTTGAGGAAGACCTTCTTCTCGTAGCTGCCGCTGTGCTCCATGGCATTGATACATGCCTCGATGAGGGCGAGCTGGATATGGTTGGTGACATCGGGGTTCAGGTGTATGTTCTTCCCGATCTGCTCGACGGCCCGCGCTGCAACGAGCTCGGCATCGGAGCTCATCGGGATGACCATCTCGAAGCAGGCGGCCTCGCTGCCCTCGGTATAATACTTCGTCTCGATGAGCTCCCGGACCCGCTCCGTGCTCCTCCCTTCGACCTCCCGCAGGTAGAGGCTCTGGATGAAGTCCTGCAGCACATTGTCCTTCAGGTGCCTGAGACTGCCGCCCGCCTGCACGATGCCCGACATCTGGAGCGCATCGAGGGCCTGCCGTATGGACCGCTCCGGGATGCCGAGCACGCGCGAGAGTCTCCCGATGTCGTGGAACTCGGTGTTCGACTTGATCGAATGCATGAGCAGCTCTATGGCTACCCTCCTCTGGTCGACGTCGCGGATGAACTCGCCGAGAATCGAGGACCAGTAAAAAGCGGTCTCCCCTTCGGAGACTTCGTAGCTGTAGCACTCCCAGAGGTCCCGCTCCGACAGCTCTTTCTTCTGCATTTTCCAGAGCGACCGGGCGGCGTTTCTGATATACAGGGGGTTTCCCCCCAGGAATTTCATGAACTTGAGCGACGACTCGACCTGCTCCCTGATGCCGAGCGCAGTGCAGTAGTATCTGAAGAGCCCCAGCGCCGCGCGCTCGTCGAGGGCGCGGACGAAGAGCCGCTCCGCCTGCCCCCTGAAGGCATTATCGGTGAAGATCGACTCGAGGGCTCCCTCCGGCGAGCCGGTCAATATATGGGGGCAGACGGGAGACCGCAGGGAGCTCTCGAAGAGACTGACCAGGCCCGGCACATCCCCGGGCTGATGCTCGTAGAGCTGCGGGGCGAGATGGAAATCGTCGAGCATCACGAGCAGCGTCCGCCCGCTCTTTTCCGCAGCGGTCACCGGCGCCGAGATCGCCCCGAGGAGCTGGCCGTGCAGGTCACCTTCGCGCACCTGCTCGTTGAAGTCCTCGATCAGGTCGATCATCCATTCGGCCCGCAACGAGGCGATGAGCGGCATCAGGCGGGTAAGGGGGGTGCTCATAGCGTTGACCAGCGAGGGGTCCTGCTTCACCGAGGCGAGATACTGCCGGACGAAGCGCATAAAGTAGTCACGGGCGAAATGGGTGCCCTTGAGCGCGGCTCGCTGAAAGGAATAGTAGAAGGGGACAACGGTATCGCTGCCCTGGTAAACGGTGCGGTAGAGCTGCTTCAGGAGCTCGGTCTTGCCTATGCCCCGTGCTCCCTCGAGGAGGACGTTGCGGGCAGTGGCAGCGTCGCGGGCAGCGATCAGCTGCTTCAGGTGGCTGAGCTCGGTATCCCTGCTGATGAAGCCTTCTCTGGGAAGTGTGTTAAAGGGCACTACCGGACACCTCGCTCGTATTCCGCGTGCCGGATACGGCGCGCTCGCTGCCGTGCCTGTCTGCCGGTAATCTTTTCCATCATCGATACCATGACGCCTCGAATAACAATCCCGACCATTATACCAAATCCTGAGCTCCTTGGGGGAGGAAAAAATGGATATGCCCCTGCTGCAAGGAAAGGACCGGCAGGAGAGATTTACCTTTGAAATGATTCAGATTTTCGAGAGAAAGCTGAAATAGTCCTGCACGAATTTGCCCGAAACCACCCGGGTCAGGGGAAAGAGGAGGCTCCGGTCCTCGAGAAAAGAAGAGTTCAGGGCGAAAAAGAGGCGCTTCGAGATGTCGTGGAGCTCTTTATTGATCGCTTCGGGGCTGAGCGAATCCCCGCTATCCAGGGCATCACTGCAGGAATCGCCATCGCAGGCGTCAGCGGCGATGGGATGGAGGCGGCAGGTGAGGGGACGGTACTCATAGGCGATGCACCTGCCCTCTCTATTCAACGGACAGGTGTAGCCGGCGGCAGCCGGACATTCCGGATCGGCAGGGATTACTGAACTGGTTGAATCGCCTGAATGGGGGGTGTCCCCTTCGTCCGAAAACACCCGGTGCATGGCGATCGCCCTGGCCGCGGCATCGACCCGGTCGTTCCTGCTCAGCCGTTTGTTGAGCGAGAGGTGCAGGTAGGCTGCCTCGATGAGCTGCAGATGGAGGAAGCGGTGGCAGCATGCATCGGTGTCCCTCCCGCACCGCCGGATACCGGCGCTGCCCGCTTCTATCGCCGCCTCGACCCCGTCTACGAGGCGCTCGTAATCGGTGAAATACAGGCCGAGGTCGACGAGGTTCTTCGTCTCTATCGACGGCTCCCGCAGGGTGAGCTTCCCCGATTGTTTATCGTACTTCCGGAGCAGCCGCCACTGGTGAAAACTCGTGGGATTGGGCCGGAGCCGCTTCAGCCGCTCGCGCGCCAGCTTGAGGCCGAACCCCCGCCGGAGCAGGTAGGCGGTGATGAAGGTCCCGGTCCGGCCGAGCCCGAGGCGGCAGTGCACCAGCACCTTTTTGCCGAGGTAGATCGCCTCATCGAGCCAGTCGAGGGCCTCTTCCATCTCCTTGATGTTCGGGGCGGAGTCGTCGACGACCGGAAAATAGTAGACATCGAAGCCGTAGTCGCGCTGGATGTCGTGCAGGTCGCAATATTCGGCACAGAGATTGACGATGGCATCGATGCCCTGGCCCCGTATGGTGCCGAGGTCGTCATAGGACATCGGCGCAGCGCCGGTCGCCAGGCTATCGGTAACCCATAACACTTCGTAGCCCGCCATAATCCTTTTACTTTAAGACATCGGCCACCTTTTCTTCCAGTTCTTCCTTTTCGAAGGGTTTTACGCAATACTCGCTCGCTCCCAGCCGCACCGCGTCCTTCGCCGTCTCGAGGGTCGGATACCCGGTCAGCATGATCACCTTGACCGCGGGATTCACCTTCCTGATTTCGGCCAGCACCTCGATGCCGCTCATCTTCTTCAGCTTGATATCGAGAATGGCGAGATCCACCGCATGCGCCTGCGCATAGGCGATCGCCTCCTCCTCCTCGGTGAACCCCACGACCTCGTGCCCCTTGCGTTCGAGGATTTTGCGTATCAGGGTGACCGCCTCGGCTATGTCATCGAGAACCACTATCTTCGCCATGGGCAACTGCTCTCCCTTCCTTGTTTTCAGAATCACGATACACCGGCAGCCGTATGATAAAGACCGTCCCCCTGCCCTCGCCGCCGTTCGCGCCGCCGGGCCATTCCCTCAGGGGCGCGCCCGGGGGGCTCTCGACATCGATCTTTCCTCCGTGGTCCCTTATGATGCCGAAGGTCACCGAGAGACCGAGCCCCGTCCCCTTGCCGACCCCCTTGGTGCTGAAAAAGGGATCGAATATCCTGTCCTTTATCCGCCGCGGGATCCCCGGACCGCTGTCCGCGATCGAGACGACCACTTCCTGCTGCTCCGCGTCGTACTCTGTGGCGACCTCGATCCTGCCGTCCGACCCTACGGCGTCGAAGGCGTTCTTGAGCACATTGATGAAGACCTGCTCGAGCTTCTCCTGGTCTCCGAAGACGAGGGGAAGCTCCGCCGCCGGGTACCGCCCGATCGAGACCCGTTCGAGGCCGAAGGTGTGCTCCACGATATCGACCACCTGCGTCAGGGTGCTGTTGATGTCGAGCGGCCTCTTGACGCTCTGGGCATGGCGCGAAAAGTGGAGCAGGTCCGCGACGATCTTCTTCGAGATCCGGGCGTACTTCTCGATCGTCTGCAGGGTCTCGTGCGCCTCGGTGCCGGCTGCGGTATCCTCGAGCAGCAGCTGGGTATTCCCCAGGATGATCCCGAGCGGCGTGTTGATCTCGTGCGCAACGCCCGCAGCGAGCTGTCCCAGGGACTCCATCTTCTGGGACCGGATGATCTGCTCGTGGAGCCGCTTGAGCTCGGTAATGTCGGTGCTGTTGCAGAGGATGCCGGCGACACTGCCGTCCGCATCGAAGACCGGCGTCTTGACGAGATGGAACCAGCGGATGCCCCCCGCCTTTCTCGTCTTCCGCTCGGCCGAGAGGGATTCCCCGGTCTCGACGATCCGGAGGTTCTCCTGCCGGTTGACCTCGGCGAGCTCGGGGTTGAAGAGGTCGGCGTCCGTCTTCCCGATGATCTCGTCCTCGCCCCTGCCCGCCATTCTGCAGAATGACTGGTTGACCGCCTGGAACCGGAACGACCGGTCCTGCAGCGAGACGCTGTCGGGCGTCACATCGAGGATGGTGCGGAAGAGCTGCTGCTGCTGCTTGAGGCTCGCCTCGGTCTTGAGCAGGGCCTGCAGGCGGTCCCGCAGGATCAGCGCCATGATGTTGAAGAATTCCGAGAGGTCCTGGATCTCGTCCCCGGTATTGCCTCGGTATACCTTGCAGTCGAAGCAGTTCCTGATCTTGTCCTCGTAGTTCTTCTCGACGCAGGACTGGCAGAGGGTGCCGACGAGATACCAGCAGCGCTGTCGGGTGTTGCCGTAGGCAGGGCATTCACGCTTGGCGCACTTCATCGTCTCCCAGCACTGCTGCTTCACTTCCGGCAGCATGGAGATGTCCAGGTTGCCTTTGATGAGCTCTTCGGCCGAGTCGTGGAGGAGCCGTATCCTCTTCGTCACGGTCCGGGCGAGCGCGGTGCTGACAAAGCCCGCTATCAGGATGCCGAGCACGGTAGACAGCACCGTCGCCCCCACGAGCTTGCTCACCACCTGCTGGGCATGGGCGCGGGACATGCCGACCCGTGCGGTGCCGAGGCGGTCGCTGCCGGCCATGACCGGCACCGCGACATCGTAGATCACCTCGGCGCCGGTCGTGATAAGGCGAACGTGATGCCCTGTCCCGTCGGCCACGGTATTCACGGCCTTCAGGTCAACGGGAAACCCGCCTGTAAAGGTATGCACCAGCGGCTCGCCGTAGCGGTCTTGGATGAATACGTAGGAGAGGTCCTTGTTCCCGCGCACCACCTCGTCGACGGCCTTCTTCATCTCGAGGAAATCCATGGTCAGCAGCGGCTCTGCCGCCCGGGAGCCGAGAGAGACGGCGCCCGATATCCCCCTCATCTTGTTCTCCTCGAGGAGCGCCTCCGACGCGATTCTGCTGATGACCAGGGAGAGGCCGCTCCCCAGGGCGAGCAGTATGAGGATGATGCTCAGCGATATCTTGGTGCGAAGCCGGAGCCGTCTGTTTATGCGGTAAACGAACCTCACGGCTCCTCACTCAGGTCAAGGCCGGCTTTGACCGCTAACGCGCGCACGGGATCGAATTCGCTTTCGCTCGAAGCGACAACGCCGCTGATGGCGGCTGCATCGAGAATTTTCTTGTGCCCGGGGTCCTTTCCGTCGAGTTTCAGGAGCGCCTGCCGTATCGTATCCGCGACAGCGCTGTCCAGGTCCCGGCGGACCGCGTAGACCCAGCCGGGATAGGAGCGGGTATACGCGAGCACCCTCAATTCGCCCACATCGATCCTGTCCGCCACCACCGCCAGGGTCCCCTCCCGGACGGAACCGATATCGTACTTTCCGGCATGCACGGCGAGGACCACCTTTTCCTGTTTTCCTCCGGGACCGGGTGCGAAGTCTATCCGGGCAAAATCGCTCTTCCCGATACCGTGGTCGATAAAGTGCCCGAGCGCAAAGAGGTATCCTCCGGCAGAGGAAGGGTCGGTCGCTATCCACCGCTTCCCCCGGCAGTCGTCGATGGTCTGAACATCGGGATTGTCCTTGCGGCAGATGATCATCCCGCGAAAATCCTTTTTCCCGTCGAGCTCGACGACCCGCGCCAGTGCCCGGGCGCCGTAAAGACGGGAGAGCTTTATGTAGACGAAGGGGTTCGAGAAGGAGATATCGATCTTCCCCTGGCCGAACATCTTCACCTGCTCGTCGAAGGTATCGGGATAGACCTGCTTGACGTTCAGGCCCGTCTCGTTCTTCAGGTATTCGACGAGCAGGTTCTGCCGCTTATAGGAGACGAGGTGGGAGTATTGGGGCAGATAGGCGAAGGTAATGCTGTTCGGCTCCCGCTTTACCGCGACCTCGGCGCGCTTCGTCATATCGACCGCGACCGGCGGCTCCTCCCGGCTGCAGGCTGCGGCAAGGATCAGTATCGGCAAGAGAGGCAGTAGCGTTTTCATCATCGGACGTGGCAACATAGATCGCTGTTCTCTAAGGTTTACACATTTGCGGAATGATAGTCAAGAAAGCGCGGGCAGGGAAACCCGGCGGAGCTTTTTGAAAGCCCGCTCTCGTTGGCTATATAATAGAAGAAGCAGCGTTTCGGACAGACGTACGGGACAGGCGGGAGGCGGCAGATGAGAAACATTCTGAACAGGTTGCGCATGAAGCGCGGGTGCACGCCCTTGGACGAGCACCGCGGAGCCTCTTCAGCGAAGTACCGCCGCTTCAAGAGCCTCCTCCGCCACAACCATGCGGCGCTCTCCCTTATAGCCGACCTCGAGCAGATGTATCACAGCGGAAGACCGTTCAGCCTGGTCACTGCGCGCATACGGTATGAAGAGCTGCTCGAGTCGGTCCTCGGCATCGTCCACGCGATCAATGCCATGGCGGATGACCGCTATGCGGCGTTGTACGGCGCGGCCGAGGCGCTCGACAGGAAGCTCTTCGACTCCTTCAATCCCCGCTGCACCGTCGCCACCAAGGAAGTCGTCCTCCCTTTTGAAGAGATAACGAGGGAGATGGAGATCGTGGCAGGGGCAAAGGCGGCGAATCTCGCGGCCATAAAGAACAACCTCGGCATCCCGGTACCCCACGGATTCGCCGTCACCTCCTATGCCTTCGAGCGCTTTATCGAGGAGAACCGGCTCGTCAAGGCTATCGACGAGGAGCTCTCGACCCTCGCCCCGGAAAAGCCGGAAGAGATCGACCGCGCAGGCGCGCGCATCAGGAAGCTGATCCAGGGGGCCGCGGTTCCCGCAGACATCATCGCCGCCATCGGTGAGGCCTATGCAGCGCTCGAGCAGAAGACCGTGCCGGGCGTGCGCATCGCCATGAGGAGCAGCGCCATCGGCGAGGACACGGAGGCGAGCTTCGCCGGGCAGTATGCGACGGTCCTGAACGTGACCCGCGATTCGCTCATCGACGCGTACAAGACGGTCATCGCGAGCAAGTATTCGGGCCGGGCGCTCGCTTACAGGCTGCACCACGGCCTCGACGACCGGAGCACCCCCATGTGCGTCGCCGGCGTCGTCATGGTCGATGCAGCGGCGAGCGGCGTGATGTATACGGTGGAACCCTCCCTCGGCGACGCCTGCCCCCTGCAGATCAACGCCCTCTGGGGTCTCGGCGAATATCTCGTGAGCGGCACGAGCTCTCCCGATACCTTTGTCGTCGATCGCAGGGACCAGAGGATCACCGAGCGGCATATCAGCAGGAAGGAGCAGCGGCTCGTCGCGCTCCCTTCGGGCGGCACCCGGCTCGAAGCGGTCCCCGATCATGAACAGAAGCTCCCCGCCCTCACCGACGATGCCGTGATGGCCCTGGCCAGGTATGGTCTCCTGCTCGAAGAGTTCTATGAGTCGCCGCAGGACATCGAGTGGGCGGTCGACGGCAGAGGAACGATCGTCATCCTCCAGTCACGGCCGCTCGGCCTCCCCGAGATGCGGCAGCAGAAGGAGACGGCGGTCCTCGACCTCCCCGCTCATCCCGTGCTCCTCTCGGGAGGCAGGCCCGCGTCATTCGGCGCCGCAGCGGGAAGGGTCGTGAAGGCGACACGCCCCGATGGTACAGAGGATGCGCTCTCGTCGCTCCCGGCCGACGCGATACTCGTCACGAGAACGGCTTCGCCCAATTATGCGAAGGTGATGGGCAGGATACGGGGCATTGTCACCGATATAGGAAGCCCTGCGAGCCACCTCGCGTCGGTGGCGCGCGAATTCGGCGTCCCCGCGCTGTTCGATACGAAGCAGGCGATGCAGGCGCTTGCCGAAGGAGACCTCATCACCCTTTCTGCCGACGCATCGACCATATACAAAGGCATCGTCGAGTCGCTGCTCGCCGAAATGAGACCCGCGAAGAGGACGATCCTCGACAGTCCCGTTCACCGCCGGCTGAGGGGCATTCTCGATTACATTTCTCCCCTCACCCTCACCGATCCCGAAAGCCCGTCGTTCGCTCCCGACGGCTGCAGGACGTTCCACGACATCATACGATTCACGCACGAATACGCCATGAAGGAGATGTTCGGCATTACCGAGGAGCTCAAGGACAAGACCCCGTCGGTGAGGCTCGTCTCGACCATCCCCCTCCAGCTCCGTCTCGTCGACCTGGGCGGCGGTCTCAGGGAGGGGCTCACGACCTGCGACGCTGTCACGCCCGACCTGATCGAGTCCGTACCGATGAAAGCGCTCTGGAAAGGCTTCGTCCACCCCGGCATAAGCTGGCAGGGCACGATGAGCGTCGACACCGGCAACTTCACCGGCCGCCTCGCTGCGCAGGCTGCGGCGGAGTTCGGCGAAACGCCGGGAGGGGACAGCTACGCACTCCTCTCGCATGACTACATGAACCTGAGCGCCCGTTTCGCCTACCACTTCGCCACCGTGGACGCCCTCTGCGGCGAGGACAGCAACCAGAACTACGCCACGCTCCAGTTCACCGGCGGCGCCGGCGCGTACTACGGGCGGTCGCTGCGGATACAATTGCTCGGCGCTGTCCTCGAACGGCTGGGGTTCACGGTCCAGATCAAGGGAGACCTCATCGACGCCTCCCTCTGCCGGTATGACCGCCCTTCGCTCGAAGAGCGGCTCGACCAGCTGGGGAGATTGCTCGCCTCGAGCCGCCTGCTCGATATGACGATCACCGGCCAGGACGATGTCGAGCAGTATATCAGGGCGTTCTTCGAGGGCGAGTATGATTATCTCCAGAAGCCGAGGCCCGATCAGCTCCAGGGATTCTACACCAGCGGCGGCCATTGGCAGCGCATTGCCGGGGATGGACACCACTACTGCGGCCAGGACGGCTCGCGGTGGGGGCGCGGCATCGCCTCGGGTATCGCGGGACTTGTGGGAAAGGTGATGGGCCAGTCCTACCAGGAGTTCCTCGATACCATCGAGGCGTACTACTACTTCCCGCTCGCGGTCCTGAGGCGCTATGAGTTCTCCGGGGGCATGGTGGCAGTGAAGATAAGGCCGGTTGCAGGAAACATCGACCGGGCGGGCGGCATCGCTTTCGGCATAAAGGATATCGAGAACTATTTCGTACTGAGGCTCAACGCCCTGGAAGGGAATGTGATCCTCTTCGAGTTCATCAACGGCAAGAGGGTCCAGCGCGCTTCGGCGCGCAAGAGAATCGAGTCAGGGGCCTGGCACCTCCTTGCGGTCGAGGTCAACGGCCCGCAGATACGCGGCGCCTGTGATGGCGAGGCGCTCATCGAGTATACCGCCGGCGCACCGCCGGCAGGCTTCATAGGGCTCTGGACAAAGGCGGACTCGGTCACCCATTTCGACGAGCTCACCATTACCGCCGGGAGCGGGGAAGAGCGCATCGAGTTCTAGGGCTCTCTTAACGATAGATTGGCACGGCTCGTTGCGAACGGCAGGGGGAACTCGCACTAACAGGGCAGATCAATTTATCCATCATGGTTGCCATAAATAAAAAAGGCCAAGGTCTTCCGACCCTGGCCTTCATTTTCCCTGCCGGGCAGTCTACTTTTTCTTCTTCGGGTTCTTCAGCGCAGCCTGTGCTGCGGAGAATCTCGCTATCGGCACCCTGAAGGGCGAGCAGCTCACGTAGTCGAGCCCGATGCTGTAGCAGAACTCGACCGACTTCGGTTCGCCGCCATGTTCGCCGCAGATTCCGAGCTTCATATCCCTCTTGACAGCGCGGCCCTTCTCGACCGCCATCTTCATCAGGGCGCCTACGCCGCTCTGGTCGATGGTGATGAAGGGATCGTCTTTCAGAACGCCTGCTTCTATATAGAACGGCAGGAATCTCCCCGCGTCATCGCGGGAGAGTCCGTAGACCGTCTGGGTAAGATCGTTCGTTCCGAAGGAATAGAAGTCGGCCTGAGTGGCGATTTCGTCGGAGGTGACGCAGGCGCGCGGCAGCTCGATCATGGTCCCTACGGTGTAGGAGACCCTGACACCGTACTCTTTCTGGACCCTGCCGGCGGTCCGGATCGTCATGGTCCTGAGGCGCTCGAGCTCGTTAACATGACCGACGAGGGGAATCATGATCTCGGGAATTACCCTCACCTTCTGCTTGGCGAGCTCGCACGCCGCTTCCATGATGGCCTGCACCTGCATCTCGTAGATCTCGGGATAGGTGACGCCGAGACGGCAGCCGCGGTGACCGAGCATGGGGTTGAACTCATGGAGCGATTTGTTCTTTGCGTTCAGCTTGTCGAAGGAAACGCCCATGTCCCGGGCCAGGTCCTCCAGTTCCTTATCGGTATGGGGGAGGAACTCGTGGAGCGGCGGATCGAGGAGACGGATCGTAACCGGGAGCCCTGCCATGGCCTTGAATATCCCGACAAAGTCCCCCTTCTGGAAAGGAAGCAGCTTTGCGAGCGCTTTTTTCCTTCCCTCGGTATCATCGGAGAGGATCATCTCCCGCACCGCCTTTATCCGGTCAGGGCCGAAGAACATATGCTCGGTCCTGCAGAGGCCGATTCCCTCGGCGCCGAAGTTGCGCGCTACGGCCGCGTCGTTGGGCGTATCCGCATTGGTCCGCACCTTCATGGTCCTGAGCTGATCCGCCCACTTCATCAGCTCTTTGTACCACGGATTATGCTCGGGGTCGGCGGGCAGGAGCGTAAGCTGCCCTTCGTAAACGCGCCCCTTGGTGCCGTTCAGGGTGATCCATTCGCCCTCCCTGAGCACCCTTCCGTTGACATGAATCTCCTTACGGGCGCTTTCGATATGGAGCGCGGAAGCGCCGACGATGCAGCACTTGCCCCACCCTCGGGCAACGAGCGCAGCGTGGCTCGTCATGCCGCCCTTGGCCGTGAGAATAGCCTGCGCGGCATGCATGCCGTGGACATCTTCGGGAGAGGTCTCGTTGCGTACCAGGATGACCCTTTCCCCTCTCTTGGCCCACGCCTCCGCGTCATCGGCGGTAAAGACGATCTTTCCGACAGCGCCGCCCGGGCCTGCGGGAAGCCCCTTCGCCACTTCTACGGCTCTCTTCTCGGCGAGCGGATCGACGCTCGGGTGGAGGAGCTCGTCGAGCTGCTCGGGCTTGACGCGCAGAACAGCGGTTTCCTTCGTGATGAGCTTCTCCTTCGCCATCTCGACCGCCATGCGGATAGCCGCCGGACCGTTCCTCTTTCCGACCCTCGTCTGGAGCATCCAGAGCCGGCCGTCCTCGATGGTGAATTCGATATCCTGCATATCCGTATAATGCTTTTCGAGCTTCTTCTCGATGCCGAGGAGCTCCTTGTAGACTTTCGGCATCGCGGTCTCGAGGGAGGAAAGCTTGCTCGTATCCTCCGTCTTTCCGGCCTCATTCACCGGGTTGGGCGTCCTGATGCCCGCGACGACATCCTCTCCCTGTGCGTTCGGGAGCCACTCGCCGAAGAACATGTTTTCGCCGGTGGCCGGGTTGCGCGTGAACGCGACGCCCGTTGCGGAGTTGTCGCCGGTGTTGCCGAAGACCATCGACTGGACATTGACCGCTGTGCCCCAGTCATCGGGGATCTTCTCGATTCTCCTGTAGGAGACGGCGCGCTTGCCCATCCAGGACTGGAAGACCGCGCCGATGCCGCCCCAGAGCTGTTCCATGGGGTTGTCGGGGAACGGCTTGCCCAGGGTATCCTTGATAATGGACTTGAACTCTTCGCAGAGCAGCATGAGGTCGCCGCTCGTGAGGTCGGTATCGCTTACATAACCCTTCTCTTTCTTGAGCCTGTCCATCCTGTGCTCGAGCTTGTGCCTGATGGCCTGTCCCTCCGAGGGCTCGACCCCCGCAGCCTTTTCCATCACCACGTCCGAGTACATCATCATGAGGCGGCGATACGCATCATAGACGAACCGCTCGTTGCTGGTCTTCTTTATAAGGCCGGGGATCGTCTTCGTCGTAAGCCCGATGTTCAGCACCGTCTCCATCATGCCCGGCATGGAGCTGCGCGCGCCGGAGCGGACGGACAGGAGAAGGGGATCGTTGGGGTCGCCGAAGCTCTTTCCCATGATCTTTTCGACCTTTGACAGGGCGGCCTCGACCTGGGACTTGAGCTCGGCAGGATACGTGCGGCTGTTCTTGTAATAGTACGTGCAGACTTCCGTCGTGATCGTAAAGCCCGGGGGGACGGGTATGCCGAGGTTCACCATCTCCGCCAGGTTGGCTCCCTTGCCTCCCAGCAGATTCTTCATTGCCGCCTTGCCGTCGGCTTTCCCCGCACCGAAGAAATAGACATATTTAGCAGCCCGTGCGCCCTGCGCTGCTCTCCCGTTCGTCCGGCCTTTCGCGGTCTTCGCAGCCTTAGGCGCCTTCACCGTCTTCTTCGCCGGCTTCGCCGGTTTTGCAGTCTTTCTGCTCTTTGTCGCTACCTTACCCATGAATGCCCTCCCGCGAGTTATAGATTAAGAAGTATTGGTGTCGTCATTGCAACATGCGTACGTTTAAGGCTTTTGAGGCGATAAGACACAGAGTACATTAACTATACCAGTCCCATCAAAATTTTTTCAAGAAAACAGCACCCTACCGGAAGCCTCTGGCAGCCCCCGGCGGTTCGGCCCCGCTGCGTGCCCCGGCGGGCGCACAAGGGTAATTTTCCCAATTTATTAAAGAATAGACGATAAATTCCCTGTCGTCAATCCGAATAAACAGGGCCGAATAAACAGGGCCGAATAAACAGGAGCGTCGGAGAGGAGAAAGGGAGCGGGGGCGGGTACGCGATCAGGCAACCCGCAGGCCGTGCAGCCTGATGAGCCGGAGGTCGTCCTCGTAAGTCCGGCCCGTGGTGGTGAGATAGTTGCCGGTGAGGAGCGAATCCGCGCCTGCCATGAAGACCATCGAATGGAAATCGCCGAGCACCTGGATCCTTCCGCCGCAGATGCGGATCTGCTTCTGCGGAAGGATGAAACGGTAGAGGCTCACGATCCTGAGTGCCTCGAGGGGATGGAGGAACTCCCGTGCGCCGAGAGACGTTCCCCTGATGGGGATAAGGAAATTGATCGGCACCGAATCGACGGCGAGCTCCCTGAGGGCAAAGGCCATATCGATCCGGTCGTCCCACGTTTCACCGAGGCCGAAGATCCCGCCGGAGCATACCGAGAGACCGGCGGCATGCGCTGCCTCGATGGTCTTCAGCTTATCGTGGTAGGTGTGGGTTCTGCATATCTCGGGGAAGAAGCGCTCCGATGTCTCGAGGTTATGGTGGTAGCGTTCGAGGCCGCTGTCCTTGAGGACCCGGAGCTCCTCACGATCGAGCAGTCCCAGCGTCGCGCAGGGCAAGAGGCCGAGGCTCCGCAGCTCGCGCACCATCTCCCCTATCTCTCCGAGCTCCCGTCTCCCGATCTTCCTTCCGCTGGTGACGATGCAGAACCTCCTGACCCCCGCCTCCTTCGCCTCGGCAGCCTTCTCGATCACGAGCTCCTTTTTCACCAGCGGATAGATCGTCGCTGCTGCGGCGCTCTTCGACGACTGTGCACAGTAGGAGCAGTCTTCGGGACAGGCGCCGGATTTGGCATTCACGATGGCGCAGAGGTCGACGGCGCTCTGCCCCGCGGCGGCACGGATGCTGCCGGCCGTGGCGAAGAGCTCGAACAGATCCGGCCCCGACACCTCGGTGAGCGAGCGCGCCTCGTCTCGCGAGAGAGAGCCGCCGGAAACGACCTTTTCCTGGAGCGCCTTCAGCATCCTGTATTTTCGAGTGAACGCAGGAGAAATGTCAAACAAAAGAAAGAACCATGCCCCGATGCCGGGATCGTCCTTAACCACGCGATCACCTTCGAACCTTTTTAAGACGATACCACGGGTGCGAGAGCAAGAAAAGGGAGGGTAAGGAAATGCCTACCCCGAATTATGTATTGTTATGTTTGAGGACGACCTTATCGAACATCGCAGCCAAGCCCACACCGAGCGCATAGGTCGATTCAATGCTTAAATGGCTCTCAACTGTGGAGTCGAAGAATAGGTGCAGGGACGACTCCATATCGCCTTCCGGTTCCCAGTAGCAGATAAGGAGAGGTACTTTAGGAAAAGGATATAAAATGAGAGACACATCGGACGAAAACATATTCGTCGACCGGTCTCCGCTGAAAATATAGATGAGGTCCTTGAAGAGATCCGTATAGGTATCGGCAAGCCTCTTTAAAGGCTTTTCGCACGTCTGCCCGAAGAGGGCGCTCATCGCCCCTCCTCTCTTCAGCTCTCCGAACGGAACCCATTGCCCCGCTACAGCGGCGCCGTTGCTGTGGAGAATATGGTCGAGCAATATGTACGCCATACCGGCGTGGGTATGACATTCGGAGGTAACATTGCCCAGAGCGTCTACAAAAAAGCTCCTGCCGAGACATTTGACGGCCAGCTTTTCATTAACGATAGCCGCTCCTACCTTTTGCGCGGCCGACGCGAGATCTATCGGCGTCGTTATCGTACTCCTTAACTGCTCAAGCGCCTCTTCTCTCCGGTGCTCCATGGTCTTGTGCGTAGTGATCGACTCAGCAAGCGGCGCGGTGAGGCTGTCCGGGATATGAGGGCAATCGGCGAGGTGTTTCTCACCTTTGATTACCGCTGCGGAAAAGGCAAGACATGTCGGAGCCGAGCACTGCCTGCAATTGGTTTTCGGAAGCACCTTGTAGAGTTCCAACGGATTCTTGATTCTCGTCATTCTGCACCTTCACTTAAGATTACTACTATTATAAAAAATATCGTTTACAGCCGTCTCTTATGAAGCGGAGAGATATGACGCAGCACTATAAGCTTTTCTGGAAACAAACGAGGTAAAAGTGCGCCGAAGGGTGCGCGTTCACCGACACGTCGAGAGTTCTTTCTCCTTGCAAGCACTGAGGATTAACGGAAGCAACTGGCAGAGAGAACGCTAGAACTCACGGGGAGGCGGGGCCGTTTCCCGCCGATCCCATGAAGTAAAATGTCAGGGCTTTAATATTGGTGTGTCTGTTCTGAATCTCAGGATGCTTTTGTGATGTCATATTTAACAGGCAAAAGCTTATCAAGAGCCACATGCTTTGAGGCATCAAGTATTTCTATTCCTATAATTTTGTCGTTTTCTCCAATATCAAGGACAATATCTTCCGATACCCTCTTGTTGACGACATCCTGTTTTCTGTCGTCAAGTCTGATGTAAAGCAAATCTGTTTTGTCATTATAAACTATGTTCATGCTACACCTCCCATTTCCCATAAAAGACATAAACTGTTACGGTAATAATCTTGTCCCCCTCAATCAGATAGAACACTTCAACTCTTTTGTGTTCATAATATTTATTATGCCTGCTTTGCTTGAAATCGTAGACCTTGGCTTTTCCGATGCGCTCGTACTTTGCAGGAATTGCCGCGCCTGAATGGATCACGTCTTTAATTTCAGCTTCATTAGTGCCGCGTTCTTCGGCGCGCTCCAGAGTATGAGGGTCTATCTGAATTTCCATGACTTTATATTATCATTATCGAGACAGTATTGAGAACTAGGTCTATGTCCTTGTCTATTTTCGTAGTGTTTTTATCATTTTCCAAGAACTGCTCCCAGGTACCCGACACTCCCAGAAGTGCCAGCCGTTGACGGGGTTATTTGTAATGGCAACAGCTGCAGCCGAAGGCGAGCCGTATTTTTTGTTTTGAACAACAAGCTCGCCGTCCTCGACTTTGCCGTAATATGCCTGCCCTTTATACGTGGCACGGAATTCTGTACCGCTGGGAAACCGCACGCCCTTTGTAACCCAATCTCTGCGGCTGTCTACTGTTTCAGTTAATGCCGTTGCAGTTTTCTTTGGTCCCAATCCCAGCAGATCACGCAACACATCATTATAAGTGACTTCTTCTGAAGAGCGACGCATAAACAGAGCCTTTTCTACATCAAAATCAATCTCAATACTTTTCATAACTCCTCCCTTGCTAATAGTATTATAGCGCTATAGTACTATTCTAAGGGTTGGTTGTCAAGTTATTTTTTATATTTTGCCCTGAACTCGCGCGTGAGGAGCGTGTTTTTCGGGACTCACTCGACGCGCTTGTTGGCTGTCTGCTCAGGCATTAATCTTATACTCAGTTGTAACGGAAACATTATTCTTTACCATTTGCCATACCGGACAGACAGACTCCTCAGCAAGATGACTTGCTTTTTGAATATCGGTGTCCTTTGTATCTTTGGAATTCAAAATGAATTCAAGAAATATCTTTTCAAATTTAATCGGTGGCTGGTCTCGTCTCAAACCCTTTGCATTTACTTTCAGTCCAGAAATATTCTTTCCCATTTTTCTCAGTAAATATACAATCGTCGTCCCGCTGCAGCCGGCGATCAATGGCCGTCAACGCGGCGGTGTTGTCGCGCTGATCTTTTTCGCTCTCCAATTCCCCCACGTGGATGGCCAATCCCAACGGGCTGTCCAGGATGATTTCAATGCACGCGGCCAGGTCGTTTCCCCGCAAGGTACGAGTTCCCGGGGGATTAACGCCGGAAATATCGATGCCGACAATACAATCGGGATACTCCAGCGCAAGTGCGATAATGTCCCGCGCGGTAGTAAGATCGTGTTTATAGCGATCAATGCTGAGTATTCCCCTGGCCTTGTCAGGGTATCGACGCAAGGCCGATACAAAAGCTTCTACATAGGGACGAAACGACGCCTCCGAAGAAAATGCTCTGGGAGTGCTCCGGAGCTCCAGATAATCAGTGGTACTGGTGGTGATCACATTTTCTGTCGCGATTTCAACCCGCTCCGGCGACTGCACAAGACGATGAACGACCTGAAACAAGGTCAGCACATCGGCCTCGGCCAGCGCTTCGAGCGCGTGCTCGTCGTGATCTGATTGGGCAAACCGCCTCACCAGCTCCGGAGAAACGCTTCCTCCCAGATGGAGATGCAAATCACAGTATGTGCTCATGTTTCACCAGAATCGATGACAATGCATTTTTTGCCATTACTGAAGCCTATCCTCTGTGGCTGCGAACGCCAAAGCTCAGCGGCGCGGCTTGTCCGCGTCAGCTGGAACGCATTGTTCGAGCGCTTCGTTCGTCTCCGGGCCGCGACTGTGAAAGGGACGGCGTGCCACGAAGAACTCATAAGCATAGAAGTCGGAATAGCGGCGGTGCATCTCGGGCTCCTCGGCGAGTTGGTCGAGTATGGCCGAGGCTTCAATATCGTTGGCATATTTGCCGCGCAACTCAGCAATACGAGTCTCCATGGGGGCGTAGAAATCGTCCCACCATGCTTCATCAGGAAGCGTGAAGTGCCCGACGAGCTCGAATCCGCAGTTTTGTATCGCTGCCACATCGTCGTCCAGCCACCCCATGGTCGGATAGTCCATGTCGAAACTGGCCTTGACTATGCGAGGCGGGTTCTCCTTGCGCC
The DNA here is from genome assembly GCA_040752355.1 of Nitrospirota bacterium. Classification (NCBI taxonomy): domain Bacteria; kingdom Pseudomonadati; phylum Nitrospirota; species Nitrospirota bacterium. The sequence goes on along the minus strand of JBFMHE010000001.1, from coordinate 7,282 downwards.
AGACCGCGTCGGTGAACGCAAGGTAGCCGCCCGGGCGGACCAATCCATGGCAGACGTGAAGGGCGTTCCGCAGACCGATGCTGTAGAGCGCACCCTCCGACCAAATGAGATCGAAACTTTCAAGCGGTTGCTCGGGACGGGCCATGTCTCCGACGATCGCGCTGACGCGCTGCGAAAGCCCGCGCTCCGAGATGGCCGCCCGCAGCCGTTCGATGCTCGGCGCATGGCTATCGATTGCCACGATAGAACCGGACGTCAGTTCGGCGAGCTGGAGCGTCTGTCCGCCGACACCGCACCCCAAGTCGAGGATTGCGGGGAATTCCCGCAGTTCGCTGCAAAGGCCAAGGGCTCTGGCGGCGCAAGTGCGGTTGCCTGGACCTTGACGGGGCAGATCCTCGTAAACCTCGAAGAAGATCTCCCAGAAGCGGGGGTTGGTCTCGTTCATGAGGCTCCAGTTTCTCCTTAGCTCGAACGCGTGAGCTCAGGGGGAGGCGGGGCAGTTTCCCGCCGATCCCATGAAGTGAAGTGTTATGTTAATTCTTTTAAGATATGTTTTGCGAGAGTTTCATCTATTTCATTATGGCGTGGAACCGGCTGTTTTTTGCCTGTGGTGGGATTTTTATATAAGTCGTGGTTACTGCCGTGTCTTTCAAGAATACAACCGAGGGCGGTTAATTTCTTGATTAACGTTTTGCGTTTCATACAGCCAGTTCGAGTTTCTTGATCTTGTGCTTTGCAGGAACATCTTCCATTGTCATAAGCATGTATGCCTCTTTCATATTTTCTTCAAGTTCAGCAAGGGTCTCGCCCTGAGTCATTATGTCGGGACGCTCAAGCAATTTGCCTACCCAGTATTTCTTGCCCTTCCAATAAATCATATTCAATTTAGTTTTCATATTAAACCTCTCTCATCTTTTCTCATATCATAGCATTTTAATTGGCCTTTTATTAATACATAACGCCTGAACTCATGGGGAGGCGGGGCAGTTTCCCGCCGATCCCATGGAGTGAATTGTTAGGCACCTTTTTGATACTGCGAGGCGTACCAATCTATTAGGCGCCGAATCATTTTTTGATATGATGTGTGCTGCTCTTTGGCCTTTTTCTTGAAAAAATCAATGCTCGATTTGTTCAGAGAAATTGTAATTTTGACGTTTTCCTCCTTCAAGGCCAACTGCTCCGGTTTAGGAAGAAAGTCTTTAACAACTTTCAACTCGCCCATAGGTTGATCAGTATATTTTATTTTGCTCTTCATATATCTTCCTCCCTTTTCTCCAATATCCCGCACCGTAGATGCGGATAACATTACCACGATACGTAAACCTTACGGTCACTATGCCATCGCCGACACGGCCTATGCAGTAAAATCGTTCTTCCTCCGAGCTATGACTGATATCCTCAACTATTACACGGCTGGGATCAAAAAATGCATGCTGAGCCAGTGAAAACGAGATATTGTGCTTAGCGATATTCTCCGCATCCTTCTTTTCATCCCATTCAAAACGGACTTTACTCATAAGGGTAGTATATCAATATATGGCTGAATGAGCAATATATCGGTATGGCTGTTGATGTGGGTAGTTCGTTTTAGCCTAACGCCAGAACTCATGGGGAGGCGGGGCAGTTTCCCGCCGATCCCATGAAGTGAATTGTTATAACGGCCTTATGATTTCAGAATATCTTCTGCCGTATAAAAAGTTGTTTTGCCTTTGCGTTCTTTAGTCTCAAATTTCTTTATTTCGTCCAAATCAAGAATATTTTCATACAGCTCATGCAACGATTTTTTGACCAAAGCCGACTTGTCCTCATGAAAATGTTCGGACAATTTTTTTAAAATCCGCTCCTCTTCTTTATTCAACCTGATGGATATCACTCCCATTTATCGTATACCTCCTCTCTTTTGGCAATTGAGATAACAAAACAGCTGCTGTCCTCAATATAGAATATGGCCCTGTATTTTCCTTTTCTGACGCGGTAGTATGTCCTTTTATCAGATGTCTTTAATTTCTTAATGTCAAAAAGGCTTAAATCGTGAGTTGTATCAAGCGCGATAAAAACGTTGTTAAATCTTTTAAAGACATCTCTGGGTAAAGAACCCTTGGTAATCGCTTTTTTGATATTTTCTTCGTAAACAATCATGCTATATGTTTACAATGTATGACACGGTTTGTCAAGATGGCGAGCGGTCAGGTTATTTATGTCTTGTTATAACACAGAAGCTCAGGGGGAGCGGCGCGGGTTTCACCGCGTCCGCTGGAGCGATTTGTTGGCCGTCCTTTTATCAGGTTTTGATTTCATCGCACGTTTGACGGGGTGGGGAGCGGGAATACCATACAGCATACCTTCGGCGCTAATGTCTTCATCTATATCCGGCCAGTGTACTCCATGGCCATTGCCTATTATTCTGTAGTTAGATCGCTGTTTTGGGGTCGCCTCAGATAACCGCCATGACCATGCAAGCGGGACACTGATTATGCGCCCGTCAACGAGTTGGGCAGTTATTGTATCCTCTGTAACTTTTATATCTTTAATTCTTACTTCCTGTAATTTCACCGCAGTGTTCATGCCACGCCTCCAATATTTTTTGTCTATTGTTTATAATGGATTTCCGTATAATATTGAGCTCTTTCGATGAAAAACCGTGGTTCTGGCTCAATGCAACCGGTTCCAGCCAAAATTTGCAAATCATCTTGTCCCTTTGAACATGTACATGCATTTGCTCATTACAATCAAAGCTATAAAAAAAATAACGATAAGGCCCAGGAATTTTCTTGACCGTTGGCATATTGAATTATATATGGTTTATCAAAAAGTTGTCTATTGTTTGCTTTTGAACAGTGGCCAGAATAAAGCCTGAGACAATGAAAAAGGCAATTTTCTATTTCCGGATGCCTGAATCGACGTTGGTCGTTTTTAATTTAATGCATTCTGGGATGTCACCACTATGATCGATGTTTTGAATTGTCATTCGTGCATTATTCTCCAAATTCATCTCTGAGGGGAACTGAGCGATTAATGATAATTCGATGTCTTCAAGGCTGTAATTTTTTCTCTCTGTCGGTTGTCCAATGTATAACTTTCCTCCGTGTTGAAGGCAACCCTCAATCCAGTGGCGATAGGATGGTCCGTATCGGGGATTACGTCGTCTGTCTTTTATTGCCCGGGGATTTCCGCCGAAAACCGAATTATTGCAGATGCCCCAATAAAATGGTTTATCATTCCATTGTTGCAGATATATGATGTCGCAAAAATCTTTAGCATCATCATAGCTCTTGCACTGAATCCAAGTTATCTTCACCGTCTTTATCCGTCGTTATTTATTTTCTGGCCAACGCCTGAACTCATGGGGAGGCGGGGTCGTTACCCGCCGATCCCGTGGAGTGATTTGTTAGCAGATCAATTTTTTGCTTCTATCAGTTTGCCGTTAATAAATTTATGGATTATGCTTGAAACATATGTCTGATAGGGTAAGCCCTCGCTTGCTGCCTTTTTTTGCAGTTCATTCAAGTCTCTTTCGGAAATTCTTATATTTAGTCTTTTATCCTTCTTTAAGGTATTCCTTGCGTACCTTCTGAGCTCTGCTTTCCTTGCTGCAAGATTTTTGACCGGCATCCATTCGCCTCTTTCATAGCTATCTAATATCTCTTGTTCTTCTTTTGTCAGTTTAGTTTTCATTTTTCTCCTCCTAAATATTTACTCGTTGCCTTTCTGCAAGGGATGATTGTTTTCAGAAATAATTCTTCTTCATCCTCAACATAGGGCACAAGGTATGCGTAATTGTCTATGCCAATTACCATTATTCGCTGAGCTGGATATCTCTTTTGATTTGGATGCAGATAGTCATCCAAAATATCGCCTTTCTCAATATAATAAACCACATCCTCAAAGCTGATTCCTCTTAACTCTTTAAGTTTTAGGCTCTTTTCAGTATTCCAATTTATATATTTCATTTATTGGTAGATTAGCACATTGTGTGCATTTTGGCAACAGAGGGGTGTGGTCTTCATCTTACTTTTCCTGCTAACGCCAAAGCTCAAGGGGAGCGCGGTAGTTCCGCGCGATCCCTTGAAGTGAACTGTTATACAATATTTCATCTCGTCATGTAGTACCTTCTTTTTATAAACAGCCTGCACGTTTCTGCTGAACAGATAAATATTCTTTGTAGCTTGAGAACCCAGGCGGAAGAATAACGTCTGCATTTGGGTTAGCTTCAATATTTTTTAAATGGTACTCGAGGCTCTTAGCATATGGCTCGCATTCAGCTTTATGATCACCCAAGAAATAATAGGCAAAGCCAAGATTCAAATATGCGCTCGTGAGTGCATCATATTCATTTGTTTGTAAAAAGCTTGCTATAGCCTTCTCAAAATATTCCTTTGATTTTATCAGTCGATTTTCATAAGTGGCCGTTTTATCAATGAAGCCACTTTCCTTATATGTTTTTTCCCATTTTCTTATCGATGGAGATCGAAAAAAGAAACCATAGTTTAGGTAAGCTCTGCCGAGGCATGATTGATTATTGTTGTTCTTACATATTTCGATTGCCTCATTGATCAGCCTCTCAGCCGGTAAGGGCCTCTCTTGACGGTCAAATAATTCACCTGCCCACTTAAGCTTCTCAATTGGATCATTTGTCTCAGGCACTAACATTGCTGCACACCCTGGCATAATGAAAAGTGCGAACAAGCTGATCACGATATTCTTTGTCTTCATATTATCTCCTTTTGTGTAACGCTTGAATTCACGGGGAGCGTTTTACGCGATCCCGTGAAATGAATTGTTACACATTCTTCGATTTCCAATATCCCGTCGTCTCCTCTAGAAACAGAGCAGCCAATGTTTCAGCTATTTCGATGCCTTTCCCGGTCACTTGGTCTTCATTGGTTATTTTAGCCACTGCCCAGAGTGCAGCCAGGGCAAATACCAAGTGACCGCGTTCTTCTCTATCTGGTTCTTGTTCAAGCCGTTCCGACGCGAATCTGTGTAGGTTCACGTATTCGTTTAGTGCGTCTGGATGCCATTTCTCCAGTTCGTCTTGAACTAACCGCTCTATCGCAGTACGTCGCTCCTCTGATACATCAAAATGCAGTCTGACACAAGCAGTCCAAACGAAAGCTATAGTGCCGAAAAAAGTAACCTTTGTGTCGTCAGATAAGGTAAGCAGTTCGGGGTACTTACGGTACAAGGTCGGCTGCAATATGCCGAGCAAGGTACGACATGAAGCAAGCAAATCTTCCGCCTTCTCTTCTAAAATCTCTGTCTCAGCATCCGATAATTCCTTTGATGGTTGTTTTTCGTAAATCTTGGCGATGTCTGCCAAGAAGTCAGCATCTTTTAAAGCTCTCACTGCGCGTTTTGAATCCATTTGCAGTACAATTCTACTGATTATTGCCTTTGGGTCTGACAATGGCGCGAGAATAGATGTAATTGAATCAATATCATCACTTGTCAGTTGAGAAAAACGAGGGCATATCTTGAACTGCATCAATCCGGTCGATAACGCCAGATTTTTTGATTTGGTATCCGCGAAGGTTTTGTCATATAACCTTTCAAACATATCCAGATGGACGGCAATTCTGTGACCGCGACGTGCGTTGATACCGAGGTAGATAATAAAAGCGACCATTAATGCGCCAAGAATTGCAAGTATAATTGTCATTTTATTCTTGTTGTCGTTATTTTGTCGTTATTATTTTTATGTGTAACACACAAGCTCACTGGGAGCGGGGCAGTATCCCGCGATCCAGTGAAGCGCGTCGTTATGCGTTTTAATCGATGTATTTATGTTCTCCTTTGAATTTGGCATTTAAATCATTCAGTGGTAATTTTTTCTAATCTGCCTGGATGAAATGGTTTATAGGGGACTTTCCGAAACTCTAAGTATAACCTTGATCCATCGGGGTATCTCCACCAGAGATGGTCGCTTCCGGAAATCTGATACCACCGACTGTCGTCGTGGCGACCTAAAATGCTTTCAACCTCATCTATGCTCATACCGGTACTAACAAGTTTCGCTTTTTCGTTTGCCGTTGACATATATTTAGAAGCAACCTTGTAAGCTGATATGACAAGAGAGATAATTACTGCCAAAATTATTATCTTTTTGTTGGACATAAAAGACTTAGGGTCTGCGACTGAGGCCGTAGTAGTAGGATTGGTTGCTATTTGCTCTGTTTTCCGATTCGATTTTAACTGATTCATGACTTTCTCTTTTTCAGTGTAATACAAATATATGGTAAGGCCCGTTAATACTAATCCAGTAAATCCAGCAACGGTTTCATTCTTGAACGTTCCTATAAATGCCATACCGAGAAACCACAAGGTAGCCATAACACAGCGAATTTGCTTCAAATGCTTTATTGCTCGTTCTTCGCTGTCGAAATTTAACATTGTCTTAATTCTTCCGTATTCTTGTAAGCATAACGCTCCGCATAACCGGCTGGCAATGAAGCGCAGCGGAATTGTCAGTCCGAGTTGATGCGGTTGTTATGCATTTTCGCCAGTTCTAATAATTTCATGGCCATATGAATTGTCGATCGCACACAACCAATCGCCGTTTGCGCTTTTAGTAAAAACGTATGTTGCTTTGCGAGTGGTAGTTGGCAAATTGGGTGCCGAAATAACCGTATTTGCCAATACCAAAGCCGTATCACCAGACTCCAGAACCTTCAAGCCTTCTTGCCTTACCTGTAGACCATTTTTGAAATAAACAGCTATAGCCTCAAACGCTTTTCTAATAGCATTTTTACCGATGGCATTTCTTCCTGGCTCGACAACCAATATCGCTTCATCAGTATAAATATCGAGAAGAGTGTCAAAATCTTCTGCGACTATTGCTTTATCTGCTTTTTCAATTTGTGTGATTACTGGATGTTGCAACAATTCATCCCTCCGTTTAAATGTTATAAGTTCGATTGATTCACGACTTCAACATTAAACCCTTCACCATCTGTAGGGGCTTGAAAATAACTGTTTACCTGATGAAAAACCTCTTCCGTATCAAATCGAGCGCGTTCCGGTGAACTCTTCCTTCGTTGTTTAAGTCGCTTTAAGCATAGTTGATCATCTGCTTTCAGATAAATCAATTTGTGGGGGATATGGCCCTCATAAAATATTTCTTTAAACCATGCTCTCTGTTTCTTTGTATTCCCAGGAAAGAGCTGGTCTGGAAAAAATAGACAGGGACATAAGTGATAAAGCTGCTCTAAAATAGGGGAACAGAAAGGAGCAGCGGCAATGGGGAAAAGACCGAGAAGGAATCACGGGGCAGCATTCAAGGCAA